>CAKNLX010000005.1 GCA_930989465.1 uncultured Lactobacillus sp. | reverse complement strand
ATTAGCATTTCTTAGCATCGTATGAAGTAAAATTTAGTTCTAAGTTGTTTCACTGCGCAAAATTGCGTAGTGAGTTTTTTAGTTGCTGAATATCTTTTTAAAGGTTCTAAAATATTGCTATGCCTTTTTTAGGGTGTCTCAAATGTCGCTATGCCTTTTTTAAGGTCTGCATATTATTTATTGTTATGCCTTTTATTTGATTCAGCATGTAAGTATAGGCAATTCGGGACAATCACGTTTTAAACGCCAAAAATTAAATCGTTCTGTAAACTCTTCAAGCGCTTTTCTTTTAGCCTTTTTATATTTCCAATCGCTTAAATTAACTCTAATCGCTATAGCTTGATTGGTTAGCTCTTTAATATAATAATCTTCCAAAATACTTTTATGCCGTTGTCCCTCAATGTCGGTGCAATCTTTAAAAGCTATAACTATTGTAGTTGCCACATATGTACTTCTTTCAGCCTCGCTCATATCGTCTATGAGGCGTTTTTCAGTCCCATTAGTATAACTATGAGTATTAGGTGTAAAAGTTAACTGTGGGCTTGATAATTGATTATATTGAATACCGCCTAAATTTATGTAATGCCAAAAATCATCTTTTAAAAACTTTTTGACGTTCATTGTTTCTGTCATACATTCACACTCACTATTTTCAATAAACCTGTTTTTAGAAATTTTTAACTAGATTAAATATAGCCCGTTAATATCAATATATTAGCAAAATACTAGCCTTTAAAATGCTATTAACTCAATAAATAATCGCTTTAATTATTGTGTCAGCATATTAAAAATATATCTGCGCAAAATTACGTATATCTTCTTTTTTAAGGTGTCATTAATGTCACTATGCTTTTTAAGGTGTTAGAAATGTCAGGATGAAAAAATGAATAAACATGAACTAGCGAAAAATATTAATAGGTTTCTTGAATATGATCTTGATAATTATATTTATTCAACAGGGATGCAACGTGAGTGGATACTAACTCTAAAAGAAGATAGCCTAGCAAGCTACTTGAATAAGGGGTCAATTTCAAGCGATACAAGAAACATGATTAGAATTGTCTATAGCGTAGCAAAGGCATTTCAAGGCTTGTCGGATACTAAGAAGCATCCATTTAAGAAAATACTAACGCTTAAATATTTTGACGGCTTTTTACCAAGTCAGCAGATAGCGGATGAAGTGGGCTATTGCTTGCACACTTATTATTTAAAAAAGAATGATGCATTGTTAGAGTTTTACAAGGCGTTTATATCAGCTCAACAGTATTACAACGTGTTCCCAGTGATTTATCTTGATAATGGTGTAGTTGATGCTGAAAGTACTAAAAAAGCCCTAGATACGCCCAAAATGGATAATTTAGCAAGCTTTTTAAGTTCGTTGACGTATTGGCAAACGGTAAACTTGTATATCACTCTTTTACAAGCTCGTTCTGATATATCTTTCATGGATGCTAAAAAACAAGCTCTTGCTAATTGCTCAAACCGTGATAAATTGGAGCATTTACTAGATGAATCTTTGAACAGTCCAAACCCTAAACAAATTAATTATTCAACGAGTTCAAACTAAATCATCGTAGAAACTCGATGTCAGCATTGATATTAATTGCATCCCTTTTTAGGGGCTGACTATGTCGGCATTTCTAAGCATCATAAAAATAAGACGGCTGTAAATTAATACAGTCGCCTTTTAAATTAAACTAATTCGAATTAATTTTATTTAGATAATTACTAATGTTTATCACTAGCTCTTTAACTGATATTGATTGTTTTTGCTGAACAAGATAATCAATAGCTCTTTCAAAGTCATACAGGGTGAAACCGTCTTTTAATCGTTGCTCAATTAATGGAATTTGTTGAGACGTGATAATATAGCGCTTGTTTGTTTTGCTGTTTAACATTTTGCGTAACTGGTCAACTTGATAATCAAGATTGAAGCCGTTGTATGCATGATATTTCTTTCTTGTGGGCTTAGTTGATCTATCTATATACTTGTTTCCACTTTCTGAACCACTTTTCCCAGTTATAGGGCTAGTTTTGTGTTGAGTAGCATTTTGAATATCTAGGGTATTAAGTTCCGCTATGTCCTTAGAAGTTTCAGCATTATTTGTTTTAGGTGGCATTTCATCATCGTTAGGGATGCTGTCATAATATACAGGCTCTTTTAATGGTTCGCCAACTTCAAACGGGTCAAAGGGGTCAACTGCGCCCCGTTGATCTTTATTAGAAGAAGATGATGACAAATCATCTCCTTTATTAATATTATCTATTAGATATTTATTAGTTGGACATTTTTTGCTAGGGTGGTACGACATTTTTTGCTTACCTCGTACGACATTTTTTGCTAGGGTGGTACGACATTTTTTGCTAGGGTCATTTTTTGGACGTCCACCTTTTTGAGAGTTATCTACAAGATTTTTAATAGGAACTAGAACTATTTCAAGATTAATCCCAGTAAAGCAATCAATTTGAATATAATGCTTATTTTCTAATTCTCTTAACTGATATTGAACAGCTCGCACGCTTTTATTTAACTCATTAGCTAATTCTGATTTTGTAACAGATATAATCAATGGAGCATCTTCTTTGTGTTTGTCAGCATTGATTTTTATTTGTTTATGATGTCTTGAATATAAAGAGCTGTACACCAGTAAAGCGCCTAAACTTAAATCTTTGCTTCTAATGACCTTAACAGGGATTAGCAAAAATTTATTCATGTCTACAGGTGTTACAGTAATAAACCGTCCTTTGTAGTTTGGCTTTTGTTTAGTCTTAATTAAATCGTAATTTCTAAGTTCATGCATAGCCCTTTGAATGCTTCTTTCAGATCTGTTAAGCCGTCTAGATAGTTCCTTATCTGTAATGTAGCATTGATTATTTTTACTGTATAAACCGTTTAACTCGCTGTATACTAAGATAACGAGGATAGGTAAGCCGTTATTAATCAAAACTAACGGTATTTTGAGATTAGGATTTTTCATAATTCACCACCTATCTAGTAAAAAAGCATCCCTCAAAAGGAATGCTCTAATTAAAAGCCTTTGATTAGCTCTTTTGCGCCAACAAAATAATTAAATCATTGGCTTAACATTTTTACTTGTTGCCCTTAACTACTCCAATAGTTGAGGGCTTTTTTGTTTGCTCTTGTGCCTTTTGTGAGGGCATTTCATGATCTTTTAACCATTGAGTTATGCTTTGCTTTCCATACAGTTTGCGACCGTCAATGATTGCTACTGGCATTCCTAAAGAAGCCCAATATGTAATAGTTGATTCAGCAACGCCAAAATATTTTGCAATGTCCTTGCGGTTCAAATAAGGGCGAGTGTTAATGGCTTGCTGAATACCCTCTTTAACAGTAGAGAATATCAGCGCTTTAATTTCTGCTTTCTGTTTATCATCTAAAGTAACTTGCATGTTTAATTCACTCTTTTCTTAATATCATTAGTAAGAAGTTCTATTTTGCTTATTTCATTATCGGTCTTAGCATTTTGACTATTAAGAAATGAAATAGCACAATTAACCGTCTGTTTATCAATGTTCGAATGATGCTTTATATAAAAGAGCATAGCTTTTGCTAAAAGCGTAATGGCTCTATTTGTCTTTTTAATTTCTTTTGTTTGAGATTCAATAATTTCAATCTCATTAACTTCATAGCTAATAAAATTAGTTAAATGTCGTTTCATAGCTAAAACCTCTGTTTGAGTAAAGACCATTCGTAAGCTTATCAAAGTCATGGTTAACTTGTTTACTGTCATCATCTAAACTAATTTTCATTGCTTACATTCCTTTCAAAGTAAATAACTTGATGATCTTCGTTGATGTAACTAGAAATAAAGTTAATATCAATAGTTGCCATTAACTGGTCGCCAATTCGCATACATTCAAAACTAGGAACGTCTATAGGTGCTACAATGTCACCTATTTCTAATGGAATTGCTTTTTTATTGTTACCATGTAGGAATATTTCGGCAATGTCGCCCTCGCTATAATCTGCATCTACCGTGTAGGGAAGTGTACTGACCATGTCCGCAACTTCGTAGAGCTTTTGACCAACTCTTACAATGTCATCATTATTAAGCAAGTATTTTTTTGATATTCTCATTTTGTTTTTTCCTTTCTTAAAAGTTCGGCTGTAACTCATGGCATGCAAGCTTTTTTGTTTGCCTGTTCCATAAATTAAAGCTCTTATTATCAGAAATAAATAAGCGATAATTGAAGATTAAACCAAAAGTTTCAGCACCAAATCTAAAAATAATTAAATCAATTTGATTAAGTGGTATTTGTATTTTTGCTTTGTCAGTTCGAATAGTAGCAATCGTGTTAGGCTTTGCGGGCTGTTCATATTGAACAGAACCAAAAAGCGGGTCTTTGTCTTTACCTAGTCCAATAATTGCATCATTAATTTTTGTTTCTTTCATGTTTGCGCTTCTTTATTTACTCTCAATATCTTTTAAAATGTTTTTCCATTTCTTGCGCCCGTCAGCAGATAGGACTTTGTCATGTAAAGCTTGTTTGATAGCCTTTTTAAGTGGTTCTTTATCAATCCCAGATAGATTAGGGCGGTCGTTATAGTGAATAGCGCTTTGCGGTAGACGGTTTAGGACTTCCATAATGTCCGCTTGACCTTGATCTGCTTGCATCCCTTGTGGGTAGGTGTATTCAACGCCTACATAACCGTTCTCAATAGCCCACTTAGTTGGTTGACCGTCAGCATCAATAAAATTAGCTTTTAGTAAATGCTGATAGGTTTGTTCAAGGCTGAAATGATAGCCTTGTTTCTTTAAATCTTTTTGCATGTCTTTAACTAGTGGCGTGTATTTAGTCATTGTTTTTCTCCTTTCGATTCTTGGTTCATGTCTGCAAAGAGTTTGCGTCCTAGTGGCGTTGTTCTCATTGCATCATGAACCTTGTTTCTTTCTGCGAGTTCGTGAGCATCTCGGTTCATAAAGTCTAAATACTCTTGAACGTCTTTAAACTTGTAATACCCGTTATCCCGTGTACTACCAACGTCTAGGGACTTTGATTTCAATCTCTTAACAACGTCTGATAAGTTTCTTCTACTGATACCTAATATTTCAGTAAAGTAACTGCTAGGTCGGGCGTTTTCCTTGCCAGTTGGCAGCAAGTCATAAACTCGTTTTTCTTTGCTAGTAAGCTTTGCATCCCCGTTAGGGAACGTTAACCCGTCAAGATTAAGGGTCATTTGTGCGCTTACTTTCGACTTGTTGCTTTGCATAGTCTCACTCATTTAGTTCACCTCCTTTACAAGATCATGGTTATATTGATTAATCAACCAATCATTTAACTTCTTAAAAGTTGCTGAATTAACGTTACGGTGATCGTGCTTGAAGATGTCGATTAATGTCCACTTGCTAACGCCAGTAGCATTAGCTAAGCCCACAATAGATAAATCAAGTTCACCACGTTTACGCTTAATTGCTGTAACTTGTTGATCTGTTAATTTCATGTTTTCACCTCTTTTTGCTAACGATTTGTTAGCTAACACCTAAAATAATATGCTAACGCTTTGTGAATGTCAATATATTTTTTCACATTTTGTTAGCTAATATGTTAATATATTTTTGAGTATAAGGAGGTGATTTTATGAATCGAATAAAAGAATTAAGGCAAAAAAATAATCTAACGCTTAGAGCATTAGGTGAAAAAATAAATATGAGTAGTAGCAGATTAAGCCAATATGAAACGGGAAAACGTGAACCCAAACTCGAAACATGGCAAAAACTAGCTGATTTTTTTAATGTACCCATTCCATACATTCAAGGTATAACTATTTCAGAAAATGATGCTGTGAATATGCTTGTAGGTTGGCTAAATGGTTCTTGTGGGTATTTTGATTTCAATATGCATAGAATATTGATAGATCATCTAAAATTTTATGAAGTTAGTGAAAGCACAATAAAAAGTGCTATGCATAATAAAGAATTAGCAAAAAAGTTAATTTTAGAATATGTTCCCTTGATAACTAGAATACCTTTTTTGTCAAAATTTGATAAAAAGAGCTTAACAGATGGACGTTTTGAAAATGAAATAGCAATTCTTATTGGAAGCGGTGCGGAACGCGCAAGCGCTCAAATAAGTAAAATTAAGTTTACAAATGATGAAGATAGAAATTTCGAAATACAAACACAACTAGATGCTCTTTTTCAAGATGTTTATATGAAAATAGATGAACTATCTGAGAAGCTTCAAAGCTTAAAAAAGTAAAGCATCCCTCAAAGATAGCTTTTTAGGGCGGCCGAATTAGCCGAATATATGAGGTTTTATTAGTTTTAGGGAAAGATAGTTATTCAATTAGAAACCTTTGATTAGCTCGTTTGCGCCAACAATCGAAAAGAGGTTAATAACTAATGAATAACGATATTAAGGAATACACCACGCCTAGTGGCGAAAAACGATACAAGTTTTTAATTTATGTCGGTAAAGATGAAACTACAGGAAGAACAATTCAGGTTAAGAAGCAAGGCTTTAAAACTGAAAAGCAAGCCCTAGAATGCTACCTAAATTACAGGCTAAAGGTAGTTAAGGGCGAGTATGTCCCAGTTACTAAGCGCAAGCTACGCCTAAATGATCTATATAAGATGTGGGTCAAACTGTACAAAAGAACGGTGCAAGAAAGCACTTTTGTTTCAACCGAAAAGATATTTAAAAATCATATTCTTAAACAACTAGGAAGCACCTATCTAAACAAGTTGACCGTTTCTCAATGTCAAAGGGCGGTAAATACGTGGGCGGATGTAGCGCCTAAAACGTTTAAGCGGTTCGTTTTCTATGCTTCTAAGTTGATTAATTACGGTATCACTATGGAATTAATGAAAAAGAACCCTATGAAGAAAGTTATCTTGCCTAAAATTGAAAGAGACAACAAGAAATTTGATAACTTTTATTCTAAAGATGAACTCAATACGTTCTTAAACGATGCTAAAGGGTACAACTTTAGATATTTTATGTTCTTTAGGCTGTTAGCTTATTCAGGGATGCGCAAAGGCGAGTGTCTAGCCCTTAAATGGTCTGATATTGATTTTAAGAACAATACAATAGACATTAACAAGTCTTTAGCTAGTGGCGAAAATAACCGCCTGTATCTTTCTCCATGTAAGACTAGTAACAGTGTTAGAAGCCTAGATATGGATGCTGAAACGATGCGTTATTTGAAACAGTGGCGAACCAAACAACAAAAAGAAATGCTAAAACTAGGCTTGAATTTTCTTAGCAATGATAATTTAGTTTTTGCCAATAGCGAGGGTAACTATACCGTCCTATCTAAACCTCAACGGTGGGATAATGCTATTTGTAAGAAGTTTGAATTACGACATATTAAAGTCCACGGCTTTAGACATACGCACGCCTCTTTATTGTTTGATGCTGGTGTATCAATGAAAGACGTTAAGGAACGTCTAGGACATTCAGATATAACAACGACCATGAATATTTATACTCATGTAACTAAAAAGAAAGCCAAAGAAACGGCTATAGACTTTGCTAATTACATGGAATCATAGGAAAAAAACTTCATATGCGACTTCATATTTTTTAGTGAAGCTCCAAAACCGTTGATATTAAAGTACGGACGGGGGCTAATTTCTAAACCCCCTCATCTCCATACAATAGTAAAAGTCTTGCTAGGATATGATTCCTAGCAAGACTTTTATTTTTATTTATTAATAACAATTAGTTATAGCTTTGCCCTAAAAATAAGTATTAAACATTATAAAAGCTGCTATTTATAATGGAACCTAAAGAAAACTGTTTTTACAGATAATAGGTGAGCGAATGATTAAATACAAAAATAAATACTTTGAAAGGGAAAGAATACTTTATGGCATTAATGATGCATTACCTTTGGTCATGGTGAATCTCCTTTAAAGGAGGTAAATAATGTCAGATTAAAAGATTCAATTTTTACATGGAAGTATCCATTATGGTATGACGATCATGTAGAAGTAGAAAATACTACCTTTGAAATAATGTCTAGGAGTGGAATTTGGTATACTAAAAACATTTCTATTAAGAATAGTGCTTTACAAGCGCCTAAACTATTTAGAAGAGCAAGTCATATTAGATTGGACAATGTTCATTTTGCCAATGCAGAAGAAACGATGTGGACTTGTAATGATATTAGAATTACTAATTCACGAATTAATGGCGACTATTTTGGCAAGGATAGCAAGAATATATATCTAGATCACGTGAGTGTAGTTGGTAATTATGTTTTTGATGGTGCTGAAAATATTGAGGTTCACAATTCAACTTTTGTCTCTAAAGATGCTTTTTGGAATTGTAAAAATGTGACTATCTATGATTCAACAATTGATGGTGAGTATCTAGCTTGGAATACTGAGAATATTAAATTCATTAATTGTAAAATCGAAAGTGATCAAGGATTAAATCATATTGATCATCTTGAAATTAAAAATAGTTCACTTATTCATACTGATTTAGCTTTTGAATATGTTTCAGATATGGATGTAGAAGTGACTAGTAAAATTGATAGTGTTAAAAATCCCGTGTCAGGTAAAATTGTAGCGCCAGAAATTGGAATTTTAATTATGGATTCAAATAAGATTGATCCTGAAAAAACGAAAATCAATTGTCCAAAGATAATTTCAAAGGTAAAGCATTCAGATAATAATCAAAAACCAAAGGATTAGTGATAATAATGGAATATGATTTTAAAAATGCACCTGATCGTAGTCATACGGATTCAGTAAAGTGGGATGTTAAGCCAGGTGAATTACCGATGTGGATTGCCGACATGGATTTTAAAACAGCACCGGAAATCATTAAGGCAATGAAAGAAAAAGTTTCATTAGGTGCCTTTGGTTATGAGTGGCCACAAGCTGATTATTTTAATGCGGTAGCGGATTGGTATGAAATAGAACATGGATATCGTCCGCAAACCAATTGGATGATCTTTACCACGGGAGTTGTGCCCGCGATTTCATCGATTGTGCGGCGTGTTTCGCATATTGGCGATAATGTTCTAGTTCAAGAACCTGTTTACAATATTTTTTACAACTCTATTTTGAATAATGGGCGCCATGTTTTATCAAGTAATTTAGTGTTTGATGGTGAACATTACAGCATTGATTGGACAGATTTAGAAGAAAAATTAGCTGATCTACTCACTACGTTAATGATTTTCTGTAATCCTCACAATCCTATTGGTAAGGTTTGGACTAAAGCAGAAGTTCAAAAAATTGCACAATTGTGTCAAAAACACCATGTGGTTTTGCTTTCGGATGAGATTCATGGTGACTTAGTCAGAAAAGGACAGGGCTATACACCAGCATTTTCAATTGAAGCTAAAAGCAATATAATTTCTTTGGTTTCACCAAGCAAGACTTTTAATGTGGCTGCACTTCATGCTGCTTATGAAGAGGGGCATGATTGGCTGAAGAAGTTAAAGCAACAGTTAAATGAGAATTTTGATTATGTCAGTCAGTTCATTCAAAAAATGTTCCTGAGGTAAAAGTTGTCTATGGGGATGCCACTTATTTGATGTGGATTAATGTACAGAAAGTGACTGATAATTCTGCAGATTTTGCTGCTTTTTTGAGAAAAGAGACAGGTCTAATTGTTTCAGCAGGTATTGTTTATCGCGGTAACGGACAAGATTTCATTCGGATAAATTTAGCCTGCCCATTAGCAATGGTAAAAGATGGAATGAAGCGATTGGTAGAAGGAATCCGTAAGTATAGCAAATAGGCTTACATGTAAACAAAAAGGTAGATATATAATTAAGAAAAGGGTTTCATTTTTATAGCCTCAAAGTATATACTTTATGTGAGGTGATTTAAATGGAACCATTATTTTTAACCCCGTATTTTAGACCAAAGATTTGGGGCGGACGCAAATTAGATGATATTTTTCACTATGATATTCCAGAAGGAAAAGTCGGTGAGGCTTGGATTATTTCTGGCTATAAGGATGATGCTTCAGTAGTAACTGAAGGTCCACTTAAGGGCATGTCTTTAAGAGATGTTTATTTAAAACATCCAGAATTATTTGGTAATCCTAAGGCTAAGGAATTTCCACTTTTGGTTAAGTTCTTGGATGCCAATGATAATTTATCAGTGCAAGTACACCCAGATGATGATTATGCTAGAAAAGTAGAAAATGATTCCGGCAAGACTGAAAGCTGGTACGTCATGCAAGCAGACCCAGGTGCCTACATTATTTATGGTCATTATGCTAAGACTCGTGAAGAATTAGCTGATATGATCCATAAGGGTGAATGGGATAAGTTGCTCAGAAAAGTTCCAGTTAAGGCTGGCGACTTTTTCTACGTTCCAGCAGGTACAATCCATGCTTTGACTAAGGGTTGCTTGGTAATTGAAACTCAACAATCAAGTGATGTTACTTACCGTCTTTACGATTATGATCGAGTAGACAAGAAGACCGGTAAAAAGCGTGAACTTCATACGCAAAAATCAATTGATGTAACTACTGTACCTCATGTTGATCCTAAGCTTGATATTAAGACCAGCAAGGATCAAGATGCAGAAATTAAGACTTTGGTAGAACCACCAATTTCACCACACTTCTACTTATGGCAAATTGACCTTGATGGTACTTGGAAAACAGGGTTAAAGGATCATCCATATCTTTTAGTTTCAGTCATTAAAGGCGAAGGAAAACTTGAAGCTGATGACAAAACATATGATTTGAAATTAGGAACTAATTTAATTATTCCAAATGAGATGAAGAAATTCACTTTCACTGGTAAAATGAGAATAGTTATGTCTGCACCTGGTGAGGAATAACCGTTTATTTTATCAGATTTAGGAGTGAGAAATTGTGATCTATGTCGCTTGTGGTTCAATAATGGCAGTGATTGGAATTATTTGGTTGATTTCACCAGCCAAGAAGCCTAATCGGATTTATGGCTATTTATCTTATCTAGCGCAAGTTAACAAGGATAGTTTTAAGTTTGCTCAAAGAAGGGCAAGTTTATATTGTATTTTATTCGGCTTGATTCAAGTCGTAATAGGGTTAATTATTCACTATTTGAATTGGGATCGCTATTTTCTCATTTGGCTATTAACTTTTTATTTATTTATCTTATTGCCAATTGTCTTTACTGAAAAAAGTCTCAAATCTTTTTTAAGTAAAAGACATGAATTGCCACATGACTATGTCGATCCCGATCAAGTAAAACGTCAAAGAACAAAAGGATTTAGGGATCGATAATGAGTTTGAGAATCTTAATGGTTGAAGATGACAGTTCTGTCGCTGAAATGATGGGAATGTTTTTCAAAAAAGAAGGTTGGCAGCAAGATATCGCTGTCGACGGTGTCGAAGCCGTCGATATGTTTAAAGAAAATGCAGATAAGTATGATTTGATTACATTAGATCTGAATTTGCCAAAAAAAGATGGGATTCAGGTTGCTAAGGAAGTAAGGGCTATTTCTCCTACTGTTCCAATTATCATGCTTACTGCTAGGGGCAGTGAATCAGATCAAGTTCTGGGATTAGGAATTGGTGCTGATGAATATGTGACTAAGCCATTTAGTCCAATTGCCCTGATTGCACGAATTAAGGCCCTTCATCGTCGTGTGATGATGGAAGAAGATATTCAAACGCAAGAAAATACTAATCAGGAATATGAAATTCAAACACCTCATCTAAAAATTTCTAAGGATAGACGAGAAGTTTTGTTTGATGATCAACCGGTAGTTGATTTAACACCTAAGGAATTTGATTTACTGTATACGATGGCTCAAAAGCCTAAGCAAGTATTTTCACGTGATCAGCTATTAGAGTTAGTATGGGGATATGAGTATTATGGTGAAGAACGAACCGTTGATGCTCATATTAAAAAATTGCGGCAAAAATTAGAAAAAGTTGGCGCCAAAGTTATTCAAACAGTCTGGGGTGTCGGCTATAAGTTTGACGATTCGCAGGTCAAATAATGAAATTAATTTATCAGAACATGCTGGGCTTTCTTTTGATTATCGTAACCACGATTTCCATTATTGGTTATTCAGAAATCGGATATGCCCATAATCAGGCTTACATGCAAAATTATCAACGAATGGAAAGTTATGCTAATTCGTTGGGAGAATTAGCTGAAACGGATGGCAAAAACGGCACAGCTTTACTAAATGATAATTTCTTGAATCAATTAGAATTTGTATTGCGTGGAGATGACGTTCATTTACGTATTTTTGATGATAAAAATACGCAAATTTATCCTCGGGTCAATGCCAAAGTTCAATTGTCTGATAAGATTTTTTCTACTTTGCAAAATGGACAAGAGATTCGCATCCAGAATAACCATACTGAAAATTCCCCAATTGGTTCAACTAAGGACGCATATACTGGTGTCTTAGTCCCCTGGATGAATGGAAAAAATTTGGTTGGTATAGCGTGGATTAGTTCTAGGGTAAAACATGTTGAGCGACCAATATATATGGCTAAGCGCAATTTATTGCGGGCTTTGTTAATCACTGTAGCAGTTGGACTTATTCTTAGCTTTATCATTTCATATTATTCAACTAAACGAATCAAACGGTTGTCTCGGGCAACGCAAAAAGTTGCCTCAGGAAACTTCAATGTACAGATCGCTCATAAAGACAGTGATGAAATTGATCAGCTGGCTGAAAACTTTAATAAAATGGTTAAGGCACTTAAGCAATCAAATGAAGAAGTTAAGGCACAAGAAAAGCGGCGTGATCAATTTATGGCTGATGCAGCTCATGAAATGCGAACACCTTTGACAACTATTAATGGCATTCTGGAGGGCTTGCAGTATGACGCCATTCCGGAAGAATCTAAGCCTAAGTCTATTGATTTAATGCAACGTGAGACTAAACGTTTAATTAGGTTAGTTAATGAAAATTTGGATTATGAAAAAATCCGTAATAATCAGATCATGTTGATTAAAACAGATTTTGATGCAATGCCAATTCTGCATGACTTAAAGTCGCAGTTAAAACAAAATGCTCAAAAGGCTAAAGACGAAATTAGTGTTGCTGGTCCAGAAAAATTGCCAATTTATGCAGATCGTGATCGATTTACGCAGGTGATGGTCAACTTGGTTCAAAATGCCATTCAATTTACGCATGATGGTCACATTCAAATTTCTGGTAAAAGATTGGAACATGCTAGTGAAATATCTGTCAAGGATGATGGTATCGGCATGAGTAAAGACCAAACTAAGTTTATCTTTGAACGCTTTTTCAAGGCTGATCCATCAAGAGCGAGGATGGGCACAGGCGAATCTGGGTTAGGATTGGCCATTGTTTCCTCATTGATTAAACAGCACGGTGGTAAAGTAAAAGTGGCTTCTGCACCTGGCAAAGGATCAACATTTACGGTTATCTTTTATGATAAAGGCTATGAACAATTTATAAGCAAAGATGAATAGAAAAAGGCATTCAGCTGCAATTTTATACAGCTGAATGCCTTTTAATTTTCTTTAGTTTTTATCACTTTTTTCTGTGCTACTTTTATTTTGCTCGGTTAATTGATTCTTAAGTACTTCTTCTGGCACTTTAGTAATATCTTTTTCACGATTGTGCAATTCAGAAGCATCAGTCTTATAGAGCTTGGTTGTAGAACGGTTATGATTTTCACTGTAAAGTGAAGTAGAACTATCTGCTAGGTCTTGTCTGATTGAGATCATCTTTTGATAATTAGTAGAGTAATTAAACTGAGTTGGATCAACCGGTACAAAACCTGTTGGAGTGTAAAACCGTAGTAAATTATGATTATTAAGCAAATCAGAATAATGAAGAGAATCTTTAGCTTTTTTAGCTAAAGAGGTAATTTCTTTCTTTTCCTGCGGGCTAAAATTAATAATTTGTCTACCGTTAATTCGATTGTAAACTGTTCCTTTTATTCCCTTGCCTCCAACGATAATATATTTGGAGCTGACAATAGTACCATTTCTAAAGACGATCCAATCTTGTCTATGAGGAGAAAGCATGTCGCTACCAAATTGAACATAGCCCTTATTACTGATTCCAAGTAGGTGAAGCAAGGTTGGAAGAACGTCGATTTCGCCAGCAATTTCGTGACTGATTTTTCCTTTTAAATTATCAGCGTGAATCATGAATGGAACTTTTTGCATTTGCACATTGTTATATGTGTTCCAAGTATCAGCACTTTCATTAATAATTGGAGCTAAGGTTTCATTTTCGGAATTACTTAATCCATAGTGATCACCATAGATTACTATCATACTATTTTTATAGAGGCCAGAAGCTTTTAGATAGTTGAAAAATTCATGAACTGCTTCGTCTAAGTAATGAGCAGTTTCAAAATAGTTGTTAATAGTTTGATCGCTCGTTTTAGTGGTCTTAAAGTTAGGATCGCGATCATCCTTATCTAGATCAAATGGAATATGGTTAGTAACAGTAATGAATTTTGCATAAAATGGCTGTTGCATTTGTTCTAGGTACTTGATGCTCTCGGCAAACAACAGCTTATCTTTTAAACCGTAACCAATATTGTCTTTATTTTGTGTACTGAAATAATTCTTATCAAAGAAATAGTTATAGCCCATATTTTTATAGACATCATTTCTATTCCAGAAAGTACCGACATTCCCGTGGAATACAGCAGAAGTATACCCATCTTGACGCAGAATTTGGGGAGCTGCCTGGAACGTATTCTCAGAACCAAGTGAAGTGAATAATGATCCATCTGAAATCCCATATGTACTGGTTTCTAACATGTTTTCAGCATCACTAGTTCTACCTAAACCAACTTGATGATAAAAGTTATCAAAACTCAAAGTATGTTTATTTCGATAAAGTGAATTTAAAAACGGTGTCACTTCTTTGCCATTAACCTTAAGGTTAATTAAAAACTGTTGAAAACTTTCCAAGTGAATGACAATTACGTTTTTATTTTTCTCTACGCCAAAATATGCGGATGAGGGAGCAGAATGAATCTTATTGGTAAAATTCAAAATCTCATTTAGATCTGAAGCATTAGCATTTTTGGTTACCTGAACGTTTTGTGCGCTCTTGAAACCATCATAAGCAGTAAAAGTATCAATTCCCAAATATTTCACTACATAAGAACGGTCAAAGGTATTTCTTAAAAGGCGTGGACGGGAAGTCTCAGCCAGAAAGATGTTCAAAGTAGTAATCAATGCTCCAACTGAAGTAATAGCGATGGGAGTTGACAGCCCGTATGATTTTTGATCGATTCGTATTTTATGAATAACCAAAAGGATGATGATAATGATAAGGTCAATCCAAATTAAGATGTCGGTAGGGTGGAGTAAAGCAACAGTACTTTTACCCAAGCCTTGGGAGACCTTGCCAGCATTAGTCATTGTTTTAATGGTTAAAAAATCAGTAAATTGCCGGTAGTAGATAATGTTTGCAAATAGCAAAGCAGTATTTGCAAAATCCATGATTAACATGGCGATATAGGAAATAATAGGTTTAGGGATGTAAAAGCCAATACTAATCAAAATTACAGCAGTCCCAATCGGGCTGAGCCACATGATAACGTGCTGGTAAGGATCCGATAAACCTAAATTAAAGTCGAAATAAGCGGCAAAAATGTATTTTATCCAAAACCAAAATACCAAAAGAACCAAAAATCCAGTTCTTGTTTGAATAAAATTGCTAATTTTCTTTTTCATATTTTTCTCCTTTAACATATTTTAATTTTAAAGGTTCATTCTGCTTAAAACAACGATTTATCAAGAGTTATGCATTTTTTAATAATTACTTTTTGAAAAAATGGTTATAATCTAGAAGGAATAATTTAGAAAGAGGCAAAGCATGCTGTTTTTCGGCCCACTTTATAATTTTTTAGCAGAACGTTATGCGACTAGTATTAATCATTTTGCATTAGTTAAATTAACTTTTTTAGCATTAGATAAAACCTTCTTTTACTTTCTTATTTTTGCGGTTTTACGGTTGATCTGGCTTCTTTTTGTTAGAAGAAGACGATCAATTAAATCGGAAATTAGTGTTTGGATTTTTGCATTTTATCTAATTTTGATTTTAATGTTGACAACGTTCAGAGATACTTATTTTCCATGGCAACTTGTGTTTAATTTTAATAGGCCGTTGAGTGATGTTAATTTAGTTTTTATGAAGGAAACGTGGAAATTAGTTTATGCGCCAAGCAGGTTAGATTTCTTTTACAATTCACTGGGCAATATTATGTGTTTTGTGCCGTTTGGAATATTATTTCCAATTGTTTTTTCAAAGAAGCAATCATTTTTTAAAACTATTTTGATGGGGATGCTGTTTTCAATTGCCATTGAAACATTGCAATTTTTATTATCAACTGGTGTTAGTGACATTGATGATGTCTTCTTTAATACGTGTGGTGCGATCTTAGGCTATTTGATTTATCTCTTTTTCAAAAAATTATGTATGCGCTTGTAAAATGATACTGGTATTCGATAAATAAGATTGTTAAAATAAGGATGTGAAATTTTTATAATAGTTAGGAAGCAGATTTATGAGTTTAATTAATTTTGATAGTAGTAAGTTAACGCCATTTGTTCATGAAAATGAATTAGGCGAAATGCAAGCTATGGTAAATGCTGCTAACACTGAACTCCGTGATGGTACTGGTGCTGGCAATGATTTCCGTGGTTGGCTTGACTTGCCAGTAGATTACGACAAAGACGAATTTGCTCGTATCAAGAAGGCTGCCAAGAAGATCCAAAATGATTCAGAAGTTTTGGTCTGCATCGGTATTGGTGGTTCATACCTTGGTGCTCAAGCTGCAATTGAATTTTTGAACAGCAACTTCTACGGCAAGGAAAAGACAGACATGCCAACTGTTGTTTTCTGTGGTAACTCACTTTCAGGTTCATACCTTTACGACTTGATTGAATGGGTAGGCGACAAGGACTTTAGTATTAACGTAATTTCTAAGTCAGGTACTACTACTGAACCATCAGTAGCATTCAGAATCTTCAAGGATAAGTTGATCAAGAAGTACGGTAAGGAAGAAGCTGCTAAGCGTATTTACGCAACTACTGACCGTCAAAAGGGTGCTTTGAAGACTGAAGCTGACGCAGAAGGTTACGAAGAATTCGTAGTTCCAGATGATATTGGTGGTCGTTACAGTGTTCTTACTGCTGTTGGTTTACTTCCAATTGCTGCTGCAGGTGCTGACATCGATGCTTTGATGAAGGGTGCTGCAGATGCTCGTGCAGATTACACTGATACTGATGTTCACAAGAACTCACCATACCAATACGCTGCTCTTCGTAACATCCTTTACCGCAAGGGTTACACTACTGAAATTGTTGAAAACTATGAACCAAATCTTAGAATGTTCGGTGAATGGTGCAAGCAATTGATGGGTGAATCAGAAGGTAAGGACAACAAGGGTATTTGGCCATCAAGTGCTAACTTCACTACTGACTTACACTCACTTGGTCAATACATTCAAGAAGGTCTTCGTAACTTATTTGAAACTGTTATCCGTGTTGAAAACCCACGTCACGATGTTAAGATTCCTGGCGATGAAAAGAACTTGGATCAACTTAACTTCTTGGAAGGCAAGAGCTTGAACTACGTAAACGATCGTGCTTACGAAGGTGTTGTTTTAGCCCACACTGACGGTGGCGTACCAGTTATGACTGTTAACATTCCAGATCAAACTGAACACACTCTTGGTTACATGATCTACTTCTTCGAATTAGCAATTGCTATTTCAGGTTACTTGAATGGTATTAACCCATTCAACCAACCAGGTGTTGAAGAATACAAGCGTAACATGTTTGGTCTTCTTAACAAGCCAGGTTACGAAAACTTACACGACGACTTAACTAAGCGTCTTAAATAATTAATTTTACTCAGCATATTTGATAGTATGCGGTTGAATATAGTTAGCATTAGCTAATTAAAGAAAGAGTAGAACCCTTTTTGAGGTTTCTACTCTTTTTGTTTGGAAGATTAAATTAGGGATCTGTATGAAAGAAAAAACTAAAAATATTTTAGCTGTTTTATCGGCAGCGTTTATGTCATTCGTGGGAATTTTGACAGAAACTAGTTTAAATGTAACTTTCCCTACGATGATGAAACAATTTAATGTAGCTCTAGATACTGTTCAATGGACTACTACAGGCTACCTTTTAACCATTGCAATTATTATGATCTGTTCATCGTATTTAAATGAACGCTTTACTGCTAAACAACTATTTGTAGTAGCTTGTGGTGGTTTTATGGTCGGCAGCGTAATTAGTGCGTTTGCGCCTAATTTTTCAATTTTGCTTTTAGGACGTTTAATCTCTGCATTAGGTGCAGGAATTAGTACACCGTTAATGTTTAATTTGGTTACCGAGATTATTCCACGCGACAAGTGGGGCGTTTATATGGGAATTGCTGGGTTAGTAGTCGCTATGGCTCCAACTTTAGGTCCTGCTTTTGGTGGAATTACTAATTTTTATCTATCTTGGCGCTGGATTTTTATTTTTGCGACTATCATTGCTTTGATTGTTTTCATCGCAGGTGTTCTAGTGATTGGCAAATATCATGAACAAGTTAAAAGCGATTTTGATTGGCTAGCGTTTATAATTTTAGCCAGCGCTTTTATTACGTTAACTGTGGTCGTTAATCAAATTAGTAAGGGAATCACCAATCCTTTATTTTGGTAGCTTGTATGATAAAAAGAGCGCTAAATTGCCACTTTACTTAGGTGGCAGTTTTATGATGTTGGGGTGCTTATTATTCATGATTTTTGGCTTGAATTTAAGTGTATTGATGATTGTCATTTTTTACGGCATCATGATGTTAGGGCATAGAATGTCCTTTAGCAATACTTTAGCAGAATCGCTTAAGGTATAAAAAGGGGAATTGCGTGCGGATGCTACGGCTGTTTGTCAAACTAGTCAACAATTAGTTGGCTCCGTTGGAACAACTATCTTGGCCGCGATTATATCTATCTGGCAAAAAAAGCCTAATATAACTTATTCATTAGGAACGGCTCAGGGAAGTCAAGCAGCATTTATTTTTACAGTGATCATTAGTTTAATTATTATCTTTAGTGATTGGAAAATGTTTAAAGCAGAAAATAATAATTAAGTAAGACAATTACTTTAAAATAAGTTATAATAGTACACGAATGATGAAATTTAGTGAGAGATAAAAAGGACGGCTGACACACAGTCGTCCTTTTTTCTTATATCTTGTTATTTTCTTTTAAAAAGCTACGGATAATTTTTTCTCGCATTGCAAGAAAAACCGTATTATGACCTGTAGGATGAATTCGATTGGTTAATAAAATTAAGCCTGATCGTTTAACGCGATCCAAAATCATTAATGTACCGGTAAAACCGGTGTGTAAAATGATTGGATAATGATTTTTAGGATCAAAGCGTAGATCCCAGCCCCAAGAGCGAGGCTTTACACCAGCTGGATTTTTATTATCAAAAAGCAGGCTAACAGTTTTTTGACTGTAAGGTAATATCTCTTTTTTTAGTCCGAGATAACCTTGACTGAAGGTGATTAAATCTTGCATGGTTGAGAAAAGTCCGGCGGAGCCGCAATCTGCACCTAATTGTCGTGCCTTAGGATCATGTGGGATGCCCTGTAAGACCTGTCCATCAACGATTGCAGTTGGTACACAAGCATCTTTTTTAGGTGAAAATGTGGTGTGAGTCAGCGGCATTTGGCTGAATACTTCTTGCGTGGCAACGTCTTGTACAGGTTGATTGAAAATCTTTTTGATAACCAAGCCTAATAAAATGAAGTTGGTATCTGCATAGCGCATTTTATGTTCAAACTCGTCAGTTACGGGTAAATTGATAATTGCTTTTAGTAATTCATCATGATCCAGTTCATCACGATGCGGAATCCAACCGCGAATACCACTGGTGTGAGTTAAAAGATGATAAAGACGAATGCGCGAATCTTTAAATTCTGGAACAAACTCTTTTAAAGGCTCGGTAAAATTAAGCTTGCCTTGATCATAAAGCTTTAAAAGTACATTTTCAGTAGCTAAGACTTTAGTTAGACTAGCCAAGTCATATTCAGCAAATGGACTAAGTTGAGTCACGGTAGGGTAGATACTAGCAAATCCTGTCGTTGAGGTAAAGATTTGTTTATCTTTAATGAAAGTGTAGTTTACGCCCGGTACAACTCTTTCAAAGACCATTGATTCAATTAAATGTTGTGTTTTATTATAGTCTATCATTTTTCACCATCCACTCAATTATTATAGACAAAATGACTTGACAAGCATAGAAGAAAAAAGCATAATTATTAATGTTGACTCGCCCGTTGGTCAAATGGTTAAGACGCTACCCTCTCAAGGTGGAGTTATGAGTTCAATTCTCGTACGGGTGATTAATTGAGATATAGCCAAATTGGTAAGGCACAGGATTCTGGTTCCTGGATGTTTGGGTTCGAGCCCCAATATCTCAATAATAGGAAAATGTCTTAATGCTGAAAGCTTTAAAAACCCAGTGTTAAGGCATTTTTGTTTTTTACGATTTTCTGAAATTAGGTGAAAATAAGCAAAATAATACAATATTCTAAGCAATATTTTTACTGGCATTTACTAGCACCAATAAATATAAAATTGGTCTAGTTGAAATTGTTTTAGTGTGTAGGTGGGCTGATCTTAGATGTTTAGCCATGATATAATAAGCATGTATCATATTTATGTTAATAACCAATGAACCAACGATAAAAAGCGTTGGTTTTATTTTTAGGTAAAATATAACTAAAAGGTATTGAATCACGGCAAGGATGAATATTAATTATGATTAAGCACAATAAAGGTGTAAGAGATTTCTTTAAAAATGATTATCCTAAATTATATTTGTTGTCTGGTAGCCAGATACCCACCGATATTAATTTAAAAGATAAAAGCCGTATTGGCTATTACTGTAATGTTCTAGCTGTAACATGGTTTGCCATCAATAGACTTGAAGACACGCCACAGCATCCCTATAGAACGATTATTGTAGAACATTGTATTAACCATGTAACTATAAAAGACATAGTAAATACGTATAAATACAGTGGATCTTGGGGAAGGAATAGGAAAAATGAAGCATTAAAAAAGTTTGCTGAAATATTTAAGCAAGAACAGATTAAGAATAAGGTTTATCCGCTGTTAGAATTTGAGTAAAAAAGAAGCACCAGTAAGTAATTTACTAGTGCTTTTAGTATGCTGTCAGATTGATTTTAAGAGGGGCTAGAGCGGTTTTATTAGTGGCTTAGTATGACTATACTTAATAGTGCAAAAACGGTTCAGGCTTGAAATTTAATAGACAAGGTTAAAAGCCACGCCTTGCAAGGGATGAAACGAATTTATTTAGCCTGAAAAAAGCCCCGAAAACTGACCTTTTCTGCACCTGATTGTTTCATAATGTTTCACTAAAAGTCCATGAAATCACGTTTTTTTGTGATTTAAATATGACACATTAAGTCAGGTTTTATCAGGTCGTAAAAGCCCCCGAATTAGGACATAAGGTAAATAATTAATGCTGAATACTCAACGTAGACGTCCATATCCTCACCAGAACCGCACGGGCTTGCACAAGTATTATATTGGATTTCTTGGATAACTAATTCAGGGTTATTTTCTAAAAAGTAGTTGACTTGATTAGTTAGCTGTTCCTTAGTTTTGGCGCTAATGGTTTCAACTTTTAAATTACGTGCTGTTTGTTTAGTCATAATTGATCTTCTTTCTATTCTGCTAACCACCGCTATTGGCGTAGGGGTGGTTTATTTTCTTGGCGATTGTTTAATTCAAATACGTAAATATTTTGCATATGGACTTTTATGGACTTTTTGAAATTAGCGCAACTCTTAGAGCGACAAGGGATTAAAAAACTTTTTCCATTTTGCATATGGACTTTTATTTTTTTAAAATTCAAGAGTCCATATGGCTTAACCCTTGATATAACAGTGTTTTCAATAGGTTTATGGATTTATGGACTTTTTTTCGTGGTTCTTATATATATGTAAATTTAAAATAAACAACACATATTTTTGATATATGTCATGTTTATTTTTATTTTATATATATTGTCTCAATAGTAAAAAAATCCATAAATCCATAATACAATATTAAATCCCTTGAGAGAGTAAGAGCTAAAGACTATGGACTTTTTATAAAAAAATCCATATTGATCCATAAAAATCTTATTAAAAATAGTGCCTAGTATTGATATATCAACGTTTGACACTATTTTTTAAAAGTCCATAATATAAGGCTAAATTTCTATTATTTATCCATTAATTATTGCCTGCCATTTTGTTTCACCTTTTCTTCTTTGTTCATTGTGAAAGTTTTTTTCTTCTTGTTCTATTTTGGCTATACTTTTTAGAGTAATACCTTGAAAAACATATGTGCCTGTTTTGAAATTGCCATGTTCATCTCTCCAACTGGTAGGATTTTTGCTTTTATGGACATCTTTTTCTTGCAAGCGTGAGGCAAAATTAGCCATTTTATAGCCATCGTTCCCACCGTTATCTTTTGCAAACTGGTTTAAATTATCAAGTAAAGCCTTGCATCCAATTTTGTATTCTTTGCCAATAACACATTCATTTTCAATAAATGAATTAAAGAAATCGTTGATGTCCGCCCATTCCTTATAGTCGTTAATCATTGAATCGCTTCTGGTTAATTGGATAGGGATGCTTATATATGAGTATTTAATAGGTTCACGTTCAATAGCAATTTTGGCATAATATAAGCATTTTAGAGCAAACTCACCACGTTCTTTTTCTATTGTAGGTAAATATTCTTTATTAAAGTGAGCATATTTCTGCACATAGTTCCACCTAAAAAGGGATGCACGCCTAGCAATAGAATCATCATAGCTTTGAAATCGTGGGAATGTGTTCATGTTAAACCATAAATTAGCATGATTAGTAAACCGTGCTGTCTGCTTATTCTTTTGGCTAAAATTGTTTGTGTCGTCACCGCTAAAAGATTTTATTAAACCTATTACCTTATCAGGTATATATGCGGCTTTTTCATCACTTACTAAATTGACTTCTTTAAATCGCAATTCGCTTGCATCAAATGACTGTCCCTCAGTCATTTGTGTTAATGAGATACTGCTTGTTGCTCCAACACCAAATAAGGACGCTAAATATTTAAATATCGTTGATTTACCACGACCGCCTG
Organism: uncultured Lactobacillus sp.; assembly: GCA_930989465.1. Lineage (GTDB taxonomy): Bacteria > Bacillota > Bacilli > Lactobacillales > Lactobacillaceae > Lactobacillus. The sequence goes on along the minus strand of CAKNLX010000005.1, from coordinate 23,965 downwards.
CGCTTTTCATAAAAACGAAAAAAGGGATTTCATAAGTATTAAGTAGACTTAAGCCAATACATTCAAGAAAGGCTATTAGAGTTTTCTTCTCATTTTCCGCGCCTAGTGATTTAGTGAGCCATTCAGTTGTAGTAGGGGCTAAATTATCAATTAAGCTTTGACCTGCTGCGCTACTTAATAAGTCCCAACCCAATTGAATGGCATCATTGTTTAAGTTATAGTCTTTAGAATATAAATAATAATGTTCAGGTGAAAAGCCTACTGTTTGCCATTTATCAATGTCAAAGTCAAAACTTTTAAAGTGAACAATGTGAGAGGGGGGCGTATCAAACGTATTTTGTGGATTAATCCCGTATATTTTGCCGTCTAATAAAGTAAGAGTGCTTCTAACTCCTTTAGCGTCTTCAAGGTCTTTAGCATATTGCGTTTGTTGCACCTTGTCTTTTTCGATAGGGTCGGTAGGGTATTGAAAACAGTCTTCAATAAAATTGTTTAATACCGCTTTTGAATTTTTCGCCCAGTTACCAGCGTTATCTTGATAGACAACTAAACCACTAGCATTGCCGTTTTCTTCCAATCGCTTGATTAAATGATTGTTAACAATTTCATCCGCTAACTTATTAGGATCAATGCTCCAATTACCTGTTTTAGCATTGTATTTAGCCCACAAGGGACGAAAATTATTTTCGGTGGCGTGAGTGTTATAGTTGTAAATAGGGCTTTTTTTAGCTAAATTTTTAATAGAACCAATACTTAAGTTCTTAACATTGTTTAAACTTTTTTCGTATTCTTTTGCCTCTTGTTCTGCTTGTTCTTTTGCCTCTTGTTTGTATTTTTCCTGTTTCTCTTCTTCTTTGTCTGCTATTTCATTAAGTTCTTGAATGCTATTTTTTAAAGCATCTGCTTTAGGCGTAACTCTTGTTAATAAGTTTTGAGCGAGCTTTAAGCATCCCTTTACCGCTTCATTGCGTTGACGGGAATTAGGAAAAAGGCTAGTTACTCTATCTATTAACTTTCTTAAATCGTTTCGCAGTTGTTCTATATTATTAGTTTTATTAATTCTTTTGGTTTCCTTAGATCCCTTTTCTTTTGAATTATGATTAATTTCTTTTAAGTTGTTCGCAAAGTCACCTGTCATTACTTAACCGCCTTTCTAAATTCGACCTCCTATAAAATCAAGATCTGTATCAATTTCATCTAATGTATTATTAATTGCTTCAAGGTTTTTGTTTAACTTCTTTAGTTCCTGTATTAATTTCTTGTTCATGTTTTTACCTCCAAACGTTAAACACCTAAGATTAGCCCACCTGCACAGGTAAACATGGTATAATTATTACTAATAAAAGCTTGCTAGAGCTGTTTAAACTGGCTTGCTTTTTATTAACAATTAAGTTCCATTACATTTAGCTTGTTACCAGTCCTGAAAGTAACAGGCTTTTTATTTTGCCTTAATTGACGGCATCTCATGAGCTTTAAGCCATTGAGTTATCGACTGTTTACCATAAAGCTTGCGACCGTCAATATTAGCTACTGGCATCCCTAATGAAGCCCAATATGTAATAGTTGAATCAGCAACGCCAAAATATTTAGCAATTTCTTTGCGGTTTAAGTAAGGCTTGCTTGATGTGGTGGCTTGCTTGATTGCATCCCTCACAACGTTAAGCACATAAGTTTTGATTTCTGTTTCTTGGCTTTCGTCTAGTTTGAACTCCATTATTAACGCTCCTTAATTGATTTAGCATTGTCTGTTAAGTCGGTTGAATAATCAGCAAGTTCATTGGTTAAATGCTGCAGCATCTTTTTAGTACTAATAGGGTCGGACGGGTCATCTTCTGGCACATCTTCAATTAACTTAGACAATAATCCATAGCTAACAAATATTTGTTCTGCAATTCTGTTCATTTCATATAAAGCTTGATGCAATTTAATTTCATCGTTCATTGTTTAAGCCTCCTCGGGTTCAAAGTCGTCAAAATCATATTTACCACCTTGCAAGTCGTAGACGGTTTGAGCTAGTTCATTTCTCATAACCTCTATATATCTTTCAGGAATCTTATTTCGCCCATATTCCATAATCGTACCGTCTACAAATGCACAATAGAGGTAACCGTCCTTATACCAACGATTAACCACGTTTGAACCGTCTGCACTGTAATTAGTCATTGTTTACCACCGCCTTTGTGGGATGCACTACCGCTGTGTGGGCTTGCATAAAATCATCAATAGCGGTTTTGCTAATGCGCTTAGAGTTACCAATAATAGTTACTGGTAAACCTTGTTTAATGTAATAATTTAGGGTTTTGTGTGATTTAACACCTAAATACTTCATAGCTTCTTTAAATGAAAAATATTCTGTCATAGTGTTTCTTCCTTTCCTACATTTGTTTACAATTAATATAATATTCTACATTTGTAGGAAAGTAAAGAAAATAATAAACTTTTGTAGGAATATTTGCTATTATGTAATAAAGAGGTGAAAAACAATGACACAGAATAGAATTAAAGAATTGCGTAAAAAGGTTGGATTAAGTCAAGCACAACTAGCTAATAAAATTGGAATAAGTAATCAAATAATTAGCTTTTATGAAAATAATAAGCGTGAACCAAAAATAGAAACGTGGCAAGCATTAGCAAACTTCTTTGATGTAACAGTTCCATATTTACAAGGAATTGATGACAAACCGAATACAGGTTATTCAAAGGATTACATCTATAAACAGTTGGATGATGCTTACAAAGAAAAATGGAAAGACCCAACAGGTCAAATAATGGGCGGTAGTTTTGATAAAACAGTTGATGCTTATTTAAAACAAGCCAAAATAAAAAAGCCTTCCAATATTGATAACCAATTTTGGAAAGACCACTTTAATTTTATTTTTGATAGTCCGAATATTGAGCGACTGTTAACCACTAAAGACGAATACAACGATGATGATATTAAGTTATTACTTGAATATACTATCTTCTTAAACTTTACAACTATGAAGCAGATAATAGATTATTACAATAATAAATAATGCTGACATCGCAATTCTAAAGCCTAGTTCGTTCTAATTAGTTGTTAGTTGATTATCTTGCATCCCACAGCGTTGGTAAAATGAGGCATCCCTCACAACTAAATTATTTATGTTAAGCATTTAAGATTAGTCTACCTGCACATGTACTAATTAAAAGAGGTTATTAACATGAATAATGATATTAAGGAATACACCACGCCTAGTGGGAAAAAGCGTTATGGTTTTAATTTATATGTGGGTGTTGATGAAACAACAGGACATTCAATTCAAATTAGAAAACAAGGCTATAAATCAAAGAAAGAAGCACAAGAGGCATATTTAAACTATCAACTAAAAGTAATTAAAGGTGAGTATATCCCAGAAAGTAAGGGACATATTACTTTTAATAAGCTTTATAAGATGTGGCTTAAGATTTATCGTGAAACTGTTAAGACTAGCACATATGCTACTACTACACGTTATTTTGACGACCATATTCTAAAGCAATTAGGTAGTAAGTATATTGATAAATTAACCGTTTTAGACTGTCAGAAAGCCGTAAATATTTGGTTTAATGATGCGCCTAAGACTTATAAGCGGTTCATACGTTATACGAATAATGTTTTGAACTACGGCATCAATAATTTAGAGCTGATTAGTAAGAATCCAATGAATAAGGTCATCCCACCTAAAGCTAAAAATAAGCCTAAACCATTCACCGACTTTTACTCTAAAGATGAATTAAACATCTTTCTAAGGGATGCAAAAGAATACAACTTCAAGTATTTTGTTTTCTTTAGGTTATTAGCTTATTCAGGAATGCGTAAAGGTGAGGCATTGGCGCTTAAATGGTCAGATATTAATTTCAAAGATAATACTATTAGTATTAATAAAGATATTACCGTTGGTTTAAACAATGAATTGTATGAAGACACGCCTAAAACTGAAAATAGTTTCAGAAATTTAAACATGGATGCAGCCACAATGGAATACTTGAAAGAGTATAGATTAATGCAACAAAAGACCATGCTTAAATTAGGTTATAACTTCTTAAATAGTGATAATTTACTTTTTTCTACTATCAATAATGGTTATCTTTCAATGTCAAAACCACGGCAATGGAATGTGGCTATTTGTAAGAAGTACAAACTAAGAAGAATTAAGATTCACGGCTTTAGGCATACGCACGCTTCTTTATTATTTGAAGCTGGTGCATCAATGAATGAAGTTAAAGCGCGTTTAGGACATGCGGATATTAACACGACTATGAATATTTATACCCACGTTACAGACGACCAGAAAAAGGATACAACTAACAAACTTGTGCGTCTGTTAGAGGGTAAATAATCAATATTTTAATCAATATTATTTTTTAGGTTTAAAAATGCAGATATACCAAGACATTAAGACAATGTGATTCGAGCCCCAATATCTCAATAATAAAGAAAAGGTTTAAGCTATTTCAGCTTAGACCTTTTTATTTTTCTCTAAAATAAAAAGATTCACTTTGCGTGAATCTTTATCGTTACATACCAGCTTTAATAATTTTCTTTTCGGCCATTTTCTTTCTAAGGGCAAGCATAGCAGTATAAGTAGAAAGAATATAAACCTTCTTAGTTGGTAATTTTTTAATTTCTTCGATTAAACTATCATAATCTGGATTGGTGCTCATTGTACCTGGATCAAAGCCAGCAATTTCTAATCTGAAGCCCATGTCATGCCAACGTTGTCCACCAACCAGAACTTTCTTAATCTTGTCTTTATTTAATCCTTCAAAATCAGCATCCCAAATCCATGATGTATCAATACCATCTGCGTGGTTAGCGTTAAGCAGTGCAACTAAAGAATAATCATCCTTTTCGGTGTTGAGCATGTGTAACACTTCATCAAGTCCAACAGGATTTTTGACCAAGATTAAATCAATATCTTTATTACCGTAATGAATTAATTCTTGACGGCCAAAAATACGCTTGTTTTCTGCAAATGCTTGAGCAACTTCAGCTTCAGTTAAGCCAAAATGACGTGCTACTGAGTAAGCAGCCAAAGCATTATAAATGTTGTAAGTACCACCGATGTTAATAGAGTAATCCTTGTTGCCCATTTGGAATTTCAAACTATTAGGCGTTTGTTCAAGAATGTTATTGACTGTAAAAGTCAAGTCAGGACGGTCGTAGCCACAATTAGGGCAGAAGAAGTCACCTAAGTTTGCGTAAATTCTGCTATGGTAATGCAAAATATGATCACATTTAGGGCAGAGCACACCATCAGTATTAACAGGGGCCTTAAGATCGTTTTCTGGTTTATCATCAGGTAATTTGAAACCGTAGAAAATTTTCTTATTAGGGAGCTCAACTGATGAAAAGATGCTTGCATCGCCGTTAGCAATAATGGTCGCATCAGGTGCTAATTTGATACCATCAACGATTTTGTCGTAGGTCGTATAAATCTCACCGTATCGATCCATCTGATCACGGAAAATATTTGTTAAAACAAATACGCTAGGATGAAGCAACTTAGTTACCATTTTTACGTTAGCTTCATCAACTTCTAGCACCGCAATCTTTCGCTTAACATGTTTATGTTTGTGAGCCAAAAAAGCCGTTACAATTCCTTGCTGCATGTTTGAACCTGATGGGTTAGTTAAAACATCACCGTATTTTTTCTTTAAGGCTTCAACTATTAATGCAGTAGTCATGGTTTTCCCATTAGTACCAGTAACGATTACGGTTTCGTAGCCTTTGGCTAGAGAATTAAGAACGTTTGGATCAATTTTCATAGCAAACTTGCCAGGAAAACTAGTACCACCTTTTAAAACGTTATGTAAAAACCAGTAACTAGACTTTCCCGCAACTTTGGCGATTCCTGATTTAAAACTCATGTTATAATCCCTCACTTTAAAACTATGTTTTAGTTTAGCATAGAGCAGGAATGAAAACGAGGTTTTACTGTTCATTTAGCTACACAAATTTATTTTTTCCTCTATACTATGTTAGGCGAATACTTTTTAAGTAAAAGGGAGGGCCCGGAATGTCGCAATTATTTTTTCGTTATGGTGCAATGAGTAGTGGTAAAACAATAGAAATTTTAAAGGTGGCTCACAATTATGAGGCACAAGGACGAAAAATTGCTTTAATGACGAGCGGACTTGATAATCGTAGTGGTGTTGGTACGGTTGCTTCTAGGATTGGCTTACATCGAAAGGCAATTCCAATTACTGAAGATATGAATTTATTTACATACATCGAAAAGATGAATAGCCATGATCTAGCTGATGGAAAAGGAAAATTGGCTTGTGTTTTAATTGATGAAGCACAGTTTTTGAAAAGACATCATGTTTTGGAATGTGCCAAAATTGTAGATGAATTTAATATCCCAGTAATGGCGTTTGGCTTAAAAAATGATTTTCAGAATCATTTATTTGAAGGCAGTGAAAATTTATTGATTTTTGCTGATAAAATAGAAGAGATGAAAACTATTTGTCATTATTGTGGTCATAAAGCAATAATGAATTTAAGAGTTAATAATGGCAAACCTGTATATGAAGGTGAGCAGGTACAAATTGGTGGCGATGAGAGTTACTATCCAGTTTGTCGCTATCATTATTTTCACCCAGGTATTCAGAGATAGAGAGGACTTTTAATTTATGGATAAAGTAATGGCTCAATTAGAGGGCTTAGTAGCTCATTATGAAGAACTTCAAGAAATGATGGCAGACCCTGAAGTTATTAATGATACTAAGCGTTACATGGAAATTTCTAAAGAAGAAGCCGATTTGCGTGAAGTTGTACAAAAGTACAAGAAATACAAAAAGGATAAGCAAGAAATTGCTGACAATAAAGAAATTATTGCCAGTGAAACAGATGCTGATTTGATCGAAATGGCTAAAGAAGAAAACGCTGAAATTGAAAAAGAAATTCCAGAACTTGAAGATCAAATTAAAATTTTAATGCTGCCAAAGGATCCTAATGATGACAAAGACATCATCATGGAAATTCGTGGTGCCGCTGGTGGTGATGAAGCTTCACTTTTTGCTGGCGATTTGCTTAGAATGTATGAAAAATACGCTGAACGTCAAAACTGGAAAGTTTCAATGATTGATACAGAACCAACAGAAGTTGGTGGTTATAAGCGTGTTGCCATTATGATTACTGGGGATAAGGTTTATTCAAAATTGAAATATGAAAATGGTGCTCACCGTGTTCAACGTATCCCAGTAACTGAATCCCAAGGTCGTGTTCATACCTCAACTGCTACTGTTGCCGTTATGCCAGAATATGAGCAAGTTGATATTGATATTGATCCTAAAGATATTCGTGTCGATGTTTACCGTTCAAGTGGTGCCGGTGGTCAGCACATCAACAAGACTTCTAGTGCCGTACGTATGACTCACTTACCAACGGGCATCGTAGTTGCTATGCAGGATCAACGTAGTCAGCAACAAAACCGTGAAAAAGCTATGCAAATTTTGAAATCTCGTGTTTACGATTATTACGAAAGTCAAAATCAAGCTCAATATGATGCCAAGCGTAAGAGCGCTGTTGGTACAGGGGATCGTTCAGAAAGAATTAGAACCTACAACTATCCTCAAAACCGTGTAACTGATCACCGTATTGGTTTAACTATTAACAAGCTTGATCGAGTAATGAACGGTGAACTTGACGAAATTATTGATGCATTGATTCTTTATAACCAAACTAAGCAATTAGAGGAGTTGGCTGATCAAAATGCCTAAAACTTTAAAGGAAATTAGAATTAAGGCAGGCGAAACTGCTGAAAATGCTCGTCCCGAAGATATTGACTATGTTTTAGCTGAACGTCTTAATTTGACTCCAAGTGAATTTGAGTTAAAACAGGATATGGTCTTGTCCGATGCTCAGTTAAAACAAGCCAATAAAGATATTAAAAAGCTAGCTAAGGGTGTTTCTCCGCAGTATATTTTGGGTTACGCCTGGTTTTTGGGATATAAGATCATGGTACAGCGCGGAGTTTTGATTCCTCGTTTTGAAACCGAAGAACTAGTAGAGTGGGCACTTAAGTCGTTAAAGAGCGGCGATAAGGTGCTTGATCTTGGTACTGGTTCGGGATGCATCACTGTTGCTCTTGCTAAAGAGGCAGAGAAAAATGGAATTAAAGATTTGATCCTTTATGCTAGTGATATTACCGATTCTGCATTAAGAACTAGTGAAGAGAATTTCTTGACTTATGACTTGGATGTAGTAACGCGCAAAGCGAATGTCTTAATTGGATTAGAGAAGTTCGACAAGATTATTTCTAACCCGCCATATATTAAGACAACTGAAAAAAAGGAGATGGATGATAATGTCCTGCAGAATGAACCTAAAGAGGCTCTTTTTGCAGGTAGTGACGGTTTAGATTTTTATAAAAAATTTGCTAAACAGGTTCGTGATCATTTAAATAGTCATGGTGAATTTTTCTTGGAATTTGGTTTCAGTGAAGAAGATCAATTAAAAGAATTATTTGCTAAAGAATTGCCTGATTTTGATATTGAATTTAGAAAAGACATGGCCGGCAAGCCACGCATGGTTCATGGAAGGTGGCAAAAATAAAAATTATGGAAACCAAAATTTTTAAAAAAGATCAACTTGATGAAGCTGTTAAATTATTAGCTGAAGGGGAGCTTGTAGCATTTCCTACTGAAACAGTTTATGGGTTAGGCGCTATTGCAACTAAAGAAAAGTCTGTCAAGGGCGTTTATGCCGCAAAAGGTCGCCCTAGTGATAATCCATTGATCGTTACGGTTTCTGATGAAAAAATGATGGAGCGTTATGCCAAGGAAGTGCCTGAAAGAGCTAAGAAATTAATCAAGCATTTTTGGCCAGGTCCATTGACTTTGCTTTTGTTTGTCAAGCCTGGTACGCTTCCAGATGCTGTTACAGGTGGTCTTGATACAGTTGCATTTCGTTGTCCTGACGATCAGTTAACTCATGATTTGATTGCAAAATTGGGTTATCCAATCGTAGGTCCATCTGCTAATACCTCAACTAAGCCAAGTCCAACAACAGCTGAGCATGTTTACCACGATTTGAAAGGTAAGATTGCAGGTATTATTGATGGTGGTCCAACTCGCGTGGGTCTTGAATCAACTATTATTGATTTATCAGTCAAAACTCCAATTGTTCTTCGTCCAGGTGAGATTACGCCAGAAGAACTTAGTGAAGTTTTAGGCGAAAAAGTTTTAATTAATACTGGTAAGGTTGCAGATAAAGATGTGCCGAAGGCTCCAGGTATGAAGTATCGCCACTATGCTCCAAGTGAACCAGTGATCGTAGTAGATGATCCCGCTGACTTTAGTCAAATTGACTTTAATGATAAAACGGGTGTTGCCGCACTGGGTTCAGTTTTGGATCAAATTGATTTGCCAGATGAAAACAAGTTTAATTTAGGTAAGAACTTAGTTGATGCCGATCATAATTTATTTGGCGGATTACGTTATTTTGACGATAAAGACGACATCGCCACAATTTATGTTCAAGGTTTTGATGAAGGCGAAGAAAGTTTGGCTTACATGAATCGTTTGAACAAAGCTGCTGGTGGACATCATTTTAATAAATAAAAAATAAACGCAAAGGGGTTTAAACCCTTTGCGTTTTTGATTAAAATATTTATGATCAGATTATTTGTTATAGGAGGCATATATGGGAAAGTTTGTAGTTTTGGATCATCCATTGATTCAACACAAGTTAACTATCATTCGTCGTAAGGACACAGGTTCAAATGAATTTCGTAGAATTGTTGGCGAAATTGGTGGGTTAATGACCTATGAAATTACGAGAGATTTACCACTTGAAGATGTTGAAATTGAAACACCAATGGGTAAAACTGTCCAAAAAGAAATTGCTGGTAAGAAATTGACAATTGTGCCAATTTTACGTGCTGGTATCGGGATGCTTAATGGTGTTCTTGATATGGTTCCATCAGCTAAAATTGCGGTCATCGGCATGTATCGTGATGAAAAAACTTTGAAGCCACATGAATACTTCTTCAAGGCTCCAAAGGACATCGCTGAACGTGAATGTTTAGTTGTTGATCCAATGCTTGCAACTGGTGGATCTGCTAATGATGCCATTGCTGCATTAAAGAAGCGCGGCGTTAAAGAAATCAAGTTAGCAGTTTTAGTAGCGGCTCCAGAAGGAATCAAGGCTGTTCAAGAAGCTAACCCAGATGTTGATATTTACGCAGCTGCTGAAGATGAAAAGTTGATGGATAACGGCTACATCTTCCCAGGTTTGGGTGATGCTGGTGACCGATTATTCGGAACTAAGTAAACCCTTTTTCGTAAAAATATTTATTAGAATACGTTTTCATGTTACACAAAAGAATTTTTTGGTGTTAAGATGATTTACGTGTTCGAGTTTAATTCAACACGAGAAGGGAGGTCACGAAGTAATGGAGAAATCATTTGTTTTTAAATTCATGGGCTTGAATTTTGATCTTACTGGGATCATCGGTTCAACGCTAATGGCTTTAGCAGTTTTTCTTATCTGCCTTTGGCTTGCAAGAAAAGTTGAAATGAAACCTAATAAAAGACAAAATGTTTTTGAATATTTACTCGATTTTACTAACGGTATCGTCAAAGATAATGTTAGTGATGTAAATGCGCAAAAACACCTATCTTTATATGCACTTGTTTTATTTCTTTTCATTTGGTTTATGAACCAATTGGGTATGTTTATGGAAGTCAAAGTTGATGATTGGGTCTTTATCAAGTCACCAACTGCTGATCCAGTAGCGACAATGTCGTTTGCAATGATGACCTTGCTTCTATCGTTCACATTCGGCGTACAAAGATTTGGTGTTGGCGGCTATTTAAAGAATTATACGCAGCCAGTTGGTTTTATGCTCCCAATTAACATTATTGAAGAGTTTACCAATTTCTTAACCTTATCATTACGTTTATATGGGAACATTTATGCTGGTGAAGTTTTGCTTACATTAATTGGTAATGATCTAGCACATGCTGGTGGACCATTTACATTGATTCTAGCAGCTCCATTAGCCATGATTTGGCAAGGTTTCTCTGTCTTCATTGGCTCTATCCAGGCATATGTTTTCGTAACTTTATCAATGGTTTACATTGGTAAGAAAGTTACTACAGAATAAATTTTGGAGGTATAAATTTATGTCAGAAGCTTTTAAATACCTTGCTGCATCCATCGCAGCTGGTTTGGCAGCTTTAGCTGCTTCATTGGGTAACGGTAAAGTTATTTCAAAAACTCTTGAAGGTATGGCTCGTCAACCTGAAAGTGCAGGTAACTTAAGAGCAACAATGTTTATCGGTGTTGGTTTGATCGAAGCCGTTCCTATTTTGGCTATCGTTGTTGCCTTCTTGATTCTTTTCCTTTAATAAAATTTTTAAAACTAAAGGATTTAAGTATTAAAGAGAGAAGGGCAGTAAATGACTATTCAAACATTATTTGCAGCCTCACATCATATTTACCTAGGTAATGCACTTTGGTATTTAATTTGTTTTGCCATCTTGATGTTATTGGTCAAGCACTTTGCTTGGGGTCCAGTATCAGAAATGATGGAAAAGCGGCGGCAAAAAGTTATTAATGACTTGGATTCAGCTGCAAGTGATCGCAAAAAGGCTGAAACGCTTGCTAACGAGCGTGAAGCTGCCTTGAAGAACTCAAGACAAGAAGCAACACAGATTCTCTCTGACGCTAAAGCTAATGCGCAAAAAACTGGCAAAGAAATCGTAGCAAGTGCGAATGAAGATGCTGCAGCAATTCGTAAGAAGGCAAATGAAGAAGCCACTAAGGCTAAATCAGATGCATTGAATTCTGCACGTGATCAAGTTGCTGATATTTCTGTAGCTATTGCTGAAAAGGTAATTGCTAAGAATTTATCTGCTGAAGACCAAAAAGATTTAGTCGACCAATTTATTAAGGGGTTGGATGATTAATGGCTTTAAGTAGAGAAGAAGTAGCTGCACGCTACGGTGCCGCTTTGTTCGGCTATGCGCAAGATAATAAAGTACTTGATAGCGTTTATGATGAAATGGTGGAGTTGAAAAAGGCAGTAGTTGCCACTCCTCAAGTCATCAACGTTTTAAGTGATCCTATCTTAAACAGTAAGGATAAAAAAGATTTTTTAACTGCTATTGAAAAAGATTTTTCAAAAGAAGTACAAGGCTTTTTAAATTTGCTGCTTGAATATGATCGTTTTGCATACTTGGTCGATATTATTGATCAATTTGTTGTACTTTATGATGATAAAAACAAGATCGCATCTGGTACTGCAACTACAGCAGTGAAGTTGGATGATGATCAACTTAAGCGTTTAGGTGATGGTTTCGCTAAGAAATATAACTTAAATGCTGTGCGTCTTGAGAATAAAGTTGATCCAAGTATTTTAGGCGGCGTGATTCTTCAAGTGAAGGATCGCGTGATTGATGGATCAGTTAAAAATAAGCTGAAGAAGATCCGTGCGCAAATAATTGATGAAAGTTAAAAGAGGTGAAACCATTGAGCATTAAAGCGGAAGAAATTAGCTCCTTGATCAAGCAGCAACTTGAACATTACGACGACAAGCTCGACATTAACGAAGTTGGTGTTGTAACTTACGTTGGTGATGGTATCGCCCGGGCTCACGGACTTAATAATGCATTAGCCGGTGAGTTGTTAAAATTTGATAACGGTTCATACGGTATTGCTCAAAACCTTGATGCTAGTGATGTTGGTATCATTATCCTAGGTAAATTTGACGATATTCGTGAAGGCGACCGTGTTCAAAGAACTGGTCGAATTATGTCAGTTCCTGTTGGTGACGCCTTAATCGGTAGAGTAGTTAACCCATTGGGTCAACCTGTTGACGGTGAGGGTGAAATCAAAGCTGATAAGACTCGTCCTATCGAAGCTAAAGCTCCAGGTGTTATGGACCGTCAATCAGTTAATCAACCACTTCAAACTGGTATTAAGGCTATCGATGCCTTAGTTCCAATTGGTCGTGGACAGCGTGAATTGATTATTGGTGACCGTAAAACCGGTAAGACTAGTTTAGCCATCGATACAATTCTTAACCAAAAGAACCAAGATGTAATTTGTATTTATGTTGCTATTGGTCAAAAGGAATCAACCGTTAGAACTCAAGTAGAAACTTTAAAGCGTTTCGGAGCAATGGATTATACCATTGTTGTTGAAGCGGGCCCAAGTGAACCAGCACCAATGCTTTACATTGCACCATATGCTGGTACTGCTATGGGTGAGGAATTTATGTACAATGGCAAGGATGTATTAATCGTATTTGACGACCTATCAAAACAAGCCGTCGCTTATCGTGAACTTTCCTTGCTTCTCCGTCGTCCGCCTGGTCGTGAAGCTTACCCAGGTGACGTCTTCTACTTACACTCACGTTTGCTAGAACGTAGTGCTAAGTTGAGTGACAAGCTTGGCGGTGGATCTTTGACTGCATTGCCAATTATCCAAACCGAAGCGGGAGACATTTCTGCATATATTCCAACCAACGTAATTTCTATTACTGATGGTCAGATTTTCTTACAAAGTGATTTGTTCTTTGCTGGTACTCGTCCAGCCATTGATGCTGGTAACTCAGTTTCTCGTGTTGGTGGTAACGCCCAGATTAAGGCTATGAAGAAAGTTGCTGGTACTTTACGTACTGACCTTGCTGCTTTCCGTGAACTTGAAAGTTTCGCTCAATTTGGTAGTGATCTTGATCAAGCCACTCAAGCTAAGTTGAATAGAGGTCAAAGAACTGTTGAAGTATTGAAGCAACCACTTCATGATCCTATTCCAGTTGAGAAACAAGTTTTGATTCTTTATGCTTTGACTCACGGCTATCTTGATTCTATTCCAGTTGAAGACATTAGTCGCTTCCAAAATGAATTGTTTGATAACTTTGACAGCAGCCATGCTGACTTGCTCAAGACAATTCGTGAAACTGGTAAATTACCAGATGACAAGAAGTTGTCAGCAGCTATTGAGGAATTTAGTGAGAGCTTTGCACCAAGTGAGAAATAGGAGGTAGAATATGCCTGCATCTTTACTTGAGTTGAAGAAGAAAATTGCTTCAGTTAAGCAAACTGGTAAAATCACAGAAGCTATGCGAATGGTTTCTGCATCAAAGTTAAACCAAACTGAAGATCGTGATAAAGGTTACACTATTTATAACGATCATGTTCGTAAGACTATTTCTCGCTTGATTAGTTCACAGGTGGTAGATAGCTTGCGCGATCAAGACGTATCAATTGATAAGAGAAATATTGCCAAGATCGATTACACTGATGTATTTGGTTTAGGTATTACAGCTGATATGATTCAACCACGAAAGAATATTAAGTCTACTGGCTTTTTAGTAGTAAGTGGTGATCGTGGTTTGGTAGGTTCTTATAATAGTAATGTTATTAAGAACATGATGGGAATCTTTGAAGATGAACGTGCACAAGGTCATGAAGTTAAAGTCTTGGCTGTAGGTTCAGTTGGAGCCCAATTTTTCAAGAAGAACAACGTTAATGTTGTTTACGAGAAAAATGGTGTGTCCGATGTCCCAACTTTTGATGAAGTTTTGCCAATCGTTTCAACAGCAATCAAGATGTTTTTGAACGGTGTGTTTGATCAACTTTATGTATGTTATACGCACCATGTAAACTCATTATCATCTGCATTTCGTGTTGAAAAGATGTTACCAATTGTCGATTTAGATATTGGTGTTAAAGAAGCTGAAGCACATAAAGAATTAGAATATGATATTGAACCAGATCCTAATAGAGTGTTAATGAAGTTGTTACCACAGTATGCGCGTTCAACCATTTATGGTGCTATTTTGGATGCAAAGACTGCAGAGCATGCTAGTTCAATGACAGCTATGCAGAGTGCAACTGATAATGCTAAGGATTTAGTTTCAAATTTAACTACGAAATTAAATCGTGCTAGACAGGCACAAATTACTACTGAAATTACTGAAATTATCAGTGGTGCAAATGCCTTAGAGTAATAAAGAAAAGGAGGTAGATGTTTTGAGTGAAGGTGAAATCGTTCAAGTAATCGGCCCAGTTGTCGATGTAAAATTCCCAATCGATAAGAATTTGCCTGATATTAACAATGCCTTGCGTGTAATTAAATCCGAGAATGAAAGTATTGTTCTTGAAGTTACAGTTGAGCTTGGTGATGGTGTCTTAAGAACGATTGCCATGGAATCTACCGATGGTCTTCGACGTGGTATGAAAGTTGAAGATACTGGTGGCCCAATCTCAGTTCCTGTTGGGGAAGATACTTTAGGTCGTGTATTCAACGTTTTAGGTCAACCAATTGATGGTGGCCCAGAATTCTCAAAGGATCACCCTCGTGAAAGCATCCATAAGGAAGCACCTAAGTATGAAGATTTGACTACTAGTCGTGAAATTCTTGAAACTGGTATCAAGGTTATCGACTTGCTTGAACCATACGTTCGTGGTGGTAAAGTTGGTTTGTTTGGTGGTGCTGGTGTTGGTAAGACCACTATTATTCAGGAATTGATTCACAACATCGCTCAAGAACACGGTGGTATTTCCGTATTTACTGGTGTTGGTGAAAGAACTCGTGAAGGTAACGACCTTTACTTCGAAATGAAAGCTTCAGGCGTTTTAAGTAAAACTGCCATGGTATTTGGTCAGATGAACGAGCCGCCTGGTGCCAGAATGCGTGTTGCGTTAACTGGTTTGACTCTTGCTGAGTACTTTAGAGATGTTGAAGGTCAAGATGTTTTGCTCTTTATCGACAACATTTTCCGGTTTACTCAGGCCGGTTCAGAAGTTTCAGCTTTGCTTGGTCGTATGCCAAGTGCCGTTGGTTACCAGCCAACTTTGGCAACTGAAATGGGTCAATTGCAGGAAAGAATTACTTCAACTAAGAAGGGTTCAATTACTTCTATTCAAGCTGTTTATGTTCCTGCCGATGACTATACTGACCCAGCTCCATCAACCACATTCGCACACTTGGACGCTACTACTAACTTGGAACGTAGTTTGGTAGAACAAGGTATTTACCCAGCCGTTGACCCACTTGAATCAACTTCAAGTGCCCTTGACCCTGAAGTTGTTGGTCAAGAACACTACGAAGTTGCTACTCGTGTTCAACATGTTTTGCAACGTTACCACGAATTGCAAGATATTATTTCTGTTTTGGGTATGGATGAATTGTCTGATGAAGAAAAATTGATCGTTGCACGTGCACGTAAAGTTCAATTCTTCTTGTCACAAAACTTCTTTGTTGCTGAACAGTTTACTGGTGTGCCAGGTTCATATGTTCCAATTAAGGAAACCATTAAGGGCTTTAAGCTTATCTTAGATGGTCATCTTGATGACTTACCAGAAGATTCGTTCCGTGGTGTTGGTCCAATTGAAGATGTTTTGAAGAAAGCACAAGAAATGGGCGTAACTCCAAGTGATCCAGAAGCTAAAGCATTACTAGAAAAGTAGGGTGATGTCCAATGGCAGATCCAGAAAAGCTTTTTAGAGTAAATGTTGTAACTCCTAATGGAATGGTTTATTCACATCGTGGAAGCATCGTTGATGTACGTGCTATAGATGGTGAACGTTCAATAATGTATAATCACGTACCCTTGCTTACCCCATTAGTAATTAGTGAGGTCAAGGTTAAACGTAGTCGTGAAATGAATTCAAGAATTGATCACATCGCTATTAGTGGTGGGTATATTGAATTTTCTAATAACGTGGCTACAATTATTGCGGATAGTGCTGAACGTGCTAGAAACATTGATGTATCTCGTGCTCAAGCCGCTAAGGAAAGAGCCGAGAAGCGTTTGAAGGAAGCACGTGAAAAGCATGATGAGCGTACTCTTGAACGTGCTGAAGTTGCTTTAAGACGAGCAATGAACAGAATTAGTGTTTACAACACTAAAGGTCACTAAAAGAGATAAAAAGACGAATGCAGATTTTGCATCCGTCTTTTTTATTAATAAAGGAAAAGAATATGTTTCAATTAGGCGTTCATGCCATTATTAGTATAATAATTTATTTGATTGCAATTGGATTATCTTTTCAGGCAATGAAGGCTGTGCAGCTAGAAAAAATAATTCGTAAAGGACATGTGTTTGAAACGCAATTATTATATTTATTTCTTGCTATTGCATTGGGCTTTTTAGTTGGTAATTTTGTAATTACATTTATCGATACTTCGATGCAATTAAGTAATTTGTTTTAAAGATTGTGTTAAAACAGGGACAGTAAAGGAAACTCTTATTTATTTATGGTAAAATGGACGATGAATAATTATGGAGGGTTATTGTGGCACGAGATATAGGAATTGATTTAGGAACAGCTAATGTACTAATCAATGTCTCTGGAAAAGGGATTGTTTTAAATGAACCATCTGTAGTTGCTGTTAATACTGATACAAATAAAGTAGTAGCAGTTGGCTCAGAGGCATATGAAATGGTAGGAAGAACCCCAGGTAATATTCGCGTAATTCGCCCCTTGAAGAACGGTGTAATTGCGGACTTCGATATTACAGAGGAAATGCTGTCATACTTTATTGAAAAATTAAATGTAAAAGGTTTTATGTCTAAGCCTAATATTTTAATCTGTGCTCCTACAGGAGTTACTTCGATTGAACAAAAGGCTATTATTCAAGCAGCAGAAAAATCAGGTGGCGGTAAGGTTTACCTTGATTTCGAACCTAAGGTAGCTGCAGTAGGTGCAGGACTTGATATTTTTAAACCACAAGGTAATATGGTTATTGATATCGGTGGTGGTACTACCGATATTGCTGTCTTGTCCATGGGGGAAATTGTTACCTCACGTTCACTTCGCTACGCTGGTGATCGTATGAATCAAGCGGTTATTAGCTATATTAAGAATAAACATAATTTATTGATCGGTTCAAGAACTGCTGAACAAATCAAGATTGAAATCGGTAGTGCATTTGAACCTGATGAAGATCAACAAATTAAGGTTCGTGGTCGTGATGTAGTTGATGGCTTACCTAAACAAACTACAGTTACTGCCCCTGAAATTCAGCATGCTTTGCAAGATGGTCTTATGTCAATCATTGCAGCAGCTAAAGAAGTATTGGAAACTACGCCACCAGAACTTTCAGCTGATATCATTGATCGTGGTATCATGCTTACTGGTGGTGGAGCATTATTGAAGAATATTGATAAGTTGATATCATATTACTTGCAGGTCCCAGTTTTAACAGCTGACCATCCTTTGGAAGCTGTAGCCTTAGGTACTGGTACTTTGCTTAAGAATATTGAAAAACATCAACGACACTAAGTGAGGAGATTACTTGCGAAAGATTTTGATTTTTATCGTACGTATTTATCAGACTCTAATTTCGCCATTATTTCCACCGAGTTGTAGGTATTATCCTACGTGCTCTAGTTATATGATTGATGCTTTGAAAAAACATGGACCAATTTTAGGGCTAATTATGGGAATTAGTCGTATACTAAGATGTAACCCATTTATACGCGGTGGGGTGGACCCAGTTCCTGATAATTTTACTGTTTTTCGAAATCCACATCCTGAGAGATACGAAGATGAGATTATAGCATCTAAGTTTCACCCGGATAGCAAGTAGGAGGATTTATGTCTAAAAAGTTAGAAAATATTGATATTGAAGTTAATGAACTTAAAGGAAAGAATTTACCAACTTGGGAAGTTATTATTCCTAACAAGAAGTCCATTGGTTTAATCGAAAAAGTTGAAGGTCGTTATCGCGCTACTACGACTAAGAGTAGCAATGTATTATTTGCTAACAGTCTAGAAAGCAGTATTAATGACTTACTTTCATACTTTACATTGCATGAAAAATAAAATATAAGTAGTGATTATTTAATGGCAAAAGTTGAAAACAAAACAAGTCTAATTGACCGATTAGCATGGAATATAATTATTCCTGTGGCGTTATTGGTATTAATCAGTCTATATTGTATCTATATAGCTGCACTTGGAGATCCAAGTCACATTGGTT
Source organism: uncultured Lactobacillus sp. (assembly GCA_930989465.1). GTDB lineage: Bacteria > Bacillota > Bacilli > Lactobacillales > Lactobacillaceae > Lactobacillus. The sequence continues at coordinate 5,016 of CAKNLX010000005.1, read as the reverse complement.
CACCTGTTAAAGCTGTAGTTATGCAAGCATTATGGTATTTGATTTCTATTGTAATTGTTGTAATTGTAATGCAGTTTGATGCAGAGCAATTATTTAAGATAGCACCAATATTTTTCGGAATAGGAATATTCTTGTTAATAGCGGTTTTGTTCTTCTATAATCGTAGTGTTGCAGCGGATACTGGGGCAAAGAGTTGGTTCAAGTTAGGACCTGTTACTTTTCAGCCATCTGAAATAATGAAGCCAGCATTTATCTTGATGTTGGCACGCGTAGTTAAGGATCATAACGATAAATATGGTCATACCATTAAATCAGATTGGCTATTGTTAGGTAAAATAGTTGCATGGCTTGCACCCGTAGCGATTTTATTAAAGTTGCAGAACGACTTTGGTACTATGCTAGTATTTATCGCAATTGTTGGTGGTGTAGTTTTAGTTTCTGGTATATCGTGGAAGATTATTGTTCCCCTATATGGAATAGTCATCATTGGAGCAATTGCAGTTATTCTAATGGTGGTAACGCCAGGTGGGCAAGCGTTTTTAAGTCATTTCTTTCAAGCATATCAGTTTGAAAGAATTAAGTCTTGGCTTAATCCATCAGGTGATACATCATCAGGTGCCTACCAGTTATGGCAAAGTATGAAGGCAATTGGGTCAGGACAACTTTTTGGTAATGGCTTTGGTAAAGCAAGCGTATATGTACCAGTTCGTGGGTCTGACATGGTTTTCTCCGTAATTGGAGAGAATTTTGGCTTTGTAGGCTGTGTAAGTTTGATTTTAATTTATTTATACCTGATTATTCAAATGGTTAAAATTTCATTTAATACTAGAAATGCATTTTATTCATACATTTCTACGGGTGTTATTATGATGATTTTATTCCACGTATTTGAAAATATTGGTATGAACATTGATTTATTACCATTGACTGGTATTCCCTTACCATTTGTTTCTCAAGGTGGTTCAGCCTTGGTAGGGAACATGATTGGTATTGGTTTGATTTTATCAATGAAATTCCATAATCGAGACTACATGTTTAGCACCGCTGGTGATTTCTAGAATATAAATAAAAAAGGTATTTAAGCTTAAAAACTTAAATACCTTTTTTGATTAATGATATAAAAATTAGCCTTCTAACGCATTAGCAATTTCTTTAGCACGACATACTAAAACATCACATTTAGCAGTTCTAGTTACGTATTCTGTAACACTACCAATTAATAAACGTTCTACTGCGTTTAAACCAGTTGCACCAACAACAATTAGGTCAATATTGTGTTTCTTAGGGAAATCATGACCAATGATTGTCTTAGGTGAACCAAATTCGATTGAATAATGAGAATCAGTAACACCGGCCTTGTTAGCACGTGCTTGGTAATCCTTCATTCTCTTTTCAGCATCTTTAGAAACTTGTTCTACCATTGCTGAGTCAAAACTTGAAACATTTTGGAAAGAACGAGTATCGATGACATGTAAGATCTCTAATGTAGCATGATTACGCTTGGCAATAGAAACTGCCTTGCTGAAAGCTAAATCGGCTTCTTTAGAACCATCAACGGAAACTTGAATATTCTTATATTGTGAAAGCATTTTCTAAACACCTCTTCCTGATATCTATTTTACCAAAATTTCATCTATTATTAGAAGGTTTATATTTTTATTTTTTGGAATCTGTAATTAAAAGACTAAAGGTCAAAATGGTTAGAGAGGCAAGGAATAGTGTGATCAAGTTAAGATATTTATTATCCATAAATAAAATGATAATTCCGATTGCGCTCTCTGCGATCAAAGCAATAGAAGTCCATTTTAAAATGTTGGTTAGGCGAGGATTACCGCCTACGTCATAGATTAAAAAATGGCCATTTCGTCTGTGCCACATATACCAAGCAGTTAAAAGCAAGAGTAGAATAAAAACAATCATTACAATTTTAATTATCATTTATTTTAACCTCATTACATAAAAAGACGGCCATCTAAGACCGCCTTTCCTGATATTCAAAAGAAATCCGAGTTGACTAAACAAAGCATAATGACGCTTGTTGAACCCGCAGTGTTCAAAATTTGAGCTAACATCGCAGCGAATATGGATCCTGTGACAAGACAGTATTCCGATTCGGTAGTTATTTGCTAACTCCCACGTCTTCTAGTTTGATCGGTCAACTTTATACATTTAAGCTTGTCGATCAACTCAGATCACTTATTATAATACGCAATCAGATTAGGTTTGTCAATAATATTGAATGCGCTATCTATTGTGATGTTTGCTCAAATTATCGCGTTGCATCTTCTTTAATTTTTGATAAATTAGCTTATACCTTTCTTCGACTTTAGAATTTCCTTTCGGGGTAAAGTAACTTGCAGTCAGAAGATTGTCTGGCAAGTATTGTTGGGCGACCCAATCATTTTCAAAATCATGAGGGTAAATATAATTAACTCCATGACCTAACTTTTTAGCACCAGCATAATGCGCATCCTTTAAATTGGCGGGAATAGAGCCAATATTTTTGTTTTTAACGTCATCAATTGCCCGATCTATGGCAGTAATAGCACTATTGCTTTTAGGAGAAAGAGTCAGCTCAATGACGGCATTAGCGAGCGGAATACGCGCCTCTGGAAAGCCCAGCGTTTGAGCAGCTTGAATAGCTAATATAGCATGTTCTGCAGCGCTAGGATTGGCTAGTCCCACATCTTCGTAAGCAATGACGGAGAGACGCCGACAAATTGAAATTAAGTCGCCAGACTCGATTAATCTTGCCAAGTAATGCAATGCTGCGTCTGTATCTGAACCGCGAATTGATTTTTGAAAAGCAGATACCAAATCATAGTGTCCGTCCCCAGAAGAATCAAAATTCTGCACCTTCATTTGAATAGAATCAGCCATTTCTTGCTGAGTAATTACAATAGAGTCTGTATCTTGATGATTATCTTTTAATTCTTGTTTGGTAGACAAAACCGCAAGTTCCAATGAATTTAAAGTAGATCTCAAATCTCCATTGCCTTTTTCGATTAAAAGGGCACGTGCATCATCCGTCAGCTCGACATGATAATTGCCTAAGCCATTTTCTTTATCCGTTAAAGCGCGGTCAATGGCATTCGATGCATCTTGAGCAGATAAAGGCTTTAGCTCAAAAATTTGGCAACGTGAACGAATAGCAGGGGAAATTGAAATATATGGATTCTCCGTTGTAGCCCCAATTAAAATGACTTGTCCTGACTCAAGCAAAGGCAATAAAAAGTCTTGTTTTGTCTTATCGAGTCTGTGAATTTCATCTAATAATAAAATGACGGTGCCACTCATTTTCCCTTCTGCGGCTACTTGCTGTAATTGCTTCTTTCCGTCAGTAGCTGCGTTCAACTTTCGAAAAGCATATTTAGTAGAACCAGCGATAGCACTCGCAATACTGGTCTTGCCAATGCCAGGAGGGCCATAAAGAATCATTGATGATAGAAGACGAGCCTCAACCATTCGGCGAATAATTTTACCAGGTCCAATTAGATGTTGCTGTCCGACAACTTGATCAAGAGTCTGTGGACGCATACGATAAGCTAATGGTTTCATTATTTTTCTCCGTGAAAAAGTTTATGCCAAAAGCTTTCTTTCTTTTTAGGCGCTTCTAATTCAGTTTTTGGCAACTCAGGAGCATAGACTTGTCCAATTTCAATTCTTTGACGATTAATAGCATTTTTGGAGACTACTAAAACAGCAGAATCTTCGGGTCCAGTTTTTGCAGTTTCATTGTTAACTAATGTAAATGGAATATTTTTCTTGCTGCAGGCTGCCTCGACATCACCTAGAAAACCATCATCAGTAATATTGCCGTTAATCAAAATAGTGTAGCCTTTAAAATCATCAATGTGTTGTAAGAAAAGACTAGTGAGTTTGGAATCTTTTACTTCAGCATTATTCATGCGTACATACACACGCTCACGCAGTGAACCTAAATATCGCCGACGTTCATCCGGTTTAGTCTGTGGGGTTATTCCTTGCGCAGCTTGTTCTACGCGCTTACTTAAATCATCACTCATAAAATCATCCTTTCTTTGTTACTATTAATTGTAACAAAAAAACCTTCCCCGATATTGGGAAAGGTTTTTGACAAAATAAAATATAAAAATTAAAGTAACTTGTTGTACCATTCAACAACGAGTGATTCATCAATTTCTGGTTCCATTTCGTCACGTTCTGGTAAACGTACAAGAGTACCTTCCATCTTGTTGTCGTCAAATGAAACGAATGATGGACGTGCAGTAACTGCGTCTAAGGCATCCTTAACTTGTTGTAAGTTCTTTGACTTTTCCTTCAAGCCAACAGTTTGACCAACGCTGACTTCGTATGAAGGAATGTCAACACGCTTGCCATCAACAGTGATGTGACCGTGGTTAACTAATTGTCTAGCTTGTTCTCTAGTAGTAGCTAAACCGAGACGGTAAACAATACTGTCCAAACGACGTTCAAGCAAAATCATGAAGTTGGTACCGTGTTCACCTTCACGGATCTTACCAGCGCGAGTGAACAAAGTTCTAAATTGACGTTCGTTCAAACCGTACATCCAACGTAACTTTTGCTTTTCGTGTAATTGTTGGCCATATTCTGACAAACGACCACGGCTGTTAGGACCGTGTTGACCTGGAGCGTAGTTACGACGTGCGATTTCCTTACCAGTACCTGAAAGTGAGATACCTAATCTTCTTGAACGTTTCCAACTTGGACCTGTATATCTTGACATAAAAATCCTCCATAAAATTTAAAATAATAATTTCTGGAGTAAAATATTACAAATAAGTTCAACATTCGTGCATCTTGGATTTACATTTTCGCCCAATGCAGCGCGGGTTACTCGTTCACTTAAGCGTTTCAAGATGTTGACGTTCTTGTCACTTATTGCTGCAAATATTTTACACGAATAGTATTATATAGAGTTCAGAATAATAAATCAAGAAATACATCAGCTTTTGCACATCTTTTGTGATTAATAAACGATAAAGTCTTAATTGTTATTAAGTAAAAATGTCCTAA
>CAKNLX010000004.1 GCA_930989465.1 uncultured Lactobacillus sp. | reverse complement strand
TTAGGAAATCATCGTTCTTTTTTCCTGTCTGAGAATTAGTTTTTTCCCAGACACATTTGTTTAACGACGTTGTAAAGTCATTGTCCATGTATCAACACGAAATTTTAGTTTAGATCCACTACGATAGACATTACTTTCTTCACCACCTGGACAACAGAACCAAAGATTTTTTCCACCTCGCCAAGCTAAATAGTAATGTGTAGATGGTTTCATTCTCATGTTCAAAGCATTAGAACCATGATAAGTAGTCATTGGATGCTTTGACAGATATTCACCACAAATAGTATGTTTAGTGATATTTATCCATTGCCATTTGTGTTTTTTATTCTGCCAATGTCCACGATAACGTGCAGGTATGGTATAACGATGAAGCCGAGTTGCTTCAACCTTTTTATTATTAAGGCCGTTGTTGAATATAGTGATAAAACTAATAGCTGCGAGTATGCTTAAAACTACAGTAATAATTTTTCTCTTCATTTTTACGTCCTCCTAAAATGACTATGTATTAGTATATAGTCTATTTTGTGAGTACAGAAAGAGTATATGTGAAATTACTTTAAAGTCTCATTTTTTATCTTTGAAATTAATCACCTTAGAAGGATCAATTTTAGTTCTACGCTTATCCTTTTTCGCTATTTCAGAATCAATTTTAGGAAAGAGAGCATTCCAGAATTCCGTAATAGCATCATTTTCATATTTTTCTTTGGGATCTTCTTTCATATGACCGTTCTCATCAACGACTTGTGGACCTTTGTACTTATCTTGTTCAGCCTTAGCCAACATTGCCGTTGCAAAACTATTAACTTTAATCTGTTTTCGCGGTTTATTCTTTGGTCGTTTATTTTTATCAGGTAAGTCTGTTACTTTTTTCATAAGTTCTCCTTAATTATAATATAATCTTGCATCATTTGATGAAAGGTATCAACCTGTCATTTTAGTAAAAATATGTATAATAAGAGGCACTGCATTTAAGTGGTGCCTTTTTGCTTAAGCAAATAGTCTAGGATTTACATCGTGAGCATATTCTTTTAGTTCCCACAAGCTGTATTTTTTCCCGAAGATGGTGTGTTTGTCGGGAACCAAACGATAGGAGTTCTTCAATCTCTTCATAAACTTGTTAGTAAATAATTTTTTCTTTTGCCCATAAAGCGTATGTTGATTCAGCCATTGTTCTGCTTGATTTCTTGATAGATATTTCATGAAATCTTCCTTTCTGTTATTCAGAGCGCAAGTACTTTGGCTGTACCTCTATACACCACTATTGTAGTTCTTTAGGTATTGAATGTATAAAAATTTATAGAGGGCATAAAGATAGACTATATTCATAAGAAAAACTAAAATAAAAATTAAAGGTATATATTTTACGAGGTAAAATTATGAAACTCAATAAAAAAATCATCTTAGTTTCAGCTGCAGCTTTAATGGCATTGAGTCCAGCTATCGCTTTGACTCAAAACAATGAGCCGGTTTTTGCAGCTAGCAAGAAAGCCACCAAAAAAACAATTAAAACTAGTGCAAATGGTATCACGCTTTATAACAAAAAGGGTAATTTTTATACTGGCAAGAAAAAAGTTAAGAGTAATAGCACAATTAAGACTTATGGTAAGCCTGTTTGGATTACTAGTCGCATTTCACTTCTGTCAAGCGATAGTTTTCCAATAATCAGAATTAATAATGGTCAAAATTACGTGTGGCTTGGTGACAATGGTTATATTAAGTCTAATTGCTTAGGCAGTATTAGCAACAAGGGTGTAATTAATATTGCTCGTAAAGGTTACGTTTATGACAAAAACGGCAAGCGTTTGAAATCATATCGTGGTGGCAAGGCAACTGTAACTCGTAATCAAAAGATTAAATATGCTGGCAAATTGACAGAAACTTCACGTGAACTTTACTATTACGTTGGCAGCGGTGCTTATGTTAAGGCAAAAGATGTAAGCCAAGTTGCCGGTAAAAATGTAATGTTCTTGAAAACCAACACTTATATCTACAACAAGAAGGGTCAACGTATCAAGAAACAAGGTACTTTAAGAAAAGGTACTTTAGTGACATACAGTGGTAGTGTCAAAGCTGCTAGTTCATCAGATGATTTCTTCTTCTACCCAAGTGAATCTTCTAATAAAGATCCACAAGCTTTGAAACAATACAAGATTAAAGGGAAAGTTTACTACGCTTTAGGTGGCGGTCGCTACGTTAAGGCAGTGAATGTAAGTAAAATCAATGGTCAATATGTCTTCACGAAGCAACCAACTTATGTAATTCCCCGTGCCGATATGTATGTTTTGAACAAAGATTTAAAGGAAACTTCTAAAGTTGTTCGTGCTGGTAGCAAAGTTAAGATTGATCAGGTTTTGATCGATACTGACTACACTGACCCACAATTGTACGTCAGAATAGCTGGCACCAAGGACCAATTCTTGTACTGGACTGATGCAGGTGATTATCCAGATGAAGATGAGGGTAATTTTAGCTTTAGATTCTTCATGGATAATAATCATAATTTTGCGGAATCAACTCAATCGTTGGTTACTTTTAAACAAGGCCTAGAAAAGACTACACCACTTTACAATGATCAAGGTCAGTTAGTTGATTTAGGTGGCAAATATTTGGAAAAGGCAGCTCGTGGCAACTTTTTGCCTGAGAACAACTATCAGGTTGATTATGCTCGTTACATTTGGGTACCTAGTGAAAAGAAAGCAGAACTTTTCTATCACTTAATTGGTACTACTTTTTCAATGCGTGATCCACATAGTAAATATGAATACACTTGGGTTAAGCAAAAAATTGGTAGTGTTTATGTAAAGGCAAGTGATGTTACTTTCAAAGGTTTAAAAGTTAAGACTCAAAATACTGCAGAAGAGGCTACCAAGTTAGCTGAAAAGTAGAAAAATATTGAAGCACTGTCGTTTGACGGTGCTTTTTATGTCAATAAAAAATTCTAAAATATTTATTGACAACAGCTAAAAGAAATTTTAATATAACATTAAATTCATTTAAGAAAGGAGTCACATATCATGTTAGAATCACAAAGCGCATTAACAGTAGAATTACGACGCCGCCACCAAAATGATGGTTTATTTGTGATCCTAAATTATGGTGTGCGGCGATCCTAATCTCAGATAATTGATTTACTAATTATTCTATGAAGGTTCACATTCCTTAATTGGGATGTGGGCCTTTTTTTATTTTTTAGAAAAGAGAAACGACTATGAAAGCTATTAAATTTATCAGTACTACCGGTTTACTTATTGGTGCAGCTTTAAGTTTAACTGCATGTGGTCAAAATAATAAGAATGCAGCCAAGACTGCGAATAAGTTTCCTGAACAACCCCCACAAAAAACAGCAAAACAGGGCGGGACTTTAACCTATGCTATTGAAACTGATACTCCTTTTAAAGGGATTTTTGATAGTCAGTTATCAGTTGATCAAGTGGATTCAGACGTAATGCAATTTGGTAATGAGGCTTTGTTCGATACTGATAATCAATATAAGATTACTAATAAAGGCCCAGCTACTTTTAAACTAGACAAGAAAGCCAAGACAGTAACAATTACTGTTAAGAAAGGAGTTAAGTGGTCCGATGGCAAGCAAGTGGTTGCTAAGGATTTGGAATATCCATATGAAATGACTGCCAATAAAGCTACCAACAGTCTACGGTACTCAGATTCTCTAGCTAATATCGTAGGAATGAAAGCCTATCACAATGGCAAAGCGAAAACTATTTCAGACATAACTTATCCTGATGGTGAAAATGGCAGAACTATTGTCATTCATTTTTTAGCAATGAAGCCAGGGATGTTGCAATCTGGTAATGACTATTTTATTGAAACGGCAGCTCCATATCATCATTTAAAGGATGTACCTTTCAGTAAATTAGTTTCATCAGATCAAATCAGAAAAGATCCATTATTCTTTGGACCATATAAAGTTAGCAAAGTTGTCAGAGGTCAGTCAGTAACTTGGGTTCCCAATAAATATTATTGGAGGGGTAAACCAAAGTTGAATAAGATTGTGGCGCAAGTTGTTTCGACTAAATCAGCCAGTCAAGCAATTAAGAGTCACAAGTTTGATATTGCAGAGATAGTTAACTCTGATTGGCAAGCCGTTAAGAACGCTAAGAATACTAACTTTATTGCTAAGATCCCTCTTGCATATAGTTACTTAGGCTTCAAAGTCGGGAAGTGGGAGAATGGCAAGAATGTCATGGATAAGAATGCCAAGATGAACAATAAATCTTTGCGTCAGGCAATTGCCTATGCCATGAATATTAATCAAGTTGAAAAGAGATACACGCAAGGTTTGACTTTCAGAGTGCCAACTTTGATTCCTGCTCAATTTGGCGATTACTTCGATAAGAATGCTAAAGGTTTTCCATACAATTTAAAGAAAGCCAACCAATTATTGGATAAAGCTGGCTACAAGAAGAAAGGCAAATGGAGGGTTCAACCTAATGGCAAGCCTTTGAGTATTCACTTGGCCGCAATGACAGGTTCCGCAGTGCAAGAGCCGATTATTCAGAATTATATTCAACAGTGGCATAAAATCGGCTTGCATGTCAGCTTAACTGGTGGCAGATTAATTGAGTTCAATTCCTTCTACGACAAACTGGACCACGATGATAAAAATGTCGATATGTTTATGGCAGCTTGGTCATTGTCATCAGAGCCTTCACCAAGAGGGATGTACAGCGAAACTAACCCAATGAATGACTCTAGATTCGTTACCAAGGAAAACAATAAATTGCTTGATGAAATTGATTCTACTAAGGCATTCAATCATAAGTACCGGGTAGCAGCTTTTCATAAGTGGCAGCAATATATGAATGATGAAGCTTATATTGTACCAATGACTAACTCTTATGCGATTCAAGCTGTTAATAATAAGATCGTGAACTACTCGTTAAAACCAGCAGCTGCAAATAATGTTTGGTACAAGGTTGGCTATGCTAAATAAATTGTGAATAGAAAAAGATGGCTCTAATCACTAGATCTATACATATGTTCGCATTATAATTTAACTTGTAATGACTTTTAAGGGTAGGTTTAGTGATTATGAAGAAATAAACAATTGATGTTGAAAATAAAGATTTTAGAAAGAAATTACGTAGAAAGTATTTAGTGAGCCTTTTTGGGGATGCGTTGGGTTTAATTAGTGTTATCTTCTTAGCCCATGCACGAGTTCAAAATAATCTCTCACTCATGATTTGGACGTGTATTTTAAATACACTAGCTTTGATTTTAATAATTTCAGGTAATTTTTTCGTAGCTTCAAAGGAATATAAACAAATTAGACATCTATCGGCACAAGAACTTAAAGAAATAAGTGAAGAATTAGATAAATTTCCTGATCCTTTTGATAGTCGAGGATTAACAATTGTTTCGACTTTATTTTTTATTAGTCTGGCTGTTGTGCTATTGTTCGGCTTAGTTAAGTTATCACAGTATGGTCTGATTGAGTTTATCTGTTTCATCTATGCGATTTGCTTTGTAGTCGATTTAAGAAACGCTGTTAAGTATTCAATTTAAATTATTTTAATCATTAGGCATTATCTCAGAGATAATGCCTTTTTTGTCGCTTCTATTAATATTGTTTAGGTGTAAACTAAAACTATAAATGTATATTTTTTTGTGTGAATGAGAGGTTATTTTATGAAAAAAGGAAGAAGATTACTAGTCCTAATCAGTGCAATTCTGATGGTGCTAGGTGAAGTGGCAGTTATTCCTTCCACTTTTAATAATTGTGATACTGTTTTAGCTACAGTTCATAGAGCTAAACGTCATCCTAGAAGACATGTTAAAAAGCATAAACATAGTAAAGCAAAGATTTGGACTGGTGATTATCGGATTGTAGGTAATAAAAAGAGTAAGATCTTTCATGTAATAAGAGGTCATAGTTACCGTATGAACCGTGAAAATGCTGTATTTTTTAAGAGCAAGGCTGCAGCACGAGCAGCGGGTTATCGTGAATCGAAGAGATAAGTATGAATACCTTAGAAAAAATCGGAAAAGTAATTCTCTGGATTTTGTTTTGGTATTACTTTACTCCGTATTATTTATTAAAAAAGTATGTTTTTAAACATAGTAAACGAGATCGATTATGGTCGAGTCTGAGTTCAGTTGTCATTGTTTTCATACTGTTTTGTTGCTGGGTAAATAGTTTGCCCGATGATGATTCGTCAACCAGTACTACAGAACCTAAAGTTCATTATGTAGTGAAAAAAGTTGGACAAAAAGAGCTAGTTAAAGCACAGGCTAAAGAAAAAGTTTTAGATAAAGAAGAGAAAAAAGAAGAAGCAGAATATGAAAAGTTAGTAGCTGCTTTGGCTATTGCAAAAACTAAAGCTAAAAAAGAAAAATTAGCTGAAGAAAAAGCTGAGAAAAAAGCGGCTAAAGAGGCGAAGCATGATAATTATTCAGCTAATTCATCTCAATCAATTAAAACTGAACATCATCATAATTCAGGAGCACCCGCTGGCAATCATGGAGATATGAATACCACAGATTCAGGTAAAATTGTTGGTAATCGTAACTCTAAAATTTACCATGTTCCAGGGCAAGCGGGATATCGAATGAATTCCGCAAATGCAGTTTACTTTGATTCTGAAGCAGAAGCTAAAGCTGCTGGCTATAGAAAGGCATTGAGATAATGAATAAACGTAAATTTGTTACGATTTTTTCTAGCTTTTTGATGCTTTTGACACTTTCAGGTTGCTCGAATGCTCAAAGTAGTCAAGGAACTGTTTTAGCAAAAGCACCTAAAACGGTAGTTAAATATAATCGAACTGCTAAAATAAAAGCTACTAAAATTGAGGTTAAGAATCGTAAAACTGAACAAAAAATAAAAACATTAGATAAAAAGATTGCTAAATTAAGAAGGCAACTTAAGAAATATTCGAGTGCACATGCAGTTGAATCAGTAAGTGCTGCTAAGCTTGCTACTCTCACTTATACAGGGAAAGATATTATTATTGTTAATAATAATGATCCTAGTTTCTCCAAAACAGACTTGAGTACAGCAGACGGTGCATGGCAACGTTATGGCAATCTTGATGGCTTAAATCGAGTTACTACTGCTAACGCATTACTCAATAAGTCATTGATGCCTAATAGTCCACGTGAACCGCTCCACGTTGATCCGACAGGTTGGCATAATAAGAGAATTGCTGGTGGCTGGCTTTATAATCGTTGTCATCTAATAGGGTTTCAATTAACTGGACAAAACAATAATTTGAAGAACCTGATGACAGGAACTAGGCAGCTTAATGATCCGGATATGCTACGTTATGAAGATGAAGTAGCAGAATATCTCAAGGAATCGGGTAACAATTACGTTCGCTATCGAGTAACGCCTGTTTTCCGTGGTGATGAATTATTAGCTCGAGGAGTAGAAATGGAAGGACAGTCAGTTAGTTCAAATACGGTTCATTTCAACGTTTATATCTTTAATGTTGAAAATGGCGTTCGTTTGAATTACGCAACAGGTACCAGTCAAATAAAATAAAAGTAAAATGATCCACTACCAATTAAGGTAATGGATCATTTTTTAACTTACAATTAAAATCTTCCAAAGAGGGCTGCTAGTGTACCAATTCTGCGGTTGCATAGCTGCTAAACTAGCGACAATAATAAAAATTCCACCAATGGAAATTGATAAGGCAAAAAGATAATTAAACATAATGAACGGAGAATTCCCATTAATAGCTTGACGTAAAATGTGAATAGCAAATGCTACTACAATCATCCCTATTGAGATACCGATTTGGTAAAAAACATACATCAACTTTTCCCCAGTCTTTTTAAATCTGTTAAATATTATATGATTTTTTGAATAATAAACAAAAATTAAAATTAAATTTGACTTATATTAATAAGTCTATTATTATTCACACTAAAGTATGATGTTTCATGAATGAGAGGTATATAAATGGACTGGACTATTATACAGCAGGCATTGCCAGCATATGGGCATGGCTTCGTTCTTACTGTTTGGCTCTCATTGGTTGGGATTATTGGCTCAATCATTGTTGGAGTCATTGCAAGTTTGCTGCAATACTTTAAGACCCCGATCTTAAGTCAGATTGCAACAGCTTATGTCGAATTGGCACGCAATACACCGCTTTTAATTCAACTTTTCTTTTTGTATTATGCATTTCCAGTAATTGGTTGGCGAATGTCATCAATTACTGCCGGAATTATTGGTTTGATTTTCCTTGGGGGAGGCTACATGGCTGAAGGGTTCACCGGTGGCTTCCAAGGGGTAACGGATAGTCAAATCAATTCTGGCGAAGCTTTAGGAATGAATCGCTTTCAATTAGCAAGATACGTTGTGTTCCCGCAAGGATTTGCCTTAAGTATGCCAGCTTTGGCAGCTAATGTGATTTTTCTTATTAAGGAAACATCTATCTTTACAGTGATTGCGATTCCAGAATTGACTAATACCGCATTGGACCTAATAGGAATGTATTACCGGTCTAACGAATATCTTTTAATGTTGGTTATCGGCTATGCGATTATTATGATTCCAGTAATTTTGCTTTTAAACTGGCTAGAAAGGAAAGTTCGTTATGGCGCATTCGGGGATTAATGTCTTATTTAGCGGCAGCAACTTTGATCGGCTATTAGTTGGTTTATGGACCTCTATTTGGATTGCTGCTTTGTCAATTATCATTGGATTGCTTATTGGAACTATATTCGGTGTTCTTCGGACAATGCCGAATAAAATAATTCGTTGCATTTTAAGAGTCTACATGGAGATCTTTAGGATTTTACCTAGTGTAGTTCTACTTTATTTGGTTTATTATATTTTGCCTCGTAGCTTGCATATTAATTGGCCGGGTACTTGGATGGCAGTCTTAGCTTTTTCGCTTTGGGTAGCAGCAGAGTTCAGCGATATTGTTCGTGGGGCTTTGCAATCCGTGCCATTAGCTCAAAAGGAAAGTGGCTTGGCATTGGGTTTGAGTAAGATGCAGCTTTTCTTGTATGTTTTGTTGCCTCAAGCATTCAAATTAGAGTTACCAGCTACGATCAACTTAGCAACAAGAGTAATTAAAACAACTTCTGTTTTAATGTTGATCAGTGTAATGGATGTTATCAATGTGGGACAACAAATTATTGAAGCAAATAATCAAAAATTCCCAACAGGTGTTTTCTGGGTTTATGGTTTGATTTTCTTCTTTTACTTTATCCTGGATTATCCTTTATCAGTATGGGCAAAGAGTTTAATGGCAAAGCAAAAATAGGTGAGAAAAATGACTGAAGAAATTTTAAAAGTGGAACATCTAAACAAGTTTTATGGTGACTGGCAAGCACTTCACGATATTAGCTTTAATTTGAAAAAGGGTGAAGTTTTGGCGATTCTGGGTCCCTCAGGTTCAGGTAAATCAACACTCTTAAGAACACTGAATGGTTTGGAAAATTATAAAAATGGTGAGATTGTCTTTCATGGTAAAAAGGTCCAGCCCTCTCCAAAAGAATGGCAAGCTATTCGACAAAAGATTGGCATGGTTTTTCAATCATATGATCTTTTTCCAAACCTAACAGTAATGCAAAATATTCTTTTGGCACCTACAAAGGTCCAAAAACGGGATCGAGCAGAAGTAGAACAAGAAGCACATCATTTGTTAAAACGGGTAAATATGGATCAATATGCTGACACGTATCCTCGAGAATTATCTGGTGGTCAACAACAAAGAGTGGCAATTGTCCGTACTTTAGCTATGAAGCCTGAAGTTATTCTACTTGATGAAATTACTGCATCTCTTGACCCTGAAATGGTTCGTGGTATTGAAGATATTGTTAAAAAACTTTCAGAAAATGATCATATGACAATGATTTTAGTTACTCACCAAATGAACTTTGCTAAACGTGTCGCTGATCAAGTCCTCTTTTTGGAAAAAGGCAGGATTATTGAAAAAACTCCTTGTGAACAGTTCTTTACTGAACCACAATCTGAAAGAGCTCAGCAATTCCTCACTGATATGGACTTCTAGGGGGATGAAACTATGAGTGGACGAAAGATATTCAACACTATTATTAGTGTAATTGCCGCTGTCGTAGTGTTAGCTTCAGCTTATATGGGTTTAACTAAACCATATCTAGCTCGTTCTGCTGGTGGTAGCGGTTGGAGTAACAATAATAGTGTGACCCAAATTAAGCGTCGAGGTTATATTCGAATTGGTGTTTATGGCGACTTACCACCATATGGTTGGGTTAACTCTCAAGGTAAACGGGTTGGTTTTGATTTGCGACTTGCACGAGAATTAGCTAAAGAATTAGGTGTGAAACCACGATTTACCCAACTTAACGGAAATAACCGGGTTGACGCATTGAATTCTAATAAAGTAGATATGGTCTTAGCCAACTTTACCAAGACTCCAGAAAGAGCAGAAGTAGTAGATTTTGCCCATCCTTACATGAAAGTATCAACTGGTGTCGTTTCACCTAAGAGTCACCCGATTACCAGTGAAAAGCAATTGCGAGGGAAACAATTGATTCTTTTGAAGGGATCAACGGGTGAAAATTACTTTGCTAACCGTCCTGGAATAAAGCTTTTACGTTTTGATTCAGAAACCCAGCAATTTAATGCAATGAAAAATAAGCGAGGAGCTGCATTAGCTGATGATAACTCCTACTTATATGCCTGGATTAAAAAGAATCCGCAATATGTAGTAGGAATTAGATCCATTGGTCCTCACCAATTTATTGCACCTGCTGTTAAGAAGGGAAACAAATCTTTATTGAAGTGGACTAATAAACAAATCAATCGTTTGACTGCTGAAAGTTTCTTCAAGAAAGATTACCAAATTGAACTTAAACCATACTTTGGTAAAGGAATTGTGCCTAGCGACATTTTATTAAAGTAAATCAAAAATGAAAAGAGAAGTAATTCAAACTTGGAATTACTTCTCTTTATTCTATGCCAAAGTATTTTTTAGCCGCGTCGCTCATCTTATTAGGTGACCAGACCGGGTATCAAACGAATTCTACGTCAACATTTTTAACTTCCTCGACTTGTCCAACTTCTTTTCAAAGATTTCATCTGGGGTATGATATGCTAAGATCTTTCTCGGCAGTAAATTGCACCAGGTTTCAATATTAATGATGTCTTGAAGATGTCGTTCCAGTGCTCGCTGTATTGTTTTTGAAGCGTTCTAAAAGCATGCATGACACTGGCAGCGGTCTTATCGGGAATCCGCAAGATTAAAAACTCGCGATTCATTCGCTCAGACAAAGTCAGCAGTACTTGATCATCTCTAGTCTTATGTCCTAAAACCAGGTCGCATTCTCAATGGCCGAACTCTTTTCGATCGTTGATCTCTTGTGGACGTTCTTCAATGCTTCGGCCAGGCTTTCTCTTATTTTTGCGGATGCGATGAATTTTAGTGTTGCGTTTTAACTTTTCAGGCAAATCACAGTTTCTGATATCCATTAATCCTTGATCGACATAGTTATACAGGGTTCTAGTACAAACTGTTTGATTACTAGAAAATTCTCCTATAGTCAAACTGCGATTGGCACATACATCAAGCGACCAGTCGTCTTCAGAGAAATGCTTGTTAACATATTAGATAAAATCAGATTTCTTCAAGAAGCCTGATTTGCGGCCACAATGGTATCGATTAGCCTGATAAACGCTTTGACCGTGATCAGCCTTGTACCGCCTCTGTTTGCCATGATAAAGAGAAACAGTACCGCGTTTGACTTCATAGCTGATGGTAGACGGGGAACAACCAAGTTCACGTGCAGTAGCTCTAAGAGAGAAGCCGTCTTTGATACGAGTTTGGATAATAACCCGCTCTTCGAATGATAAGTGTTTGCCTTTAATGTGCTGATTCATGGTAGAATATAAAGAGTCCATTTGTGACCTCCAATAGAAGTTTTTGTGGTTATTAACATTCTATCAAACAGGTCCGAATGGACTTTTTATTTTTTATCAAGTGTTCAATTTAATTTTACAATCGGCGTAATTAAAAATCATGAATTGGAGGGGAAAATATGAATGAGGTGATTTTGCCGCGCAAACGCTGGCAACAGATCTTTAACGTGCAAATGATTTTTGCACTAATTGTAACAATTTTAGAAATGATTCCTAAGCGAGGACACACTGCAGGTAATATTTTTCAGTTAGTATTCTTATGCTTAGTCATTGGTTTAAATTTTTACGTTCAATTTAAGCGTAAAAATCCTAGCAAGCTTAATCATGAGATTACTCGCTGGATAACTCTCTGGCTGTTTAGCGGTTATTTCATTGATGTCTGGTTAGCAACGGGTAATTATTTATTACTTTTCAAACTTCTTGCCCCAAGCCCATGGGTCTTCGTGCCAAGTCTTCAATACATCGTATTGTTTGCTTGAGATATGGCCTGATTCATTTTCCTTCTTAAGAAGTTCTGGGTAAGAAAGAAGTGGAGCATATTTAACGCCGCTCTTGGCAAAGTTTTCTTTTGCGTCTGGCAAGTAGTAGGTGAAGATTGAAGATACGCCGATTACGTTGCCACCGTCTTTTTCAGTTGCCTTAACAGCGTTCAAAACTGAACCACCAGTAGTGATCAAGTCGTCGATTAAAACAATCTTATCATCCTTTGAGAAACGACCTTCAATTTGACGACCCTTACCGTGATCCTTTGGCTTTGGACGAACATAAATCATTGGAAGGTGTAACTTGTCAGCAACCCAAGCTGCGTGAGGGATGCCGGCAGTTGCAACACCACCGATAATGGTTGCTTCAGGGAATTCCTTGGCAATCAAGTTGGCTAAGTCGCTGGCAATCATGTCGCGTAATTCTGGGTAAGATACAGTCAAACGCAAGTCAGTGTAGATTGGTGAAAGCATCCCACTTGCATAGGTAAATGGTTTGTCAGGTGAGATAGTGATGATTTTTTCTTGGATAAGTTGAGAAATAATTTGATCTTTATGCATTTTAATTAAACTCCTTCTTGATTGCTTCATAAGCAGCTTCTGGATCACTGGCTAAAGTGATAGGGCGGCCAACAACGATGGCACTTGAACCCCATTCCTTAGCATCGGCTGGTGTTGCAACTCTTGATTGGTCATCCTTGGCGTTGCCCTTTGGACGAATGCCGGGAGTGACATATAAGAAATCGTCGCCGATTGCTTCGTGCAATTCTTTGACTTCAAGTGGTGAACAGATAACGCCGTCTGCACCGGCAGCTTTTGCCATCTTGGCCAGGCTGAGTACTTGTTTGTCCATTGGTAAAGAACAGTTTTGTTCGTGGGCTAAAACATCGTCTGAAATTGAAGTCAATTCAGTGACAGCCAAAAGCTTAGGTACGCTCTTGCCAGCGGGTGTGCCAGCGATTAAACCATCTTTAGCGGCCTTGATCATTTGGCTGCCACCAAGTGCGTGAACCGTAGTAAAGGTGATGCCGAGTTTTGCCAAAGCCTTTGCACCGTTATAAACAGTGTTTGGAATGTCATGCATCTTAAGGTCTAAGAAGATCTTGTAGCCTTGATCAGCTAATTTTTTAACTACATCAATGCCGGCATTATAGAACAATTCCATGCCAACTTTGATAAAAACATTTTCCGGTTTGCCTAGTTTTGACAAAATTTCGTGTAATTTTTCTTCATTGTCCAAGTCGAGGGCAACGATAACAGGTCTAGTCATTTTTCCTCCACAAAAAAAGTCTATACGTGGCGCAGAGAGACACCAGGTATAGACTTTCCCCAGATAATTTAAGTCAATATTTTGAACTTGCGGTCTCTCTGTACCGTTTAAAGTTTGATCAAAACGAAGTTTAACACCATCGAAAATAAAATACAAATAAAATTTTAGACTTTTAAAAATCAAAAAAGGCGTGTACAATCTGTTCTAAAAAAATAAGCGAATGTCCGTGAGCATTCATTTTTGGAGGAAAATTATGACAAATACACGCGTAAAGTTACCAGGATTAAATTTGAAGAACCCGGTGATGCCAGCAAGTGGTACCTTTGGTTTTGGCGATGTGCCAGCAGCTAAGAAGTTCGATTTGAATGACTTAGGTGCAATGGTAATTAAGACAACCACGCCACACGCAACAACAGGTAATCCGCAACCTCAGATTGCTGTTTTAGACGATGGGGTACTTAACTCAGTTGGTTTAACTAATCCTGGTGTTGACGCAGTAATTAGTGAAAAATTAACACCGCTTAGAAAGCAATATCCAGACTTGCCAATTATGGCTAGTGTGGGTGGCGACAGTGAAGATGACTATGTTGAAGTTGCAAAGAAGTTATCTGTTTCAGGATTAGTCAACGCACTAGAGATCAACGTTTCTTGCCCTAACGTTGATCGCGGCGGCATGAGTTTTGGTGTGCATCCCGACGTAGTTGAAGAATTAACCAAAAAAATCAAAAACGTGGTTAACGTTCCAATCTACGTCAAATTAACGCCAAACGTAACTGATGTCGTTACTATCGCAAAAGCTGCCGAAAAGGGCGGTGCAGATGGTATTTCCATGATCAACACTTTGCTTGGCATGGAAATCGATGTGAAAACTAGAAAGCCAGTCCTTGGTCACAACATGGGCGGTTTGTCAGGTGAAGCTGTGAGACCGGTTGCTCTTCGCATGATTGCGCAGGTTCACCAAGCAGTCGATTTACCAATCATTGGTATGGGCGGAATTAGCTCAGCTGAAGACGTCGTTAAATTCATGCTTGCCGGTGCAAGTGCCGTAGCAGTAGGTACTGCACATTTCCACGACAGCATCGCATCCAAGCATATCGCTGATAGTTTACCTGCAGAACTTGAAGAATTAGGCGTCGATGATATCAATGATTTAGTTGGACAAGTTAAACTCAATTAATCTCTTGACAAACGCTGTCATTTACAGTAACTTTAAAGCAATGAATGTCCTTTAAAATTAGTCCCGTGAGGCTAGCAAGGCAGGCTTAAATTAAGTTTCGACTTTACAGAAAGCTCCTAGTCTCAGAGAAGAATGGGAGCTTTTTTAATGGGCAAAAATTGGGAGGCTATTAAATTGGCAAAAGAAATTTGGGATGCACTTGCAATGAAGCGTGCGCTTACGCGTATTACTTACGAAATCATCGAACAAAATAAGGGTACCGATGATCTAGTATTAGTTGGAATTAAGACGCGAGGCGTTTACTTGGCTAATCGCATCCATGACAGAATTCAAAAACTTGAAGGTGTTGATGTTCCAGTTGGTCAACTTGACATCACCCTTTACCGTGATGATCGTCATGATGCATCCTTAAAGCAAGATCCAGTTGTTAACTCTGATCAAGTTGGTGTTAACATCGATGACAAGCACGTTGTCTTGATCGACGATGTTATTTACACTGGTAGAACAATTAGAGCTGCGATGGATGCTTTGATGCACGTTGGTCGACCAAGTTCGATCAGAGTGGCAGTTTTGGTTGACCGTGGTCACCGTGAATTGCCAATCCGTGCCGACTTTGTTGGTAAAAACATTCCAACTTCTGCCGACGAACAAGTCGCTGTTAATGTAGTTGAAAAGGACGGTAAAGATTCAGTTGAATTGAAGGCTTTGCCAAAATAAAAAATAGAAAAAGTAAATAATTCAACCATTTAATTGACTCCAGAGAGGGCCAGAAGGGTTGCTTAGTTTTTCGTATACAAAAGTGCGAAGAAAAAGCCTGGAGCAATTAAATGCTTCAGGCTTTTTTGATAGAAAGAATAGAAAATGGAAAATTTAAATCTTGTCAGTTTACCACATTTTGTTAGTGTTGAAAATTTGCATGTCGATGAAGTTGAAGCTTTAATCAAACGAGCTGAATACTTCAAAAAGGGCGGTGCAATGCCTCGCTTAACTAAGCCGGTTTACGTAACCAACATGTTTTTCGAAGACTCAAGCAGAACGCATACGAGTTTTGAAATGGCTGAAAGAAAATTGGGCTTAACAGTTATCCCATTTGATCCAGCTCACTCATCTGTTAACAAAGGTGAAACTTTATACGACACTTCATTAATCATGAACGCTTTGGGCGTCGATCTTGAAGTGATCCGCCACTCACAAAATGAATACTACAACGATTTGATCAACTTGAAAGAACACCAACACTTAAACATCGGTGTGATCAACGCAGGTGATGGCAGTGGCCAACACCCAAGTCAATGTATGCTCGACATGATGACTATTCACGAACACTTCGGCCACTTTAAGGGCTTGAAGGTAGCCATCGTCGGCGACATCACTAACTCAAGAGTAGCTAAGAGTAACATGGAACTTCTTACTAGATTAGGTGCAGAAGTTTACTTCTCAGGTCCAAGCTACTGGTACGACAAAAAATTTGATAAATACGGCAAGTATGAAGAATTAGATAAATTAATCCCTGACATGGATGTCATGATGCTTTTAAGAGTACAACATGAACGTCACGCAGGTGATCCTAATGAAAAGAAATTTGATGCTAAAGCTTACCATGAAAAATACGGCATCAACCATAAACGCTACAACGAATTAAAGCCTGACACAATCATCATGCATCCAGGTCCAATCAACCACGACGTTGAACTTAGCGGTGACTTGGTAGAAAGCGACAAGTGCATGTTTGTCCGTCAAATGCAAAATGGTGTATTTATGAGAATGGCCATGATTGAAGCAGTATTACGCGGAAGAAAGCTCGGAGGTCTCGAATAATGACAACAGTAATTAAGAACGGTACCGTTTATCAAAATGGTCACTTAGTTAAAGCAGACGTTTTAATTGAAAATGACAAAATTAAGGCAATCGGTACTGATTTAACAGGCGATAAAGTAATTGATACCAAAGGTAAGTTGGTCAGCCCAGGTTTAGTTGATGTCCACGTTCACTACCGTGATCCTGGTCAAACATATAAGGAAGATATTAGAACAGGTAGTGAAGCAGCTGCTCGCGGCGGCTTTACCACAGTAGGTGCTATGCCTAACGTAACTCCTGTGCCTAACACTCCAGAATTAATGGAGAAAATGGTTGAGGAAAACAAGGAAAAAGGCGTAGTTCACATTTTCCAATATGGTCCAATTACCAATGATGAGACAACCGATGTCATTCCTGACTATGCAGCCTTGAAAAAAGCTGGTGCCTTTGCTTTGAGTAATGATGGCCACGGTGTACAAACAGCTCAAACCATGTACTTGGCTATGCAAAAAGCTAAGAAAAATAACTTGATCGTTGCGACCCACGCACAAGACGATTCACTCTTTAATCACGGTACCGTTAACGCAGGTAAGACTGCAGAAAGATTGAACTTACCACCTGTCACTGAACTTGCTGAAACCACGCAAATTGCTCGTGACTTGCTCTTGGCTCAAAAGACTGGCGTTCACTACCACATCTGCCACGTTTCAACTAAGACTAGCGTTGAACTTGTCCGCATGGCAAAGGCTCGCGGAATCAATGTTACTTGTGAAGTTGCTCCTCACCACATTCTTTTAACCGGTGACGATATTCCAAAAGACAACGGCTACTTCAAGATGAACCCACCACTAAGAACTAAGGAAGATCAAGCAGCACTTTTAGTAGGACTTCTTGATGGCACAATTGATCTGATTGCTACTGACCATGCGCCCCATGCTAAGAAAGAAAAGCAAGGCGGAATGAAAGGTGCGGCTTTTGGTATCACAGGTAGTGAAACTGCTTTCAGTACGCTATATACTAAGTTTGTAAAAAACGAAAAGGTCTTTACTCTCGAACAATTATTGTCATGGCTTAGCGATAAACCAGCTAAGACCTTTGGTCTTAAAGACGCCGGCGTTCTTGAACCAGGCAAGCCAGCTGATATCGCAATCTTTGATTTGGAACATGAAAAAGAAATCAAGGAAGCAGACTTCAAGTCTAAGGGAGTTAACACTCCATTTACTGGTCATAAGGTTTATGGCTCAACTGTGATGACAATGGTTGATGGTAAGGTTGTATACCAGGAAG
This sequence comes from uncultured Lactobacillus sp., assembly GCA_930989465.1. Taxonomy (GTDB): domain Bacteria; phylum Bacillota; class Bacilli; order Lactobacillales; family Lactobacillaceae; genus Lactobacillus. The sequence continues at coordinate 33,104 of CAKNLX010000004.1, read as the reverse complement.
GAGCAGAGTAAATGTCAATGCGCTATTTAATTTTAGAAGACGGCAGTGTTTATGCCGGTGAAGGCTTTGGCGCCGATCGTGAAACAACCGGTGAAGTTGTATTCACAACAGGGATGACCGGCTATCAAGAAGCAATTACTGATCAAAGTTATGCAGACCAAATTTTGGTTTTCACTAACCCATTGATTGGTAACTACGGTATTACCTTAGCTGACTATGAATCACTTGAACCAAAGATCAAGGGTGTGATTTGCCACCAAGTAGCACGTCACCCAGATAACTGGAGAATGCAAACTACTTTGCCTAAATTCTTAGAGCACTTGGATATCCCAGGTATTCAAGGCATCGATACACGTGCTTTAGTTAAAAAGCTCCGTGTTCACGGTACTTTAAGAGGTAAGATTGTAGATTCTAAGGAAGATGCAGAAAAGATCACCAAGATTTTACAAACTGAAAATGTAACTCAAGGCATAATCAGCCGCGTATCAACTAAGAGTCCATATCCGGTTCCAGGTTCAAAGCGCAACATCGTAGTGATCGACTTTGGTATCAAGCACAGTATTTTACGTGAACTTGCCGAACGTGACTGTAACTGTATCGTCTTGCCATATACTGCAACTGCTGAAGAAGTCTTAAACCTTCATCCAGATGGTGTTCTTCTTTCAAACGGCCCTGGTGACCCAGAAGAAATGGCCGCAAATGGTGCTACAAACATGGTTCGTGAAGTAGAAAAATATGTGCCATTGATGGGTATCTGTATGGGACACCAAGTCTTTGCTTTAGCCAACGGTGCTAATACCTACAAGATGAAGTTCGGTCACCGTGGTTTCAACCATCCAGTTCGTGAAATTGCTACGGGCAACATCGGCTTTACTTCACAAAACCACGGCTATGCTGTAGATGCTGACTCAGTTGATAAAGACAACTTAATGATTACTCACGTTGAAGTAAACGACGGTACTGTTGAAGGTCTTCGCCACAAAAAGTATCCAGCATTTTCAGTACAGTTCCACCCAGATGCAACTCCAGGACCACACGATGAGGTTTCACTATTTGATGACTTTATGTCAATGATTGACCAAAGAAAGGAAGAAGAGCGTCATGCCTAAGAGAAAAGATATTCATAAGATTATGGTGATTGGTTCTGGTCCAATTATTATTGGTCAGGCCGCAGAATTTGACTATTCTGGTACTCAGGCTTGTTTGGCTCTTCGCGAAGAAGGTTACGAAGTGGTTTTGGTTAACTCCAACCCAGCAACTATCATGACTGATACGACAATCGCTGACAAAGTCTACATTGAACCTTTGACTGTTGAATCAATTTCAAGAATCATTCGTCAAGAATACCCAGATGCTATTTTGCCAACCTTGGGTGGTCAAGTAGGTTTAAATATGGCATTGGCTCTTGCAAAAACTGGTATCTTGGATGAACTTCACATTGAACTTTTGGGTACTAAGCTTGATTCAATTGAACAAGCTGAAGACCGTGAGAAGTTCAAGGAATTATGTAAGAAGTTAGGCGAACCTGTGCCACCATCAAAGACTGTTAATACAGTTAAAGATGCTTTGGCATTTGGTGACGAAATCGGCTACCCAATCATTGTACGTCCTGCCTTCACAATGGGTGGTACTGGTGGTGGTATTTGTCACAACCGTGAAGAATTAGCTGAAATTGCAAAGAACGGTTTGGAACTTTCACCAGTAACTGAATGTTTGATTGAAAAATCCATTGCTGGTTACAAGGAAATCGAATTTGAAGTAATACGTGACCACGATGACAATGCGATGATCGTCTGCTGTATGGAAAACTTCGATCCAGTTGGTATTCACACCGGTGACTCAATTGTCTTCTCACCAAGTCAAACCTTGTCAGACAAGGAATACCAAATGCTTCGTGATTGTTCACTCCGTTTGATTCGTGCGCTTAAGATTGAAGGGGGATGTAACGTACAGCTTGCCCTTGATCCTAACAGCTTTAACTATGACGTTATCGAAGTTAATCCAAGAGTTTCTAGATCAAGCGCCTTGGCTTCAAAGGCTACTGGTTATCCAATTGCTAAGATGGCTGCCAAGATTGCCGTTGGTATGACTTTGGACGAAATCAAGAACCCTGTAACTGGTACTACTTATGCCGAATTTGAACCAGCTCTTGATTACGTTGTCTGCAAGATCCCTCGCTGGCCATTCGATAAGTTCCCTAAGGCTGACAGAGTTTTAGGTACTCAAATGAAGGCTACCGGTGAAGTTATGGCCATCGGTAGAACCGCAGAAGAAGCTATGCAAAAGGCTGTTAGATCTCTTGAAATCGATGAAAAGGATCTTTACTCTGAAGAAGCTCATGTAGCTAGTGATGATAAGCTTGAACAAAAACTAGTAAAAGCACAAGACGACCGTTTATTCTACTTAGCTGAAGCATTCAGACGTGGCTATACATTGGAAGATGTGCATGAATTAACTAAGATTAACTTCTACTTCTTGGATATCGTAAAGCACATGGTCGAAATGGAAAAGACTTTGCAAGAAAACAAAGACGATGTAGATACACTGCGCCTTGCTAAGAAATACGGCTTCAGCGATCCAACCATTGCCAACTTGTGGGGCGAAACCGCAGATGATGTAAGAAACTTCAGAAAAGCTAACGGCATCATTCCAGTCTACAAGATGGTTGATACCTGTGCCGCAGAATTTGAATCAAAGACCCCATACTTCTACTCAACTTATGATGCAGAAAACGAATCACATAAGTCAGGTAAGAAATCAGTTGTCGTAATTGGTTCAGGCCCAATCAGAATCGGTCAAGGTGTAGAATTTGACTACGCAACTGTTCACTGTGTTAAGGCTTTACAAAAGATGGGTTATGAAGCTATTGTTATTAACTCAAACCCTGAAACTGTTTCAACTGACTTCTCAGTCTCTGACAAGCTTTACTTTGAACCATTGACTCTTGAAGATGTTTTGAACGTCTGTGACTTGGAAAAGCCAGTAGGTACAATCGTTCAATTCGGTGGTCAAACTTCAATCAACTTGGCAGCTGGTCTTGAAAAGCATGGCGTTAAGATCTTGGGTACCGAGGTTAAGGACGTTAACCGTGCAGAAGACCGTGAGTTATTCGATGAAATCATCAAGGACTTGAAGCTTAATCAACCAAAGGGTTTAACTGCAACTACTCACGAAGGCGTTATCGAAGCTGCAGAAAAATTAGGCTACCCAGTTTTGGTTCGTCCAAGTTATGTCTTGGGTGGTAAGGCAATGGAAATTGTCTACAGCAAGGATGAACTTGAAGAATACTTGCAAGACCACGTAGATATTGCGGCTGATCACCCGATCTTGGTCGATGACTACTTGGATGGTCGTGAATGTGATGTTGATGCGATCTGTGACGGTAAGGATGTGCTTTTACCAGGTATTATGGAACACATCGAACACGCTGGTGTTCACTCAGGTGACTCAATGGCAGTTTACCCACCACAAACCTTCACTGAAGAAGTTAAGGAAAAGATTACCGACGTAACTAGAAAATTGGCTTTGACTCTGAACTGTAAGGGAATTATGAACATCCAGTTTATTGTGCGCGATGGGGATGTCTATGTAATTGAGGTAAATCCGCGAGCAAGTAGAACTGTTCCATTCTTGAGTAAGATTACTGGTATTGAAATGGCTCAAGTTGCTACGCGTGTAATTATGGGTGAAACCTTGGCTGAACAAGGCTACAGTGATGGCTTGGCACCAGAACCTGATATGATCTCAGTTAAGGCACCAGTCTTCAGCTTTAGTAAGTTAGCTGATGTTGACTCATACCTTGGACCAGAAATGAAATCAACTGGTGAAGTAATGGGTAGTGATCATACTTTTGCCAAGGCATTATACAAGGCATTTGCGGGTGCTAAGATGCAACTACCTGAGAATGGCAATGTTCTTCTTACTATTGAAGATAGAGATAAAGAAAAGATTTTGCCAATTGCGAAGCGCTTTGCACGAATTGGTTACAGAATCTTTGCAACTAAGGGTACAGCCAACTTCCTTAAAAAGAACGACTTGCACGTAGAACTCGTGACGAAAGTACATGATGATGAGCATGCTGACGATAACATCCTGAACGAATTACGCGATGGTCAAATTGATTTAGTGATCAATACGATGGGACATGATATTGAAAAGAATTCAGATGGCTTCATTATTAGACAAATGGCAATCCAACAAAACGTTCCGTTATTAACAGCTTTGGACACTGCGGATGCCTTGCTTAAATCGCTAGAAAATATATCATTTGCGACTAAGAGTTTGGATTAAAGGTAAATAAGAAGTAAAAAAGATGATCGAAAGATCATCTTTTTTAACTCGCACTTGTTTTTCGTTTGCAACGTATCCGCTTTCATTGATACAATGCTCCTTGTGACTTTTTTACAAATATAGGGGAGAAAAATAATGAGTTATTTATTTCTATTCATTCCAGCAATCGGCTGGGGACTTATGCCGATGTTCGTTGCTGGGGTCAAGAAGAGTAACATTTACCACCAAATTTTAGGTACTGTGCTCGGTGCATTTATCTTTGGTGCTGTAATGACTCTCATTAAACGTCCAACTTTTGATGGCACTACATTTATGTTAGCAATGCTTGCTGGAGCTGCCTGGGTAATTGGTCAGGTCGGACAGTATTACAGTTATTCTAAAGTTGGTGTTTCTGAAACAATGCCAATTTCAACCGGTTTGCAATTAATTGGTGTACCACTTGTCGGAGTATTAATCTTCGGTGAATGGGCAAGTACTCAATCTAAGATCTTTGGTTTCTTAGGTATTTTGGCCTTGATCATCGGTGTTGCATGTACTTCATTGACTGATAAGGGTACTGCCGAAGGTGGCAAGAAGAACCAAACAACTACTATGATTGTTTTGGTTTTGACTACTTTGGGTTACATCACATCAAGCTCAATTCCTAAGGCTTTGAAGGGTGATAACACCATGATTTTCTTTGGTGAAACCATTGGTATGTTGATCACCACTGTGATTTACTTACTTGCAACTAAGAAAGTTGACGTTGTTAAAGAAAAGGAAAGCTACCAAGTTATTCCTGCAGGTTTGATTTATGCCGTAGCTGCACTTGCATATATCGTTTCAGTAAAGATGAACGGTGTTAACTTAGCTTTCGTCATGTCACAACTTTGCGTGGTTATTTCAACTCTTGGTGGTATTATCTTCTTACATGAACAAAAGACCAAGAAGGGTTACATCTATACTGCAATTGGTTTGGTATTAATTGTAGCTGGTGCTGTCTTAACTTCAGTATTTTAACAAATTGGCAACAGATATCTAATTTAGATATTTGTTGCTTTTTTTATCTACTTAGTAAGCAAATGAATTAAAATAGTAAGAAACAAGAAAAGTAAAAGTTAGGAGCCTCTTCTATGAATGACAACGTTGTATATGTAATCTGTGCACGGCGATATGCTAAAAATGGTGAAGTAATTGAACAAAACGTCCATGTTTATAGTTCATATCAAAATGTGATTGCCGCCTTTAAACCATTTTTAGATATGCCAAATAAAGAAGTACATATGAATGGCAAAGATGAAATGCTGCAAGTAAGAATCTATGATCCTGCTAATGAATTTTTGACTAGATATCGTTTCGATATCTATGAAAAGAAAATCGATAATTTCTTTCCAGGAGGAACGGAACATGTTTAATAAAGAAGAAGCGTTAAAAAAGTTAAGCGAAGAAGAATACAACGTTACCCAAAAAGCTGCGACCGAGTACCCTTTTACAGGAAAATATGATAATTTTTATGACAAAGGAATCTACGTTGATGTGGTGTCCGGTGAGCCGCTTTTCTCTAGTGAAGATAAATATGATGCAGGGTGCGGCTGGCCTAGCTTTACTAAACCGATTAAGAAATTGACATATCATCGTGATCAATCTCACGGAATGGAGCGAACAGAAGTGAAAAGCCCCGAAGCTGATTCACATTTGGGCCATGTCTTTACTGATGGACCAGTTGACAAAGGCGGATTGCGATACTGCATTAATTCGGCTGCGTTAAAATTTATTCCGTATGATAAGCTTGATCAGGCTGGATACGGAGAATATAAAAAAATATTTAAATAATAAAAAAGACAGGTATTCCAATACGAATATCTGTCTCTTTATTTACTATTAATTATTTTTCGTAAAACTTAATCTCGGTATTAGCTAAATCAACGGTGTAGGTCTCATCTTCAAGTGGACGCTTAGTCATGCCCTGATCAGTTGAGTAGATGATTAAAGCAAGTTTGCTACCAGATGGGATAGTGTAGTAGGTAGGTTGAAGCAAGAAGTCCAAATCGTAGAACTTGTCAGCTTCAATTGCTTCAGGCTTCTTCATGTCCTTGTAGTTTTGCATGTTCATGTGGGCCTTAGTGATCAACTTAGCCTTGGTCTTCTTGTCTGGAACAAATTCTTGCAAAGTGTCAGTGCCAAAACGGTAGCCTAATTCTTGTCCGCCGCGCATTAAGAACTTAGGAGTAGCAGTTAATCGTTGTCTTTCACCAAGTTCAACTAAAGCAACGGAGATTTCACCCTTTGGAAGGCTACCAGAGACTCTTACTTTGACTTCTGGGCGACCCACGATCGTAGTAGGATGAATAAATTCATCTGTTTCAAAACGTAGACTTGGTTTAGTCCATTTTTCGTCGCCGCAGATAAACTTGTATTGCCAGTCGCTTTCTGAGATGCCAGATTTCTTAAATTCAGTGCCACCAACATCGGTGAAGCTCATCTTTGCCTTGCCGTTACCATCTTGGTAAAGTTCATGGTCATCTGTTGGATAGTAGATCTTTTCTTGACCTAATTCATCGCTCCAGTCTTTTTCTTCATGCCACTTATCAGCTTGCAGGTTATCTTGAATCATGACCGTTGGCCATTGATTGTAGGCATTGTTTTCAAGACCAAGCAATTCATGAACAAACCAAAGATTCATTAAATCTGTGAAGTCGATTGAGACGAAATTGTTCATGTTGTAGTGTGGGCCTTGGTGCAAGAAGAGATGATGCTTCATTGGCATCTTGGATACTAGTTGCCAGATCTTGTAGACGTTCTTTGGCTTAACGTTCCAGTCGTTTAAACCATGAACTGAGATCCATGAGCACTTGATGCCATCTGCGTGATGACGGTAATTTCTTGCTTCCCAGAAGTCAGAATATTGACCAGTTTTACGGTCTTCTTTTTCAAGTAATTCCTTTTGCATCTTGTCGTATTCTGGCTTGATCTTGAGGTAGGAACCGGCATCCCACAAGTTAGATTGACAAGTTTCAGCAAGTAAATCTAAATCTTCACCTTGGCAAGCCTCAGGAGCAATAACCAAACCGTGTTCACGGTAGTAGTCGTACCATGATGAAATAGCAGCTTCAGAAACAACAGTCTTCAGACCCTTGACGCCAGTAGTTGCAATAGCGATTTGCAAAGTACCCAAGTATGAACGACCAGTCATCCCGATGTTGCCGTTGCACCAGTCAGCCTTAGTTTGAACAGTTCTAGTTCTGTCAGTGTAGGCAATACGATCGCCATGCAGCCATTCGATAACTGCAGCAGCTGATTCAGTTTCTTCAGGTGCACCGGTGATGCGGACACCGTCACTGCCGCGCGTACCGATGGCACCAGCAAAGACGCTAGCAAAACCACGAGCAAGCATATATTCGTTTAATGGGTAAGATGACTTGTGAACTGCTTCTTCAGTTGCTGGGTGGCTTGAACCATCTGGCTTTTCTGCCTTAACGATTGGTGAGTGAACGTATTGTGGGTCATCCCAAGTGGTAGAATCAGAAAGATTTTCGTCAACATTGTGGTTACGCTTTTCGTTGGCAATGATTCCGCCAAAGTATGGGGATGCGGTGTAAAGTGCGGGTACTTTTAATCCCTTATTGGTTTCTGCAGGACGGAAAACAGTAACTTGGATTAAATCGCTCTTACCGTCATGATCAGTGTCAAGATCAGTTTCGACATAAACGACTTCGCGGATGACTTTGTTTGTGTCAAAAACAGGGATAGATTTGCCATTGAAGAATTTGAACTTGTTTTGACCCCAGAACTGAGTGAAGTAGCCCTTGCCTGCCATTACATCAAGCAAGATTTGACCGTTCTTACTACGAGTATTGAGTAAACGGTAGAAGGCTGAGATCAATTTGTTGGTGTCGCTGATGTCTTGGACAAAGGGCAAAGCATTCTTTTGCATAAAACCAGTTGGGTCATCAAATTGATAGTCGTAGTGAACGTGATAGCCGAGCAGTTGCAAAGCAACGTTGTAGAATTGTTCGGTGCCGATGGATTCAGGCTTTTCTTTTAAGAAATCTGCTAAAGTTTCATGATCTGAAACAGCGAATTCGTTCAACTTGGCCGTTTTAGCAGCATCATTTTTTGCTTCAGCGATTGCATTTTTAACAAGTTTTGCGAGTAGGTCACTGAATGACCAATCTTCGTAGTTTCTAGGCAGGAAGTTGATATCGATTAATTCTTTGACTTGTTGGTTGAAGCCAGTTTTGACGTAGGCATATTGATTGTATTTCATTTATTTCGCTCCTTTTTTTCTTATAATTATAGTTTACCTGTTTAAGGTGACAGCGCAATCAAAAAAGATGAGATTAAGTTAATTTTAGAGTCCTCTTATATAAGTATCAGTGCAATTTTATTTTTAATTATAAAAAAGAGTACTAATATTACGATTGGAAATTAATAATGGAAAGAATTGAATTGATGAAAAAAGAGACTTTCAAGAAGACTGCGGCTGCATTGTTGGTAGCGACGACAGTTAGTAGCGGAATTTTTAGCGTAAAGCCTACTGAAGTTAAGACCAGCATTAGTACTCAAACGGCTTTAAAGAACTTGAATAAAGCTAAAGCAGAAGATTTGTCACGATTAATAAAAAGGGTAAGTTGGTGAAGAATTCACGCAAGGCTAAGCCAGGTGTTAAGTATCATGTAAATCGTGTGTTTAAGATGGCAAGCGTAGTTATGCGCAGATTAAATTAGGACGCAAGTATGTGATGCTTAATACGAAGTATGTTAAGTTTATATAATGAAAAAGTCGGCGATTTTGCCGGCTTTTTTTCGTTAAAAGATAAAAATTTTAAATGGCGTATAAACGTAAAGCAATGCTAGAGCAACGACTACGATTAATTCAATCATGTTTCGCTTAGTTAGACGATCGTAATCTTCTTCCTTAATTTTATTTTGGTGAAATGCCTGGGTGAGCTGAATACGTCTGACCGCTAGAACGACTGCAATGATCAGATAAATGCTGATACCGATAATATTTAGAGTTCTCATTCTTATTCCTCTTAGTTGTATTTGTGCTAGTTTTTTATTAAAATTATATCAAACAAATGTTCAAATTACGATCTATTTTAGAAAGGAAAACTGATGGCAAATTATAACTCTAAACGTGAACATTATCGCAATGTGGCCCGCAAACATGAAGCGATGATCGAGCAAAAATATCAATCTCAAATTCGAGCTTCAATTAAAGGTGCCAAGGTTTATAGTGTTGATGCTTTTGCCGATAAAGAAGTTGATGATTTTACTCAAAAAGCTAAGCAAATTGTCTGGCCCTTGCTACCAATCAAGCCGTGATTAAGGCCTGCCAAGATTATCCGCAACAAAAAGTAGCTGCTTTGAATTTTGCTTCATATGTTAATCCTGGTGGTGGTTTTTTAAACGGTGCAATGGCGCAAGAAGAAGCGATTTGTACGCAGTCAGACCTTTATCCGATTATTGCAAGTCAACGTGATTTTTATGCTTGAAATAAACAGCATAGAAATCGCGGCCTATATATGAACCGCGGGCTTTATTCGCCTGATATTATCTGGGATGGGGATGTTCAAAGTGGTGTGCTCACATGTGCCGCACCTAATAAGACTGCTGGTCGTCGCACCTTGCGTGAGCCAGAAGAGCAGATGAAGTTTTACAGTGATGCTGACAGCGCAATGCTTAGTCGAATGAATTTTGTTAAAAAAATAGCTGAAGATCAAAAAGTTGATGTATTGATCCTTGGTGCATGGGGCGCCGGCGTCTTTGGCTTTAAGCCAGCCGAAGTTGCCAAGATGTGGCGGAGGACGTTCGAGCAGCCAACCAGTATTTCAAAGGTCGTTTATGCAGTGATCCCGGATGAGCGGCGACAAAATCGCGCAGTGAATGAATTTAAGAAAGTTTTCGAGTGAGTTAGATAGATGTTTTTTAGGTAAATTTAGTTCATAATATAAGTAAATATTTATGTATTAAGGAAAATATCTATGGGACTTTTTGATTTATTTAGTAAAAAACAAAGAGAAGCGAATCAAGCGTTTTTGGCCGACCAGCGCAGCCAACAAGTTATTGCTAAGATTAAAAAACTAGATTTGCCAGCTGAACTTAAACAACAACTGATTAACGCTAAAGTTTATGACATTTGGTTTAACAGTAAGGATTTAGCGCCGCTTAGTAATCTACTGAGTGATCATGAAAAAATCGAGTATGCAGCGCTCGGAATTACTGATCAGGGCGAAGATGTAATGCTGACATGTACTAATCAAAATTTGATTATTTTGAGTAAAAAACATCCTAGTGAAAATAGCCGTGTGATCCCGTTAACAGAGATTATGAGCGTGCTCTTACAGCAGCAAATTATATCTGAAGAATTAACGTTAATAGTGAATAATGAACAAGTTAACATTAACTTACTTAATAAGACAACTGCGGCACTTTTGACAGCAACGATTAAGAAATGGTCGCGAAATGATGATAACCTTGATAAGCAAGTAGAGCAGATTAAGAAGTTGAAAGATTTGCTTGATCAAGGGCTTCTGACTGAAGAAGAATTTCAAGCTAAGAAAAAGCAAATTTTGAAAATTTAGAGTAAACGAAACATACTAATCTAGTGTTGGATGATTACTCGACGGAGTAGTCGTTCAACACCTTTTCTTTTATTATGTAAAGTGGAGATGAAGCCAATGCCGTAGGGCTCTTGGACACATGATGTCGTAAGCGAAACTTGCAGCTTCACCATTCAATTGAGAATCTCGTCTAAGTATGTTGGCTGTATGGCTCATGCAAGGCGAAAGTTCTTTGACTCCTTGCCTAAAGACAAGGTCAGAGAGTCCGACGCGACTTCAGTTGCCAGACAAGGGATCCACTACTGTGATCAAATATTTAGCCTTGAGCGCTCCTGGAAGGACCTTTCAGCTGAAGAAAGACACAAGAAACACCAGTCTGAATTAAAGACTCTGCTTAAGAAGTTTTCCGACTGGTGCTACAAGAAATCAGTCTCCGTGCTGCCTTCAGGTAAGCTGGGGGCAGCCTTCCAGTACTGCTTAAACCATATGGGCAAGTTCATGAACATTCTGAAAGATGGTCGACTTGAACTGTCCAACAACAGAGCAGCACTGGCGCCAAAGCCATGGCCATCATTATGAGCATACTCGAAACTGCCAAGCAAAATGGCTTGGACCAATTCAAATATATCAACTATCTTCTAGACAAGTTGCCCAATGAGCCGTCCTTATTAGATAATCAACGTCTGGAAGCCTATTTACCATGATCTGAAAATGTTCAGCTCCACTGTAAGTAAAGTCCTATAAACTGATAAATCCCAACTTAGCATTGCTAGGATGGGATTTTAATATACTGTGCTATTGGGCGCTTACATTGTTTTGATGCTACCATTTTTATGTATAAACCCACTCTTTTGTGATCACAATTGGTGTAACGAAAATTGCAGCACGAAAGGAAAAAGAAAATTAACGCCAATTGCAAGAATAAATTGAACACTTACCAATAACATCTGGTAGATTTTGACTATCTGCGCCGATAAATATGGTCAAGCTCTACGTCAAAGCACTCTTTTGGAGTCTTGTAGTTTAAGATCTTTCGAGGAAGAGAGTTGCACCATACTTCGATCTTAGCAATGTCTTCCGCGCTGCATTTATCCATGCGATCTCCCTTAGGAATATAGCGTCTGATAAGCTCGATGCGGCCTTCTACGCTACCTTTATTACAGAATGTATAAGGGTGAGCATAGTACACAAGCGTCTTGGAAACTTGCTCAAGATTTGATAGATCTGCGAACTCGGAGCCGTTGTCGGTTGTGATAGACTTAAAGATTTTATTCCATTTGGATCCATAGAACTCGTGAAGCTTGTCAAATACCTTCATGATGCTAGTTGAAGTCTTATCTTCAATCTTGATCATGAAGAAGCGACGTGTCTTCCGTTCACACGGAGTAAGCAACACATTATCTTTGGTCTTGTGCCCAAGAACCAGGTCGCATTCCCAGTGTCCAAAGTCCTTACGGTTATCGATTCTAGGACTGCGTTCATCGATGTTTCTGCCTAGAATGCGCTTGTTTGCACGAACACGACGAGCCTTGGTATTGCACTTTACCTTTTCTGGGAGGTAGATGCTCTTGATGTACATAAGGACAAGGTCAACGTAGTTGTATAGAGTCTTGGTAGACACGACCTGATCCTTGGGGAAGGAAAGCATAGCCAACGCAGGCATCAAGAGACCAGCCTCGCTTATGGAAACCTGGGAAACATAGTTGATGAACTTGCTTCGATGAAGGAACAAGCTCTTACGGCTGCCTTCGCGTCTATGGCGCTCATAAGTCATTTACCCCTTGACAACTTTGTATCGCGTTTCACATTGCCAGTATAAAGGATACAGTGCCTCTTTTGATCATACACGATTTGAGCAGTCAATAGAATGCATCACTTGAATTGTAATTCGATCATCCTTTGAAATGGATTTTCCTTTTGGTGTGGTTTAGTGTTAGAATATGAATAATCCATTTTAACCTCTCTAGAAATGTTTTGTGATAATTCATATTCTACCAGAAGGTTGAAATGGATTTTTTGTGCTCTGATCCAGTGAAAACGACTTTTTTCACTAGATCGGAGCAGTGTTCAACTTGATTTTACAATCGACTTGATTTTACAATAGAAAAGAGTTAAAACTGGGATATTAATTTTAGTTTGTCAAAATTAATATCCCAGTTTTAATTATTCTTGCTTTTTTAAAACATGTATTTGAGTATTAACTCAGTTATGTTTTAGAAGGGAAAGTTACAAGTGAATTCAGTTATGCTTTAGAAGGGAAAGCGATATGGTAAGAAAGAAAAATAAGATGTTCGTTGACAGTGCTGATCGAACACCACACTACAGCTTGAGAAAGCTGTCCGTTGGTGTAGCGTCAGTTCTGCTTTCAACCACGTTGTGGATGGGTGCTAATGGCTCTGTAGCGCGTGCTGATACGAATAACAACGCAACTGTTGCCGAAAAAGTTGAGGATAAGTTAGATCCATCAGAGACGCATAAGGATCAAACGCAAGCTCAGACTGCCGAGTCAACTAGCCAAGCTTCCGTAGCAAGTGCTGAAAAGCAGAACGGGGAAGCTCAGAAGGGGCAAGCTCAAGTAGCAGTGGCTAATGCAAATCAGGCTGAAAAAAAGCAAGCACAAAAAGTCGATAGCGCCAATGCTGAAGCGCAAACGCCAACTGCAAACGATGCGCATGCGCAAGTTGATGTGGCAAAGCAAGAACTTGCTGCTCAAAGTCAGCAAACTGCTCCGCAAGCTCAAGTCCCAGCGTCAGCGGAAAGACAAGCTTCAACCACCCTTGACGTAAGACAAGCCTTTGAGATGCCCATTAATAAGAAGATGGTTATGGCAAGTCTAGCTAGGCCGAATATGGCTAGCTCTATCAGTGAGTTGGAGAAAGCAAATGAAGATACTACAGCCGTTCCTGGCTTTTCAGTAACGGATCCAGACTATCCCAGTGAAATGTATCGCGATCCAGATCCGGAACACTATACATTCTACTGGGTTGGCCAGAAAGATAATGGCTACCAAACTGTAATTTCAACTAATAGGAATGGTGATGGCCAAATTCACGTCTTTGAATTGGATCAGAGCAACGGCTTTATCTATGAATTTGATTTGGATAAAAATCATAGCCACTGGTCCCGACGGACAGGACTCACATACTATAACGACAAATACGCCGGACTGGTTCAGGCCGGCTCATCAGGAGGATTGACACTAAAATATGAGGTTTCAGGTGGCAAGACTGATCAGCCAGTGAATAGCATCAGTTTTATTGTTCCGCGGCTGAATAAGCAAGTAACCTCATATCACGATGAAAGCGGTAACGACATCATTGATAAAAACGGGGAAAAGATCGAACCGGTTGTCCAATCAGGCTTAGACGGCCAAAAGTATACAACTGCTGGTACGAAAGTCATCGATGGTTATTATGCTAAAGCGCCGTCTAATGCTCAGGGAACAATGTCACCTTATGGTAAGATTGACAGCACGTATGAAATAAATATGCACAATGGCTACAGTGCTGTATTTACGCAAATCGACAATGACGGTACTATGTCTGCTCAGATGTATTATGAAGACCGATACGGCGACAGATTTCTTGCCACCCGGCAGCCGAAGACTATTAAACCTGGAGATACTGACATACCTTCAGGCGTGGATGGTATCTACTTGAGAAGTATTTACGTTCCACAGACAATTGATATTAAGTATGTATATAAAAAGTTAGGGAATACTGTTCTTGTTGATGAGGATAATAAACCATTCATGGGGAACACACCAACCCAATATCCTAATGACCCTAATGACCCGACTAAAGCCGGAAAGGTTGTTATTCCTCAATACAAAGGATATACACCAAAGATTAATGGTGTACCTGTAGGTCCAGATGGCTTCATTCCAACTGATCCAGGTGAAGATACTAAGGTTGTCTACACCCCAGACGCTCAAAAGGCAAAGGTTGTGTACTTTGACAAGACTACCGGCAAGAACTTGAAGACCGACGAGTTTGACGGCAAGACGCACGCTGACTCCGGCTACAACACCAAGCAGACGATCGACGGCTACAAGAGCCTCGGCTATGCCTTGGTGAGCGACTCAACCGAAGGCAAGAACGTCGTCTTTGACGACAAAGACGATGACAAGGTGGATCAAAGCTACACCGTCACTCTGGAACACACCTTCGTGACGGTCACCCCTAAGGACAATATCCCAGAGGGCAAGAAGATCAACCCAGGCGAGGGCAGTTCCGGCTACCCTAAAGGCGCTACGCCTGAGGCACTGCAGCACGACGTCAACCGCACCATCAACTACGTGGTTGTCGGCGGAAACGATCCAGCTCCGGCCAGCGTCCACGACAAGCTTCACTTTGAGGCCAGCGCCTTGATCGACAAGGTGACCGGCGAAGTCACCAAGACGACTTGGGATACCGCCAAGAACTTCAACGACGTAGAGAGTACACCTATCAAGGGCTACACGGTTGACCCGGCCGTCGTCTCCAACAAGGACGTGGCACACGACGCCAAGGACATCGTTGAAACGGTCAAATACACTGCCAACGACCAAAAGGCAAAGGTTGTGTACTTTGACAAGACTACCGGCAAGACCTTGAAGACCGACAAGCTTGACGGCAAGACGCACGCTGACTCCGGCTACAACACCCAGCAGAAGATCGACGGCTACAAGAGCCTCGGCTATGCCTTGGTGAGCGACTCAACCGAAGGCAAGAACGTCGTCTTTGACGACAAAGACGATGACAAGGTGGATCAAAGCTACACCGTCCACTTTATCCACGACACCATCACCGTTGATCCGGAAAACCCAGGCAAGCAGACCGTAACCTACGTCTACAAGGACAAGGACGGCAAGGTAGTCAAGACCAAGAAGGATGAGCAAGATACAACCTTCACTGGCAACACCACCAAGGACGAAGTCACTGGTGAAACCACGACTACTTGGGAACAGAAGAATCATACCTACAAACCTGTAAATACTCCAGTAGAGCCAGGCTACACTGCCGACAAGAAGATCGTGGGCGGCGAGACCGTAACTCCGGATGATCCAAACCGCAGCTACACCGTTGTCTACACTCAAAACGGCAGCATCGTACCGGTAGATCCAAACGGCAACCCAATTCCAAACACGCCATCAGTTCCTTACGAAACCGATCCAAATGACCCAACCAAGGTAGTGGACGGCAAGGTACCAGAAGTTCCAAGCTGGACGCCAAAGAACGGCAAGCCAGGCGACCCAGTAAAGCCAAGCGATCCAACCAAGGACACTGAGGTTCCATACGATCACACCATGACTACAGGCTATACCCAAGTAGAAGGCAAGCAGACCGTAACCTACGTCTACAAGGACAAGAACGGCAAGGTGGTCAAGACCAAGACGGTTGAGCAAGATACAACCTTCACTGGCAAGACCACCAAGGACGAAGTCACTGGTGAAACCACGACTACTTGGGAACAGAAGAATCATACCTACAAACCTGTAAATACTCCAGTAGAGCCAGGCTACACTGCCGACAAGAAGATCGTAGGCGGTGAGACCGTAACTCCGGATAATCCAAACCGCAGCTACACCGTTGTCTACACTCAAAACGGCAGCATCGTACCGATAGATCCAAACGGCAACCCAATTCCAGGGACCAACCCAGTTCCTTATGAAACTGATCCAACAGACCCAACCAAGGTAGTGGACGGCAAGGTACCAGAAGTTCCAAACTGGACGCCAAAGAACGGCGACACAGTGAAGCCAAGCGATCCAACCAAGGACACTGAGGTTCCATACGACCATACCAAGACTACAAGCGATCCTAAGGTAGAAGGCAAGCAGACCGTAACCTACGTCTACAAGGACAAGAACGGCAAGGTAGTCAAGACCGCTGAACCGGCCAAGACGATCAGCATCAAGGAGTCTGCGCAAGCTCAAGACCAGCTGCCGCAAACCGGTGAAGACAATTCCAAGGCCGCCTTGGGCTTAGGACTTGCTTCCATCCTTGGCGGAATCGGCATCCTGGGTGCTTTCAAGCGCAAGAAGAAGGAAAACTAAATAAACCAGAAAAAGGCAGATGATCTCAAGAATTGAGGGCATCCGCCTTTTTGCTGCCTGCTTATTGGTTTTGTGGTAAGCGTAAAAAACTGAAGTATCTTTCTTAGCTTCCATTTTTCGGCTATTCTTAGTTAATAAACTTAAGGAGGCAAAGAACATGCTTGAAAAACAACAGCCTATTGTGGTTCTAGATCATCCACAAAAGCCTAAAAAGACACGTCCACCACGTAATAACTTGCTGCTCAGCTTAAAAAAAGAATAATCTTGAACTCAATCTATATAGTTCCATTGATTCTGATATCCTGAACAAGATTTTGAGTAAGGTTTTATCATGATTAACCTCTATGACCTAGGACAGGTCTATATTGTTTGTGGCCGAACTGACATCAGGCGCGGAATCGATAGCCTGGCTGCCAAAAGGAAATGAAGGAAATTGGCTCTTGGTCAGTTCGTCAAGAGCTGCTGAAGATTGTCAAGGCTCCGGTACCTAAAGCATCGCTGGCTCACAGTTACGGCTCAGCTTCAATCATTGCTCACACTCTCTATCAAAAGTATAAATTGAAAGTACCAGCCTATCGTCAAGAGAACGACTGGCAAAAAATGGGGCTGTCAGTAACGCGCCAAGATATTATTAACTGGCAGACTAAATCCACAGAATACTACTTTGAGCCGCTTTATCAATTGCTTAAAGAAAAGCTGCTAGAGCAAAAGTTCTTGCATGCAGATGAAACCACTTATCGCGTCTTGGAAAGTGAGACAGTAAAAACTTTTTATTGGACTTTTTTATCTGATAAGCAGGCGAAAAAACCAATTACTCTATATCATCATGATCCACATCGCAGTGGTCAATTGGCCCAAGCTACCTTAGTTGGCTGCTGGGCTCATGTCAGAAGAAAATTTTTCGAAGCCGTTCCGCCCGAAGCCTCAAACAAGTCAATATTTAATCAAGGCGTACGTTATTGCGATAGAATGTTTGCCCTAGAAAAAGACTGGGAAAACCTATCTAACCAAGAGCGTCTACAGTTACGTCAGAAGAAACTAGCCCCACTCATGGAAGAGTTCTTTAACTGGTGTCGTAAACATAAAGCAATGACTCTGCTTAATTCCAAGTTGGGAAAAGCTTTTGCTTATTCTTTGAATCATGAAACAACATTCAAGCATGCTTTATTAGATGGCCGGCCGGTTTTATCCAACAATTTAGCTGAACGGGCAATCAAGACGCTAGTAATTGGGCGCAAGAACTGGTTATTCTCTCAGAGTTTTAACGGAGCCAAATCTTCTATCATTCTTAGTTTGATTGAAACTGCAAAACGCAATGATTTAGATCCAGAAAAATATCTAAAATATTTGCTCTATAAATTACCCAATGAATCAGCTCTGACAGACAAAGCAAGTGCAGGCAAGCTGCAGATAAATTTTGAATATAATTAACCCCATCTTAGCACAAGCTAAGGCGGTATTTTAAGATACTTCAGTTTTTTACGCTTACTTACATTCCATCTTCATGATGGCCTTGACAGAGATGATTGCAGGCTGACCTGTAGTGTGGTCTTTAACTTGCAGCATCTTGTTAACCATCGTTTTTTCAGCAGCCGCCATGATTTCAGCGATTGCCTTATTGGCATCAGCTGCAACATAGTCATATTTTTCATCGGCAAAGGTAGAAATAATAATGATAGAGCTTGTAACTGCTGGAGTAGATTCTTCAACTTTAGGTTGAGGTTCCGTAATTTGTGGCTTTGGCTCAGCTCTCTTGATGAACTTGATCGCTGGCTTCTTAGGTTCAGTTACTTCAGCTTTTTGCTTTTCTTTATTTTCAGCTTCAGCTTTTTCAATTACTTCATGCAGCGACTTATTAACCGGAATTTCACGCTTAGTGACCACGCCAGTCTTTTTCACGATATCATCCGTAGTATAAATCGTCGTACTATCTTGGGCACCGATAACCTGTCTAAGCAAGTTCCAGGCATTGCTATCGTAACGTCTGGTTAGTCCATTGCTGGTAACCGGTTTGATCAAGCCTTGCTTTCTTGCGTTGGCAATCAATTTTTGATCGATATTTAAATTGGTGGCTAATTCAAGCTCAGTTAAATTGGAAGTAGGGCGAATTGAATCGATCTCATGATCGATCTCTTCAGTATGGATCTGCTTAGCCAAAGCCCAGTTTTGGTAGTTGGCGATGTAAGTCGATTCGCCTTCTTCTGGGTGGCGCCACATAATGTAGCCTAAAAAGGCATTTGGGTTAGATGGAAGCGGGATAAAATCATGCTCTGTAAGCAATTCAAAGTTGGTTACCATATTGAACGAATTGCTGCTATTTGGTGCAGCTTCGCTATAGAAGCTGATTTGATCATCAGTGCGCAATTCACCTAGCTTCTTAATGTCGCCCACATAAGGCAAGGAATATCTAGCAAAGACCAAGCGACCGCTATCAACGACCTTGACGTCTTTAACCTCATTCAGCCAAGCATGGTAGTCGAGAATTTCCACCTTATCTGAATAGCAGGAGATTTTATCGATCAACAATGAGCCATTGAGATTGGTTTTATTCGGCAAAGTTACATCCCCCAAGACACCGATCCATTTGATCCAAGTGCCAGAGTCAAAGTAAGGCTTTAAGCGAATGTGGATAGAGTTGGGATGCATATATTTATTGAGCTGTTCATCGATGACTTCGTTCGATATTAAAGGCCGATGCCTTATTTGCTGTTTTTAAATCATTTATTTTTACATAGCTAATATTTAATTGATCTTCTTTAACGTGATTCTTCGAAAGCTTATGCCTATTTTGGTGCAAGAGCTTTTTCTGGTTTCATAAAAATGCCTTCAATCTACATCTATATTAATAATATTGTCTTTCATTGGTACAAGCTGATCGCCTTCTTTTCCCTTTAATTCCTATTATAGTTTGATAAAAAATGTATAGAAAAGATAACAGCTTCTGAAAAGTTTGCCTGACAATTTAAGCAAAATTAACCGCGGCTTAACCAAAAATTTAAAAATGTTGGACATAATGATCTCAAAAAAATGGAGGATATGTTATGGGCTTTTGGACATTTTACGTGTTGCCATTATGCATTTCATTTGTGTTGATGCTCATTGGCATTCATTTACTCAAAGATCGAGCAAAAATTGGCGCATATTTGGTGTACTTTTTAGCAGGAATTAATTGTGTGATTGCCGGCATTTTTGGTGTGTCTTATATTTATGCCTTTGTGCTTGAACTAGTTACGCCAAGTTCGCTTACTAAGTATGGTTGGATGGAATTTTGGAATGATAATGTGATCTTTGTCATTACCACGGTGGTTTTGATTGCGATGAATATACTAATTTGGCGTAGGAGCAGGAGGATGCAGTTGAAAATTAGATAAAATATTTGCCATGAGAGCGGCTTTAGATGATAAGATAAAACCCGTTGAAAAAATTTTTTGAAGTGAAGAGAATGACATTACCATTTAAAGCAGTCGCAGTTGACATGGATGGTACCTTTTTGGATGATCGTAAGCAATTTGATCATGAACAATTCGATCAACTTTTAACTGAATTTGAAAAGCGTGGAGTTCATTTTATCGTTGCTTCAGACAGACCTTATGTACGTTTAAAGCAAGACTTCAAGAGCTTTGCCAATAGAATGGATTTTGTAACCTTGAACGGTTCACGTTTGATCATTAAGGGCAAGGATGCCGCAAGCTACCCAATGAATAGACAAGACGTCTTAGAATTGCTCGACGAGGTTCTAGCCAAGTATGGCAAGATGGCAACCATGGTCTTTCAAAAAGATATTGCTTACTTGCACAGTGAAATTGATAAGGATGAACGTGACTTCTTGGCATATTTTGCTGGTAATAGTGATGTGATTGATGACTGGGATGATTTGCCAGAAGATGATATTTATCAAATTACTTTTGGCATGGATAGTAAGCATGCAGCTGATGTTGAAGAAGCCTTTAATAAGAATCATGATAATAAGATTTCAGCATTTGCTTCAGCTACTTTTGCAATTGACGTTAATGTTAAGGGCGTAAGTAAAGGTAGTGGTCTTGAGCGTCTGCTTGCTAAAATGGGCATGACCGGCGATGACTTAATTGCCTTTGGTGATGGCGGTAATGATATTCCAATGCTTGATTTTGCTAAGTATTCATATGCAATGGCTAACGGTATGGATAATGTCAAGAAACATGCTAAGTTTATTGCTCCAGCCAACACCGAAAATGGTGTGTTTAGAGTATTGCAAAAGTACTTGGATGAAGAAAAATAAAAATTATCTTGTAAAATTAAAAATACATGCTATAGTTTAATTAACTTATAGAAAAAGAGGAAAATTGCTTTATGATTCGCTTATTGAATCTCTAATACTTGATTTGTTAATTAGAAAATGAACTAGCGACACTTTATTTAATGTACCCATTTTTTGCAATCAGTATTAGCAGTAGGCGAATCTAAGGCGATTTTTTATAAAATCGACCTTTATTTGTTGCACTGTTAATTCGAATGCGAATGACAGTGCTTTTTCTTTGCGGCAAATCAGATTAGGGATGTAAAACAGTTCGTCAATTTGTTGTAAAAGTAATAACGAGGAAAAATAATGGGTCTAAAAGATTATCTTAAAACAAACTATCAGCGTGCATTTTTAGTACTGTTTTTAATCACGCTCACACAAGCTACGACTACTTTTTATACGTACTTGACTAGTCCAGAACTTAATGCAATTTCACAAAGAAACTTTGCTTTATTTATTGAATTAATTGCTGTGCAATTTGTCTTTGGTCAAATCTGCAATTCAAGTTTCAATATTGCTAATGTTCAAAATACTAAGCAAACGCAGAATTTATTTCATCAGGTGCGGCAAAATATTGCTAAACATTATTATCAGAAACCAGATAAAGTGGCAGATATGGAAAATCATTTGGGCAACGATTTACAAATGATCCAGACAAACTACTATGATGTTTATTTTTATTTTGTTTGTGATTTGATCTATGTCATTTTAACGATTGGGACTTTGTTTACCTTCCATTGGATATTGGTGGCATATAGTCTGGTGATTTCGTTTTTCGCAATTGCAGTGCCAAAGTTGCTGGAAAAATATACCAACAAAGCAACTAAAAGAGTTTCTACTAAGAATGCACAATTTCTGAATCTAATTGAAAATTGGTTCAATGGTTTGGAAGAACTTCGAAGATATAAAAATAAATCGGTTTTAAAAAAGAAAATAGGCAAATCAAGCCATCAACTTGAACAAAGTGAATATCAACGTGATAAAGCAATGATTTATGTAGAGATGGTTGCAGCCATCTTTGATGTTATGGGCCGAGTTGGCGTACCAGTCATTGCAGGAATTTTGTTTTTCAATCATCAAGTGAGCTTAGGTGCAATTCTAACTGCTGGCTATTTTGCTAATGGGATCTTTTACAGTGTAAATAGTTGTGTAACTAAGTGTATTCAGCTTAAATCAACTAAGACCTTGAGAGATCAGCTAGCCAAATTGCAAAAAATTGAAGCAGATAAGAAATATGATTCGATTGATGAAATTGCTTCAATTGAAGTAAGAGGTTTGTCTGTTCAATATGAGCATGGTGAGAAGATTGCTTATCCTAATTTTGTCATTAACCGTGGTGAAAAAGTTCTGCTTATAGGCGATAGCGGTACCGGTAAGTCTACTTTATTAAAAGTATTGTTAGGACAAATTAAGCTAAGCAGTGGTGAGGTAATTTATAAGAATAAAAATGATGAGCTTATTCATCCAGATTTTAATCAAATAGGCTATCTAGCACAGGATTTAACGATGTTTGACGCATCAATTTTGGAGAATATCACAATGTTTAATTCAAAATTGAACGATCGTGTTAATTCTGCAGTTGAAGCAAATGCTTTTGTTCATGATGAAGAAAAACTAAAGGATGGATTAGCTACTGAAATTGAAGTAAAGCATAATTTGCTTTCAGGCGGACAGCAACAAAAAGTCGTCTTAATGCGGGCAATGGTTCATGAAAAGTCAATTTTATATTTAGATGAAGCAACTAGTGCGATTGATCAAAAGGGTGCGACGAAGATTTTACGTAATTTAACGCAGGGCAAAGAAACACTTTTGATGATTGCACACAACTTGAGTGAAGAGCAAAGGGCGTTGTTTGATCGTGAAATTCACTTGGAGGGTAAATAATGAGCTGGAAAGAATTGTTCAAATTAAATCCGTGGAGTTTTAGCATTGCACTTTTACTTCAAATGGCCGGTGCAGCAGGTGAAATTGGGGTAGCTTACTTTTTAACGCTGCAATTTAATGCAGTACGTAATCGCAACTTACAGATGTTCATCTTTTGGACCGTTTTGCAGATTGTCTGTTACGTTTTAGTCTATCTTTTTTATAATGTTGCGGGAATTATCTGGCAAAAGCACGTGCAAAGGTATCTTCATTTGATTAGGCAAGAATTGACGGATCATTATTTTGAAGATGGTAAGAGTCATCATGCGGGCAGCGTGCAGAACAGAATGACTAATGATTTAACGTTGCTACACAATGATTATCTAAACTCATTTCGTTATGTGGCAGGGATGCTCGTTAGCGTGTTTAGCGTAGCCCTTACACTGTTTACATTTCAATGGAGCTTACTTCTTGCGTGTTTAATTTTTGCGGCAGTGCAGATTTATTTGCCTAAACTGATGGATAAGCAATTACAGAAGGTTACCAGTCTAGTATCTGATGCAAATAAAAAGTATCTGAAGACATTGGGTGATTGGCTCATTGGTCTTTCAGAACTGCGCAGATATTTAGCAGGACAAAAGTTGTTTGACGTGATTGCTAAGGGTTCAGGTAAATTGGAAAATGCTAACGT
Organism: uncultured Lactobacillus sp.; assembly: GCA_930989465.1. GTDB lineage: Bacteria > Bacillota > Bacilli > Lactobacillales > Lactobacillaceae > Lactobacillus. The sequence continues at coordinate 9,400 of CAKNLX010000004.1, read as the reverse complement.
TGAAAAACAAAAGGTAGATCAAAAACTGGACTATTTAAATCAATTGGCTTATTCAGTTGGGGATGCATTGATTTTCCTGTTAACTGGATTTTTGGTGGTTAATAATTGGGCTGCTTTTGGTTTAATTGCAAGTATTGGTAACTTTAGTTCAGCAATGTTTGCTTCGCTTCAAGGAATAGCTGATTATGGCGGTCGAATGAAGGCAACTAAGGATTTGCGTAAGCAAATTTTACAGGCCAGGAAAAAGATCATTGATGAAAAATCGGTTGATTTGAAACAGCCAGTGTCGTTTTCAACTAAAGGTTTAGCTATCAAATTTAAGAACGGTGAAGAAGTAGCTTTCCCTGATATTCAAGTTAATGCTGGTGAAAAGGTCTTACTTACTGGTGACTCTGGTTCTGGTAAGAGTACTTTATTTAAGTTGATTTTAGGCGAAGAAAAAGCCACTCATGGTGAAATTGAATACTTTGATGAGAGTGGGAAAGTAGTTAAGCCAGATTTAGCCGAAATTGGTTATTTGCCACAATCTCCAGTGCTGTTCCCAGCGACGATTGCCGAGAATATTACGATGTTTAATGATAAACTAGAACAATTTGTTTCTGGAGCAATTAACGATGTGCAGCTAGCTAGTGACGTATCGAAGTTTCCAGATGGAATTGAAACAGAAATTGATTTGAATAAATTAAACGTTTCAGGTGGTCAAAGGCAAAAAATAGTTTTAGCTCGTAGTAAGGTTCATGATAGTAAGCTAATCTTGATTGATGAAGGAACAAGTGCAATTGACCAAGCTGCAACAATGAGAATTTTGAAACGATTAGTTAAAACCGATGCCACGATTATCTTTATTGCACATAACTTTAATGAAGAAATGCGGAATATTTTTGATCGTGAGATTTGTTTAACTATATAAAACAAAAAATGCTGACAATCAATGCATTAAGCAAAGATTTTCAGCATTTTTCTTTAGGCTATTTTTGGCAACAAAAAAGCAACGCCCACAAGCGTTGCTACTTTGGTGATCCGGGTGAGATTCGAACCCACGACCCACAGTTTAGAAGACTGTTGCTCTATCCAGCTGAGCTACCAGACCATTTGTATGTTTTGCATGTCCTCAACAGAACATAAACTATTATAGGGAATATCTATTTAAAATGCAAGGAATTTTTTGAAAAATTTATTCTTTTGTTTTCAAAGCAAGTATAATGGATTTGTGATCAATAATAATAGAAAAGAGAAGCAATATGGAACTTTCACAGAGACTTGAAAAATTTGTCGCAGAATATCGAGCGGGATGCAAGAAGAGCGACGATGAACGTGATAAAGACTTGCCTCATGATATTCCCGAAGTTGAACGAATTGATGATTTGTCTTACGGTCCGGATAAGTGGCATACATTAGATGTTTATCTACCTAAAAAAGCTGACAAGCCTTTCCCTGTAATTATTAATATCCACGGTGGTGGCTGGGTTTATGGTACTAAAGAAACCTATCAATATTATGGTATGGGCTTAGCTAAACGTGGTTTTGCCTTTATTAACCCTAATTATCGTCTTGCTCCAGAAAATGCTGAATTTCCTGATGAGTTGGACGATGTCGACCGCTATATGCACTGGGTCGATGACCATGCAGAAGAATATCGTTTAGATAGAAATAATGTCTTTATTGTTGGCGACAGTGCCGGTGGTCAAATGGCTGAACAATATGTAACGATTTTAACTAATCCAGATTATGCTAAATTGTTCCCATATAAGCCACTTAACTTAAAATTTAGAGCAGTCGGGCTTAACTGCGCTGCTTCATTCGTTTTAACGCCAGAAAGCCTTGAAGGTCTTGAAAGTCTTTACTTTACTCCAGAGTCAGTAAATAAGCACCGCGAGCAACTTGACGTTGAAAAATACATTGATTCCAATTTCTTACCAACATTTTTAATTACTTCTAATGAAGATTTCTTGCATGATATGCAATTTACCTTGTTCGGTTTCTTGCTAGGTCGCGGTGTACATGCAATTTGTAAATCCTACGGCGATAAAGATCATTCTCGCCACCACGTCTTTTTCGTAAATCAAAAAGATGAAATAGCTGATATTGCTAATGATGAAGAAATTGAATTCTTTAGAGAACATATGAAGAAGGATTAATATGATTAAATTTTATGGCTATAAACGTTGTTCTACTTCAAAGAAAGCTCAAAAATGGTTAGACGATCATGGTGTAAAATATGAATTCCAAGATTTAGTTGAAGAGCCACCTAAAAAAGAAGACTTGATTAAGTGGATGAATAAGTACCAAGATCGCGGTTTGAGATACTTTTTCAATACATCTGGTCAACATTACCGCCAGCAAAAACTGAAGGATAAGATTCCTGATATGACGATTGAAGAAGCTGCCGAGATGATGTCTAAAGATGGTAAGTTGATTAAGCGTCCACTTGTCGTTGATGATGATCATTTGACCTGCGGTTTTAAAGAAAATATTTATGAAGAAACTTGGCTGTAAATCTACCAGCTTTGTATGATACAAAATTATGACAAAAATTAAGCTAACCTTACATCTAAAGCGAATCTATTGACTAAAATCTCAAACGAGCTTATTCTAAATTTGATTTCGTATTATTAAGAAGATCAACAAGTGTGAATTTAGATTTTTCACATAGTGGAGGAAAAGAAGATTGACTACAACCAAAAAATTAATTATTAAATTGGCATGTGCAACCGTATTAGGAACTGCAGGAGTAGCAGTAACTCAAGTAAATAGACCACAAGTTACTGTTAATGCTGCAACTACTTCTGTAGCAGCTCGTGCTCTTGGGGTTGACGTTGCTAGTTACCAAAGTGCTGATTTATCAAGTCACGCTCAAGCTGGTTCACAATTTGCTATTGTTAAGGTAAGTGAAGGAACCTCTTATCGTAATCCAAAAGCATCTAACCAAATCTCAACAGCTATTTCTAATAATATGATGCCAATGGCATATCATTTTGCTACATTTAGTTCAAATGCTAATGCAGCAGTTGCTGAAGCAAATTACGCTGTTAAGGCAGCGCAAGCATTTGGTTTGCCAAAGGGTTCATATATTGCTTGTGACTATGAAACTGGCCAAGGCAACAACATTTATGGTGGTAAGACGCCAACTGCTAACGCAATCATTGCATTCATGGACACAATTAAGGCAGCTGGTTACCAACCACTTCTTTACGCAAGTTCATCTGTTTTGCAAAACAACATTGATACCAGCAGCGTAATTGCTAAGTACCCTAACTCATTATGGGTAGCTTCATATGCTATTTCAGGTAGAATTGATAATCCTAACTTTAATTACTTCCCATCAATGGACGGTGTATCAATTTGGCAATTTACTGATAACTGGCGTGGCCTAAACGTTGACGGTAATGTTGCAGTTCTTCCATTGTCAATTGATGGAAATGTAACTTCAAACAATGGTGCTATTTCTCAAGCTCCAAGTAAGCCTACTGCTAGTTCAAAACCAGCTAACAATGAACCAACAACTACTGGCTACATTATGAAGAAGTCATACGTTTACAATAAGAAGGGTGAACGTGTAAGTGGTTCATATGCTGCATATACCAATATTAATTATTATGGTGGAGCAACTAAGCTTGATAATGGTAAGACCGCTATTAGAGTTGGCACAGACCGTTACATTATGGCAAGCAATGTTTTAGGTAACTCTCGTGTCTTAAAGCATAATGCCTATGTTTATAAGAATAATGGTTATTCTCGTGCTAGCTGGCGTATATTAAGAAAAGGCACTCCAATTAAGACATATGGTTCAAAATTCCACATTAATGGTAAGAGCTATTACCGTATTGGTAAAAACATGTATGTTAAGTGTGGTAACTTTTAATTAATAAAAAATAAATATAAGCGCAAGTGAATTCGTTTATCAGAATTTGCTTGCGCTTTTTTGTGTTGGTAAGATATGATTATTTCAAATAAATTGGAAAAAGTAAGGAGGGAAATAATGAAAAAGAAACTTCTAAACTTAATAGGAATACTTAGTTTAATAAGTATTTTTGTAATTTGGACTCAACCTGTAAAGGCTGATGTTGATTATGACATTACTGATATGAATGTTACTGCTAAGGTTAATCGTGATGGTTCAGTTATGATCCATCGAAAGATATATTATGATTTTGACAGCGATGCACATGGCGTTTTTTATCGACAAAATTTAACGCAAAAACAGCAAATTAAGGATATTCAAGTAAAGGTAAATAATCAACCGGTGGTTGCTACAAATAACAAGAAAAATAATACTTATCAATTAACCAAGGAAGATAATTCCTATAGGTTTAAGGTTTTTCATCGAATTTCGGAAGATAGCCGGATTAAAGTTGAATACTCTTATAAAATTTTAAATTTAATCACTAATTATAAAGATACTGCTGAATTAAATTTTAAAATTATTGGGAATGGTTGGGATGCCGACATTGATCATGCTCAAGCTACAGTTGTTTTTCCTGAACCGGTAAAAGGGCTAAAAGCATGGGCTCATGGCTCGTTAGATGGCTATACTCAAGTTTTGCCACAAAAGGGTAAAGTCATTATGAAAGCAGACGGCGTAGCAGGTGATGTTGGAATCGAAGTGCATGCGATTTTCCCTACCGCTGTCACAGCAGCAAATAAAAATTTTGTTGATCAGAATAAAAAAGCAGCGATTGAAAAGCAAGAGGCGCAACTAGCCAAAGAAGCTAATGAAAGAAGAAAAAGAGAATCATACTTTGGTTGGGGCTTAGCCTTTGTTTCTTTGATTAGTGGGTTAGCAGTTATTATCAAGGGATTCTTTGGTAAAAAATTAGGTTTTAAACCTAAAAAGGAGCGGGATCTTGCTCATAATTATGAAATTCCTAATGTGGATCCAGTAACTGCTCAGGTTTTAGATAATGCTGCCTGGCCAGATACAAAGGCATTTACAGCATATTTAATGCAACTTGCTGGTAAAAAGAAAATTAAAATTGAGGAGTTTAAGACAAAGCACTTAAAGAAGACCAATTATCGAATTTCTATTGTAGATGAAAGTATCTTAGATGATGATTTGTTATATTTTCTCTTTAAACAGGTAGGAGATGGAAAATCTTTTACAACCAAGGGATTAAGGAATTATACTTCCAGAAAATTAGGCAAAAAATTCGATAGCTGGTGCAAGAAAAGATATAAACAGACCGAAAAAGATGGATTTTTAGATCATGGATTAAAAATGGTTAGAAGTCACTATCGTAGTCTAGCTATCATAGGAATTATGATTAGTATTGCTGCCTGGGCGATTGCAATATTCCAACTTGGTTCATCTACAGCTAGTGTTGTTGGTGGTGGAATTTTACTAATTATCATTGAATTTATCGCTTTCTTTATCGGCAATAATAAGATTAGTCTGTATACAAAAAAAGGCGCGCTTGAAACTGGTCAAGTGCGTGGATTTGAAAAGATGCTAGATGACATTGGCAGATTTAAAATGAAAGATATCGGTGACCTGATTTTATGGGAAGATATTATGCCATACGCGGTTGCCTTTGGTTTGTCGAAAAAAGTTTTAAAGCAATTAAGACTTGAATTCTCTGAAGATGAATTGAATGCGACTGGCTTCATCGTTGGCAGTTCTTTCTATAGTACGGGTAGTGATGGCTTTGAAAGAAACTTTACTAGTAGTTTTTCTGAAGGTGTATCTTATGGTTCGTCGTCCTCATCTGGCGGCAGTGGCGGCTTTTCCGGTGGCTCCTCCGGCGGTGTAGGTAGCGGCAGCGGCGGAGGTGCTTTTTAATCGGAGAATTTTAGAAACAAAGCGATGAAAAAACTTGTATAATTAAAGGAAAAAAGAAAGAAGGATGAATTATGCCATTTGTACACATTGAATTAATTAAAGGTCGTTCTGACGAACAAATTACTAACTTAATGAAGGATGTTACTGAAGCCGTTCATAAAAATACAGGCGCTCCTAAGGAACATATTCATGTCATTATTAATGAATTAGGTAAGCATTCATACGGTCAAGGCGGAGAATGGAGGGCTTAATAATTTGAAGATAATCTTTTGCATCGGCGAAAGATTATTTTTTCGTTTTAGGATTAGGGGATAAATATGACGCAATTAACTGATGAAATGTTTCAAATTTTTGATCAACCAGAATTTTCTTTTAAGAAGATCAAAATGCAGCACACTGAAGCAGAAGTAGCAGAATTAAAGGACAAATTTAAAGGCGTATGGCAAACTTGGAAGGCTGTTAATCAGGCTGTAGCAAAAAAATTGCCAGCGGGCGAATTTGCTAAAGTTCATGTAGAGAGCTGGACTAATGGTTGGAATTTGCGCGATCATTACTGGGCTTCATATCGTTTGCAAGACTTAGCAGATGCTAATCCTTGTATTGGCGTAATGCTGGATAAGAAACAATTGCAAGTATATTTGATGTTTCAGCATTATAAGAGTGAAAAAAGAAGAATGGCTCCTGAACAATATAATAAATTATTGACTGACATTCCTAGTTGGAGTAAGCAAATTGATTTGCAAGACTGGTATATTTGGAATGGCGAAATGTCTTCTGAATTTGATAAGCATACAAAATTAAATGATTATTTAAAGCAAAGCGATATTCAGACACAATTTAAATCAGATCTCAAAGATGCAACGTTTTTGATAGGGAAATTTATTTTTAGAGATCAGCAACATGATGTTAATATGGAAGACTTTATTACACAGGCAATTATGGACTTGGCGCCATTGTATGAAAATTTGGATAAAAAATAAGGACTTACTTCGATAAAATATCGAGATAAATCCTTGATAAAATTAATTTAACTTAACTATCCAATTATATTTGTCTTCTAAATCGCCGACTTGGATGCCAAATAACGTATCATAAAGTTTTTGTGTAATTGGGCCTACTTTGGTTTCGTCACCGAAGGCATGCTTTTTACCTTGGTAGGTAAGTGAGCCGACTGGTGAAATAACTGCGGCCGTTCCCATTGCACCTGCTTCAACGAAGCGATCAACATCATCGATTGGAATTTTTGTTTCAATTGGATTAAGTCCAAGCTCTTCCGCAATCTTTAAAATTGAACGCTTAGTAATAGATGGCAAGATAGAATCTGATTTAGGTGTTTGGAATTGACCATCTTTAGTAATACCGAAGAAATTGGCACCACCAAATTCATCAATGTATTTGTGTTCTTTAGGATCCAAATAAAGAGCATCCGCAAATCCATTTTTCTTGGCAATTAATGATGGCATTAAGCTGCTGGCATAATTACCGGCAGTTTTTGCTTGGCCAGTACCGGCTGGAGCTGCACGGTCGTAATCGCTGACCTCATAAGGCATTGGCTTAAGTCCTTTAATATAAGCTCCGACTGGAGTGGCATAAATTCTAAATTGATAAGTCTCAGATGGTGACACGCCGACAATTGGCTGCATCCCCATCATGAATGGGCGAATATAGAGCGTTCCGCCAGAACCATAAGGAGGAACAAAGTCTTGGTTAGCTTTAACAACCTCCTTAACGGCTTTAATAAATTCGTCTTCAGGATAAGGCTCCATTAATAGTCGTTTTGCAGAGTTAGCCATTCTTTTAGCATTTTGTTCAGGTCTAAATAAATTAATGCCATCATCTTTTCTGCGATAAGCTTTAAGTCCTTCAAAGACCTCTTGGCCATAGTGCAGTTCTTCAGCTGCTTCATTAAAGGTAATTGATGAGTCTTGGGTTAAGTGGCCGCCTTGCCATTTACCATCTTTAAATTCATCAACCCAGCGATAAGGCAAATCGTGATACTTAAAGCCGAGTTTATTCCAGTCTAAGTCTTCGGGATGAGTTTTAGCCATAATTGTCCTCCTCGTTGTCTCAATATCATTTTTATTAGATTATAGTGAGACTTAACTTAAAAAGCAAAAGGTTTGATATATACTTAAAGTAAGTAAAAATAAAACAATATAGCTAAATTGAAAAAGTGGTGAAAATATGTACGATTATCGTAATAATATCAAAGTAATTTTAAATAAAACGGAGGCAGACGACAAAAGTTTAGCCAACAGTTTAAATGCCATCAAAGCAATTATTGCTATGGCTGATGGCGGAAATGTGGACAAACCAAAAGTAAAAAGCGCTCCAAAGAAAAATGCCAATACTCAATCAATTGCCCAACGAAATGCAGATTTGAAGCAATTTAAGCAACTATTGATGGGATTAACTAATTTAATCGAAACACCAGGGAATGAAAAAGCTAAGAAAACTTCATTGGAAGCTCTACATAAATTAACTTTTGTTCCTGGTGTGGGTAAACGTTATGGCAATGTTTTAGGCAAACTAGACCAAGCGATTCAAAAGTCAAAGACTACTAAAGAGGCAGTCAATAAAAAGATTTTTGAAGATGCGATGAAGCCTAAAGAGCAACCTAAGCGTGATTATCGTAAAGGTAGACGCTATACAGTTATCCGTGCACTTTCTGGTTGCAATTTAATTAATGATGATGGTCAAATTGTTTATCGCATTAAGGAATCACAAATTCATTCGCTTAATTTGAAAAGCGGAGATATTGTAGAAGCACTAGAAGATCGAGAGAATCCTCATTTTGAAGCTGAAATTTTGCGTGTTGTTGGCTATCGCAAATTACGTACGCGAGATTATGATCCTATTGAGGAATTTCGTTATGCGGTTGTGCAAGGTCGAACTGGACAATTGGCAATTACGCGTAATATTAAAGGACAAAAATTACGCATCAGAGGTAAGGCAATAACCATTCCAGTAGATTCAAGCTATTATCAAGGTGAAAATATTCATTTGGAAGATGGCTCAATTGTTGATTTAGCTTGGTATACTGGGGATGTTCGCATTAAGAAAAATCCTGCTGATGCCGTACAAATTCGCTGGATTTATCAAGTAGATCCACCTAAACAATCAGACCTTTCTTATAAGAAGAAAGACAAGAGCAAAGATAAAGCAGCAGAAGAATTAACTAAATTAGATATGAATCTGCACTATCAACGAGTAGGTATTGCAATTGGTGATAATCAAAACGAAGGAGTTTTAGAGGGAATAGTTAATCGTTATAATGGCATTCCGATTCCAATTGATGCCTTTGAAGGTAAAAAGAAGGTCATGGAACGCCAAATTAAAGATCTTGATATTGTGATTTTGATGACAGCATATGCTGCTCATGATGCGACTTGGAATATTCAAGAATTTGCTTCAAAATATGGGGTGAAATTTGCAGTTTCGTCATCAAAAGGTTATAGGTCATTTGAAAGAGCACTATATCGTGCGGAAAATAAATTACCTGCTTACGAGGGAACACAAACAATTGACTATAAAGAAGCAAAAGATAACTAATATCTGCTTTGTTTTTATGTCAATAATAAGGGAAAATGTCCCAAATTTTGTTAATTATTAGCGGAGAATTTT
>CAKNLX010000003.1 GCA_930989465.1 uncultured Lactobacillus sp. | reverse complement strand
CTACTCAAAAAGCACAAACACCAGAAGAGGCTGCTAGGGCTAATGTTGCTAGTGCAAAAAAGAAAGTTGAGACTGAACAAGGCAACGTAGACAAAGCTCAAGGCGATTTGGATCAAGCTAAAAAAGATGCCGAAAAGCCAGACGCTGACTACAAAGCACAAAGTGACAAGGTCGATGGATTAAAGAAGACTGTTGACCAAAAGAATGAGGCATTGACTGACGCCAAAAATAAAGAAAAGGATGCCCAAGCTTTGGCTGATGAAGCTAAAGATCCAGCTAAGGCTAAGGATGCTGTTGCTAAGCAAAAAGACGTGGTAAAGGATGCAAATGCGGCAAAGAAGACTGCGGATCAAGCAATAACAGATAAGCAAGGTGAAATTGATAAGCTTGATAAAGCTGTTAAGACTGATACTCAAGATGTAAATGATAAGACTGCTGCCAAGAACCAAGCTGATCAAGCTGTTACAGATATCAAAAATCAAATGAGCGATACTGGATTTAAGCAAGCAGTAGAAAATTTATCTAATGCTAATGCAGCTGTAGAGCAAGATAAAAAAGATATCACTCAAAATAAAAAAGATATTGAAGAATTGTCTACAGAAAAAGAGAATAAACAGACAGCGTATAATACGGTCAAGACTGAACGAGATCAAGCTCAGACAAAACGAGATCAAGCTCAAGCTGCATATGAAAGCAGTGAACGAAAATCAAAAGAAGCTGCTAAGGCTGTAACTAATAAAAAAGCTGAAATTACTAAGTTAAAAGATCAAAAGACAAAAATTGATTCATTACTAGCTGATCAAAATAACAATAAAATCATTATTAGAAATAAGGAAGCATATCGCAAAGCATACGCTGATTATATGAATGGTAACTTAACTGATGAAGATAAAGCATATCTTGATCAAGCTATTAATGAAAATCGATATGTTTCATCAGCTAAAGCGGCTCAAGAATCTGTTGATGTTAATAATCTGACAGATGCCCAAATAAAGGAAGTATCTTTGTTTGCTGCATACTTACATAACCAAGTAAGACAAGAATTAGGGTTGAAGCCTAATGATGTCGTAACCGATGGCTCAGTTAAATTTGCTAAAGAAGTAGCTGATGGTTACCGTAAAGATAATTGGAGCATTATTGATAAGCAAGACCATGACAATAAGTTGATTAATGAATTATCTACTCAAAATGGACTTACACCATATGAAGATAATTCTGGTCAAAAATATGAAAATGCACATACAGAAGCAGCTTCATATTCATCAATAATTCCAACAACAATGGATGATTTAAGAGAACTTGTTTTTAAAGGCGTTAATGGTATGATCTTTGGTTCAGGTGCCCAATATGAATTTGATCATGCAAGAGGCGTTTTAGGAGCAGAGTTTGATAATCCGGATATTGTTGCAGAAGGTGCAGACGCTGACCAGGATAAAATTGATGAGTTAAAAGAAGATCTTGTCAAGGATCCTAATAGTGAGGATTATGATTTTAGCTTATATGGTAAAATAGCCTATATACAAAATAGCTTGCATAATATGAGAGAAGGAAATAAGCAATATCCTGGCACATGGTCTGAAAAGGATTTCCAAGAAGAACAAGCTAAGATTGAGGAACTTAAAAAGAAAGCTAAAAAAGAAGCAGCTCAATTAAAGGAATTAGAAGCTCAATCAAAGGAACCAAAGGGATTACCACATTACATTGGTGCAAATTTTGTTTATTTGATTAACAGTAACGAAGCAACTCCATATGAAATTCAAGTTCATTTCGAAGATGGGATGACTCCTTCAGAATTATCAAATGATAGTACTCACGAATTTAATACAAATGTTGTGCCATCATATGATAGTCAATCTAATTCGCTTGAAGGTCAAATTAAATCTGAAAATGGTATCCTAGATCAATTAAAAAAAGATGCAGTTAAAGCAAGTCAAAAGGCTGAACAGGATAAAAGTGCTAGGGATAAGGCTAAGAATGAACTTGCTGAAAAGCAAGGTATTTTTACTCGAGCAGATAGTGCTTTGACTCAAGTGACACAAAAACTTCAAAAGGCTAAAGAGCGTAAGACTGATCTTGAACGCAAATTAGGTAATGATACTCAAACTAAACAAGCAGCTCAAACTACTTTTAATAAATTTAAGCAAACACATGAGCAATTATTTAATGCTTATCAAGAAGCCTTAGCTAATCAAACTGCTGCACAAAAGCAATTAGATAATGCCAACGATACTTTAACTCAAACTAAGAACAAGCTTGCTAAAGCTCAAAAAGATCTCCCAACTTTGAAGGAAACTGCTACCGAAAAGGGCAACACTGTTAAGGACGAACAAACAAAGTTAGATCAATTAACCCAACACGTCGAAGACTTAAAGAATGCAGCAACAATTTTAGCTGATGCTAAGAAAGCAGTAGCTAGTGCTCAAACTGCATATGATACTGCTAAAAAGAATTATGACGATGCAAATGAAGTCTTGAATGGCGACTTGAAGACCAACAAAGATAAGGCCGACGCCAAAGTAGTCGCAGCACAAAAAGCATACGATGAAGCAGTTGCTAAATTGCAAGCAGCTAAAGATGCACTTGCCAAGGCTCAACAAAAGTTGCAAGATATTTTGGATGCTGAATATGCTCAATCAATCATTACTTCAGGTCTAACAGAGACTAAGAAGACAGATAAGCAAGAACCTGTTAAGATCCCAGAAGCAACCCCAGAGACTAAGACTGATGACATTTCTACTACTCCTAAGAAGATCCGCTTAACTCACAATGCCTTTGTTTACAACAAGCACGGTAAATTGATCAGAAAAGGTTTGCACATTAAATGGATTAAGCGCGATAAGCTGGTTAAAGTTTTGAAGAATGCCAAGATCGTTAAGATTAATGGCAAGAGATACTACCAGATCGGCAGAAACAAGTTCGTTAAGGTAGCAAACTTTGAAATTACTACTCATGCAGTCCACTTCAAAGCTAGACTCAAGGGCAACAAGAAGGTCAGAGCTTACAATCGTTCAGGTAAGTTTAACAAGCATTACGCACGTCCAAACCATACTTATACTTTCAACGAAAAGGTTAAGATCAATGGTAAGACCTACTACAAGATTGCTGGTACTAATAACTGGATTCCAGCTAAGAAATTAGCTTTGAAGAAATAGTTGAATTTTAGCTAATAAAGCAAGAGAACATTAACCGAAATTGGTTAATGTTCTTTTTGTATATTTATTATGGTATCTATTTTAAATAAATTTGATTTGAATTTGTTTCCCCATTGAATGAGCAATTTCGGCTAATTTATCAAAAGTTACATTATCTCCTCGTTCAATTCGTGCAATAGTAGATTGTGAAAACCCCTGTTCGCTCAGCTGAATTGGTCTGCGTTAATCTTGCTTCTTCACGGGCTTTATATAGTGCAATCGCACTAGCAGATTTTTCTTTGTCAGTGTAAGATTCTTTTGCAAACTCAGAATTTTTTAATTCTTGATCTAAAATATCATTGATTTTCATAACGATCCCACCATTCTTTTTTGTCCTTTTTAAGTTCCCTAATTATAGCATGTGAGAATAAAGTGCAGGATGAATTTGCTATACTATAAAAGAGTTATGACAATTATTTCTTCACGAAAGAGCATACTAAAATGACAACACAAGAAATCGAAAAACTCAAAAAAGTTGACGAAATCATGTTTAATCTTCAAGATTCTGTCGATCCTCTCAAAAAATTGTTGCAAGCAGGAAAGTTATTGAAAGAATTAAAACTGATTGATAATCCAACTGATACTGATGAAATCATTCAAGCTTATACTCAAAATGTGTATGAGCAATTAAACAAAATTATTGAACGCAAAAATGTTTCATTTAATCAAGCTACCTTAGATTATTTGCAAAAAGATCCCGACAATAATGAACCGGTAATTGTGCCAGCTAGAGAACATTTCAAAGAATATGCTTTAATTGTGTTGCGCTTCAATGATCAATTGGCCGCTTGGCGTAATGAAATGGACGGTCAAGATTACCGTGTTTTAGCAGAAAACTTGGATCAGCATCGCACCAATATTCATAATTTTTGTTTGTCCGACATCAAGATCATGAATCGTTTAGCTGAAAAAGCGCACCAAGCTCCATTTTCAGTCAGTTCAAAAGATGATCCTGATCGTACTGATTATGGTCAAGCAATCGTGAAGTTTTGTTGTGAGGATGTTTGTGGGGTTGTTAAGTCTAGTAAATAATCAAGTAACTGAGAATTTGTTTTCATGACAGATTCTCAGTTTTTTGCGCTTTCATGGAAAAATCTTCTATACAGAAGATTTCAAGCTTTTTATAGAAAAACCAAATACTATATAAAGTAAGAAAATGAGGTGCAAATATGACGATCGGACAACAACTTAAGAAAACACGACTTTTATTTGGTTTAACACAGGAAGAAATGAGTGCGGGAATTGTCAGTGAATCTTTTTATTCTAGGGTTGAAAGAGACAAGAATGCCATCACTATCAACAAACTAATCGCAATGTTGAATGCTAATAATATCTCTTTGAATGATTTCTTTAAGACTTTTGATAATGAAGGGATGCCAGAACTTAAGCGGCAAAGACAAATTTATTCGGCATTTAATGATCGCGATCTTGATCAGCTTCATCAGATAGAAAAAACTTTGTCTTCTAAAAATGATGTATTGTATTTTAAAACTAAGTTGATAATCGCAACATTAGAACATCGTTCAATTAAAATGCCAGATTCAATTCGTAAGCAATTAAAAACTAATTTAATAGATCTTGATCTAAAAGAGCAGGACTTTTGGGATTTGGCAATTAGCGTTCCTTTGTATCAATTTAGTGAATTTACTCCGTTGATGAGTTATATTATTGCTCATTTTTCAAAGCTGGATCTAGATAATCCTCAGGTAGTTATATCACTAATGAACTTATTGATTGGTTATCTTGACCGTGCTTATAGAGAAAAACATCTTGCGGAAGCAAAAAAGACTTTGAATTTTGCTAATAAAATACCTAATGACTTTGAAATTATGTTTCATAAATTAATCATTAAATATTATTCGGCTTTGATAGACAAAAATCTTGAAATGTCTAAAGGCATAACAGATCTTTTACAAATTTGTGGTTATCAAAGATACATTGATATGTTGCCGCAAGCTAATAGAGGATCAAAATGATTGGCGCGCATCTAAAAGAAGTGCGGAAGTCATTACATTTTTCGCAAGAACAGATGACTGAGGGAATATTGGATCGCTCACTTTATTCTCGAGTAGAAAATGATTGTAGTGAAATTAACGTTAATGATTTAGTCAAATTGCTGCATTATCATCGAATTCTGGTAGCAGATTTTTTACGAGGATTTGGGACGACATCAACTGATATTGAAATTTTGCAGAATCGGATTACTACGGCGTATTTAAATGAAGATGTGGTTACTCTGCAAGATCTTTATATTAATACTAAATTCGCTGATGTGAGAATGAAGAAAGTAGTACGGATATTAATTAATCGGTTGAACGGCGTCAACAATTTAGATGAAAGAGATAGAGAATTTAGCTATAGTTTTTTGAACGAAGATAACTGGAATTCTGAGAATCTTTGGTTAGTACTTCATATGCTAGATTTGTATGAATTATCTGATTTAAAGATATTGGTCGAAACTATTTTTCATAAAGTAATTCGTAAAAAAACAAATGAACGATCTATGCAACTGGCGGCACAGATCGCTCTTAAGTATTTGGAGATTTGCTGCAAGCGTCAAACTAAAAACAGTGAAATTAAGAATGCAATTGCTTTTTTGCAAAAACTGCCTAAAACAACTAATTTTGCAATTCATAGGATAGCAGCGGAGTATTATAATAGATTAGTTAACCATGATCAAGAAGGTGCTGATAAAATAGCAAACTTATTAGTTAGAAATTAGAGGCAGAAAATGACAATTGGTGAGGCGTTAAAACAAACCCGTTTGCATGCTGGATTGACGCAAGAAGAGATGGCTGCTGGAGTTATCTCAGAATCATTTTATTCTAAGGTAGAAAGAAATATTCATGAAATTGATGCGAATTTGTTGATCAGAATTTTATCAAAGCATCATTTTGATGTTGGAAGTTTTTTTAGCCAAGTTAATAATTCTGATAATACAACTGATCCTGATTTTGATTTGATGAATCAAATTAGTTTTGCTCAAAATCGCAAAGATCTGAAAAAGCTGGATGAAATTGCGGCCAAAATAGCAAATCGAGGAGGTACATGTCCGCCTAGTTTCTGGCTTAAGTTTAGACTAGAGAATGCCTATGCCTGGGTACTTCATTCAGACAAACGGATTAGTCCCGAACTGAAGAGAAAGGTAAAGGCAATCATCATGGATGAAGATTGGAACAGGACGGCTTATCATTATTTGAGTCAAGCTGTGATCTTTTTAGATATTGATGATGCCTATCAATTAGTTGATTCCGCATTTTGTTCATATGAGAAAAATCCGGCCACCGATACGTTCACTTTACAGTTTGTTGCGATAATTGCCGTTAATTTCTTGAATTGTTGTTTTCATAAGAATGCTAGTAAAAAATATACCGATCGCGCAATTCAATTTTTACGCGAATTGCCGGTTGATGGAGCTATTGGGATTAATAGTGTGCTCGGCACATATTATGAGGCGGTCTTTGACGGGGATGCCAAAACTGCGAAGGAAGTTATTGATGTCCTAAAAAAGAGTGGTTGTGTCTCGTTAATTGAAGATACTTTTAAAAAGTAGTGCAAACTGTCTAGGTCAAATTTAGGCAGTTTTTTCAATGCACACAAAAAATAAAATCTTTAATTTGGAAGATTTTATGATTAATTGCGTTTCTTTTAGTATCATAGAAATGTTTGTGCTTTAAATTAAGAAAAAGCCCGGTATTCAAAGATAGAAGTAGTATAAGTATCCTTTGTCACTTTGGATACTGAAAATAGGAAAATGAGTTTAGAGAATGAAAAAAATAATCTATTCAGAGAGTTTCATCCAATTAGTCAAATACGTTTTAATTGGAGGGTTAGGGCTAGTTGTTGACTTTGGAGTCTACACGATTTTGACGCATTTCAGGATGAATGTAGAAATTGCTAATATTATTTCCTCAACTTGCGGAATAATTAATAATTTCTTTTGGAATTCGTATACTAATTTCAAGGTACACGACCGACTTTTATTACGGTTCATTTCGTATTTTTTTGTCGGTCAAATCACCACTGTTTTTACCACAGTTTCCTTATTTATCTTTGTTACACAACTAGGTTACCCTCACTTAATCGTGAAGGCGGTAGCGACTTTTGTTGCTACACTAATTCAGTTTATTATTAATAAAATAATTACTTTTAGAAAAGTCGGGAAGTAGAATGAAAGAATTGTCAATTGTGGTGCCGTGCTATAACGAGCAGGAGTCATTACCCCTGTTTTATCCAGCGGTGCAAAAAGTATTGCATGATATGCCAGTCAAAGCCGAGTATTGGTTTGTCGATGATGGTTCTCGTGATCATACCTTGCAGGAGATGCAAAAGCTGCACCAAGAAAATGAAGCCGTACATTATATTTCTTTTTCAAGAAATTTTGGCAAAGAAGCAGCAATTTATGCAGGTCTTAAAGCTGCTAAGGGAGATTATGTAGTCTTAATAGACGTAGATCTACAAGATCCGCCTGAGTTTTTACCGAAAATGTACCAGCTGCTTGAATCTGGTGAGTATGATGCGGTAGGGTGTCGTCGAATTGATCGCACGGGGGAGAGTAAATTTAAATCATTTTTGAGCGATCAATTTTATAAGGTGATTAATAAAATGTCTAAAACCGAGATCGTTTCAGGTGCACGGGATTATCGCATGATGACACGACAGATGGTTAATGCCGTTTTGTCAATACCCGAGTATAGTCGCTTTTCTAAGGGAATTTTTTCCTGGGTTGGTTTTAAAACTAAATATCTTGAATACCATAATGTAAAGCGTGTTGCTGGCGATACTGATTGGACGACCAAGAAGCTATTCAAGTATGCATTAAGTGGAATCGCCGACTTTTCACAAGCACCTTTAAATTTATCAGTTTGGATTGGGATAATTTCCTTTATATTGTCGATTGCTGGTATGCTTTTTGTCATTGTCAGAAAAATTATCAATCCAGGATCTAGTATCTTTGGTTGGGCTAGTTTGGTTTCCGTGATTTTATTAATTGGTGGTTTGCAGCTGCTTTGTATCGGAATTATTGGACGCTATATTGGTAAAATTTATTTACAAGTGAAGAATCGACCAATTTATATTATTAAGGAAGAAAAGTAAGAAAAGGGAAAATAAAAGTAGAAGTCAATATAAAAAAGATAGATTGGGATAAAGTAGGCTGGCGTGTTTGCCCTTATATCATTATTTTGCTTGTAATTTATATGATGATCAGGAGTCAAATTTTAACGCATTCAGTTCTTTTAACCAGCGATGCGTTGCTGCATTTCCAGAGACTCTACGATACGAGCATGCAGATTAAGACTGGAAATTTCTCATATTTTCAAACTAATTTTGCCTTTGGTCATTCTGGGATAATTTTTAATGCCGTATATGGACCGTTTTTAGCCTATGCGGGTGGATTGTTATTGCTTTTAGTTCGTAATTGGTTTAATTTCCAGATTCTAGTAATTTTTATCGTATTTTTAATCGCCGGAATTGGAATGTATCGATTGGCTTTGAAGGCAAAGGTCAATGAAGTTATCGCCATTTTACTTGCTATATTGTATTTGCAATTTGGGATTGTTGCGGGAATTCTGCGTTTCAACTTTATGGCGTGGGGTGCAGCACTTGCTCCGTATGCTATGATGCAAGTACTTTATATGATTGAAGATAAAAAACGACCAATTCATTGGTTGAGTTTAGCTTTAATCATGGCATTGATTGCTCAAGTACACTAGCTATTGACTATTTTCATAGCTTGTACCTTTGTCCCTTTTGCCATTTATGCTCTAGTTAAAACTGCTGAAAAGAAGCAGATGATTATTGATTTCTTCAAGGCAGTTGGCACAACGCTGGTATTAACAGCTAATATCTGGGGCGCGTTGTTAGTCTTATTTTGGAATAATAAGATTTCAATGCCCAATAGATATAACTTGTATTATCATGTCATCAAGTATAAGAAATTCACTAATATTCATGGGTTTCTTTTATTCTCGCTGATTTTACTTCTTGTCTTTCAACTGATCTATGTATTGACGCATTTGCGAGAATCGGTTGTTAATACGTTGACTACCTTTGTTGGATTATTCATCTTGTTGATTTCATCGTATCTGATGCCATGGGCTAAGATCCAAGCAGTTTTTCCTAAGTTAACTTCTTCACTGCAGTTTCCTTACCGATTAACAGTGGGTGCATGGCCATTGCTTTTACTGGAAATAGGAATTTCAATGACTAATTTGATGAAGAAAAATATCAAGTTAGTTAACATGTTGGTGATTATTGGATTAGTTTCAGCATTTGCTCAAAACTTTGCTGCTAATTATACGACTAATAGAACTAGAGCATTAGAATTCTTGGATCCACATCACGTAGTAATTATTCAAACTTACAGCAAAATTACGAAACACCGCAAAAAGTTGCAACACATTTTGCGTTATACCAATAATGATCAGCTCTTTGAGGCCATTAACCATACTGAGCCAGATTATATGCCATATACTAAGCATGCTTCAAATGCGACATATCAAAAGAGGATTTCGAATCAAGCTAAGCATTATCATTACCAAGTTCAAGGCAGTAAGCTGATCCTTACTTGGCATAGTAAAAAAGCAAAGATGAAAACTTTGCCAATTGTGATGTATCATCAATCTCGCTTAACTTTGAATGGGGAGGTCCAAACTAAGATGAAGCAAAATACTATTACGCAGCCAATTATCAAAGCAAGGAAAGGCAAGAATGCCGCTAGTTTGCAGTTTATGACGCCGATTTGGTTTAAAGTATTGCTAGTGATCAGTATTTTGGGTTGGATCGCACTGATTGTGTATGGTATTTTTGTAAAACAAAGAAAAATTAGCTTAAGATAAACGATTAACAGAATCTATGTACTATTGAAATTTTAGTACGTAGGTCTTTTTAATTCACCGTAATAACAACTTTGTTATTTTTCAATTGTTAAATAAGTATTTGATTTATGAGCCATGAAAACGCTATTCTAAATATATAGAGAAAAAGAAAGGCGGAAGTTAAATAATGAAGAACGGTCAATATCAAGTACGCGCACAAGGTCATGGTTCAGAATCAATGCCAATGGCTGTTACTATCGAAGATGATAAGATCAAAAATATTGAAATTGATTCATCCGGCGAAACTAAAGGCGTTGCCGATGAAGTCTTCAACCGCTTGCCCAAGCAAATTGTTGATAATCAAACTTTAAATGTTGATGCTGTTAGTGGTGCAACTATTTCAAGTCACGGCGTTGTAGATGGAATCGCACAGGCAATTACTGAAGCTGGTGGGGATGCTGCAGAATGGAAGAAGCGTAATAAGCCGGTAGCTGCCAAAGCAACAGATAAAGAAATAACAGTCGACGTAGCAGTTGTCGGTGCTGGTGGTGCCGGTTTGGCTGCTGCAGTTCGCTCAATCCAACATGGTGAAAAGGTTGCTATTTTAGAAAAGTACCCACAAATTGGTGGTAATACTAGTCGTGCCGGTGGTCCAATGAACGCTGCCGAACCTGACTGGCAAAAGAATTTTAAGGCACTTCCAGGTGAAAAGGATACTTTGAAGGAATTAGCTGCAACTCCAATTGATCAAATTGATCCTGAATATCAAGATGACTTTAAGGAATTACAAAAGCAAATTAAAGAATACGTTGATTCAGGTGCAGATTACTTATTTGATTCAACTTTACTTCACGAAATCCAAACTTACTTGGGTGGTAAGAGAACTGACCTTAAAGGAAATGAAATTCACGGTAAGTATGCTTTAGTTCATGAATTAGTAACAAATGCATTGAACTCAGTTAAATGGTTAGCTGATTTAGGCGTTAAGTTCGACAATAGTGATGTAACTGAACCAGTTGGTGGTTTATGGCGTCGTGGTCACAAACCAGTTGAACCGATGGGTTATGCTTACATCCATATTTTAGGTGACTGGGTAAGAGACCACGGTGTTGATCCATATCTTGAAACTCGTGCTGAAAAATTAATCATCGAAGATGGCAAGGTTCGCGGTATAGTTGCTACTCGCGCCGATGGCAGCAAGTTGACTGTTCACTCAAAGGCTGTCATCTTAACTGCCGGTGGTTTTGGTGCCAACACTAAGATGGTCCAAAAGTACAATACTTATTGGCAAAAGATTGATGATGATATTGCTACAACTAACTCACCATCAATTACTGGTGACGGGATTAACTTGGGTCTTGAAGCTGGTGCCGACTTGTTCGGTATGGGCTTTATCCAATTGATGCCAGTAGCTGATCCAAAAACTGGTGAATTATTCACTGGTGTTGTTACTCCTCCGGCAAACTACATTATGGTTAATAAGGATGGTAAACGTTTCGTTAACGAATTTGCGGAACGGGATGTGTTAGCTAAGGCAGTTATTGCTAATGGTGGATTAATCTATCAAATTGCTGATGATAAGATTAAGGAAACAGCCTACAATACTACTCAAGAATCACTTGATGCTCAAGTTAAAGCTGGTACTTTGTTTAGAGATGATACTTTGGAAGGTTTGGCTAAGCAAATTGGGATGGATCCAGATGTCTTAGTTGAAACTATTAAGAAGTACAACTCATATGTTGATGCAGGAAAAGATCCAGAATTCCATAAGAATGTATTGGGCTTGAAATGTGAAGTGGCTCCATTCTACGCAACCCCTCGTAAGCCTGCAATTCACCATACTATGGGTGGCTTGGTTATCGATACTAAGGCTCATGTTCTTAACAAAGACTGCAAGATCATTGATGGCTTGTACTCAGCTGGTGAAAATGCTGGTGGTATTCACGCAGGTAACCGTTTGGGTGGTAACTCATTGGCTGATATCTTTACCTTCGGCCGCATCGCTGCTAATACTGCTTATGAAGATATGCCAACGGAGCCAGACGCTACTTCTGGAGCTTCACAGAATTAATTGAGAAAGAAATAATATCAAAACTAAAAGAGTGAGATTTAATTCTTGCTCTTTTTGCGTTTAAAAATCAAATTTTGTGTAAAATAAAGAAGATGAAACGCAGAAGGGATAGATCAATGAAAAAGCTCATCACATTAATATGTCTAGCAATATTTCCATTCACTTGTGGGTTCATGAACATCGCTCACCGCGGCGATAACGAGCAGGGGAAATACGCTGAACACAGCTTTGCAGCATATGATCGTGCCGCTTGCGCACAAGTTGATTATTTAGAATTGGATTTGCAAGAAAGTGCCGACCATGTTTTAGTCGTTAGTCATGATAACAACTTAAGTCGCGTTTTTGGCGTGGATCAATCAATTGAAGAAAATACTTTTAAGAAGTTAACTAATTATCTTAATCAAAGCGGGGAAAGCATTCATTCACTCGAAGAGGTTTTTCAACGCTATCAAAATAACCCGTAAGTGAAGTTTATGCTAGAGCCAAAAGGCAATGGGGAAAATGCCAAAAGAATAGTTAAATTAGTTAATAAGTATCATTTGCAAAAGCGGGTTTTATTTGAATCATTTTCTGATTCAGCACTCAGTAAGCTAGCTCGCTTAGCACCCGAAATTCCGCGCACGCAATTAGCCGGCTCATATAAAGCGATCGGACGCAGTCAGGATTTTGCTGCTAGTTTTTATATTAGTGACGCTGACAATTATTTATGTGATAAAAACAAGAAATACATGCTATGGGGCGTAAACAGTAGTAAGCAAATGTATAAATTTTTAAATCCTGATAAGGGCGTTACCGGTTTATTGACTGATCTCCCGATTCGTTTAGCCAAAATTCTGCAAGAGAATAATCATTTTCGCATTCACTATCAATCGATAATTTTTCCGACTGAAAAGCTTGCTGCTAATCTTAAGTTAAAGAATGGTAATCAAGTGCAGGCTGACCAAGTTAAGTTGGTAAATAATCAATTGTGGTATCATGTTCAACCCAACATGTGAGTGAGTGAGAAAAATCTGTTTCACCATGAGTCTTCAGCTCCTCGTGCGCAAGTAGGTTTGGTTAAAGTGGACAAAGCAACACCGGTTTGGACAGATCTTTCGTTTAAAAAGTCAGCCGGCAAAACCTTGCGTGCCCACAGCCATTGAAACTACTTTGCTATAGCTAAATATCATGGCAAACGTGTTTATAATTTAGGTGGCAATCAGTGGATTAAGTGATGAATACAATACATCTATCTCTTTTTTCTAAAATAAATTCATGTTATAATCGTAACCAAAGCAAGAATCAAGAGGGATCGACTTTATTTACAGAGAAAAGCCAAACAGCTGAGAGGCCAGAAGTTGATTAGTAGCTTGATTAGCTGATTAATTGAAATTAAGTAGGTTAATCCGGGCACTTCAGCGCCGTTATCGCTTATAAGAGAAGTACATTTTTGTACTTAACCATAGGTGGTACCGCGGTTAGTAAATCGTCCTAGACAATATTGTCTAGGACTTTTTTATTGGAGGAAATATTTAATGACAGATTTAGCACCTAAATACAACCCAAATGAGGTTGAAAAAGGCAGATATCAAGAATGGCTTGATGAAGATTTATTCAAGCCATCTGGTGACAAAAAAGCTCACCCATATTCAATTGTTATCCCACCACCAAATGTAACTGGTAAGCTGCACTTGGGCCACGCCTGGGATACTGCAATTCAAGATACTTTAATTCGTTTCAAGCGTATGCAAGGCTACGACACGCTTTACCTTCCTGGTATGGACCATGCAGGTATTGCTACCCAAGCTAAGGTTGAAGCTAAGCTTCGCAAGCAAGGTAAAGACCGTCACCAAATGGGCCGTGAAAAGTTCGTTAAGCAAGTTTGGGACTGGAAAGATGAATATGCAGCAATTATCAAGGGCCAATGGGCTAAGATGGGTCTTTCACTTGACTACTCAAGAGAAAGATTTACTTTGGACAAAGGTCTTTCAAAGGCCGTTAAGAAGGTTTTCGTTCAACTTTACAACGAAGGTTTAATTTACCGTGGTGAATACATCATCAACTGGGACCCAGCACTTCAAACTGCTTTGAGTGATATCGAAGTTATTCACAAGGATGACAAGGGTGCCTTTTACCATGTTAAGTATCCATTCGCAGATGGCTCAGGCTATGTAGAAATTGCTACTACTCGTCCTGAAACCATGTTTGGTGATACTGCTGTTGCGGTTGCACCAGGGGATGAAAGATACAAAGATATCGTTGGTAAGGAATTAGTATTACCACTTGTTGGTCGTCATATTCCAATTATCGAAGACCAACACGTAGATCCAGAATTCGGTACTGGTTTAGTTAAGATTACTCCAGCCCATGACCCTAACGACTTCCAAGTAGGTAACCGTCATAATTTGAAGAGAATCAACGTTATGAACGACGATGGTACTATGAATGAAGAATGCGGCAAGTACGCTGGCATGGATCGTTTTGACTGTCGTGAAGCTTTAGTTAAGGATCTTAAAGAAGAAGGCTACTTAATTAAGGTTGAACCAATCGTTCACTCAGTAGGTCACTCAGAACGTTCAGGCGTTCAAGTTGAACCACGTCTTTCAAAGCAATGGTTCGTTAAGATGAAGCCACTTGCTGACAAGGTTCTTGAAAACCAAAAGACTGATGGCAAGGTAAACTTTGTTCCAGATCGTTTCGAAGGTACTTTGGACCACTGGATGGAAGATGTTCATGATTGGTGTATTTCACGTCAATTATGGTGGGGTCACCGTATTCCAGCTTGGTACAACAAGAAGACTGGTGAAACTTACGTAGGTGAAGAAGCTCCTAAGGATATCGAAAACTGGGAGCAAGATCCAGACGTACTTGATACTTGGTTCTCAAGTGCATTATGGCCATTCTCAACTCTTGGCTGGCCTGATACTAATTCAGAAGACTTCAAGCGTTACTTCCCAACTAATGCGTTAGTAACTGGTTACGACATCATCTTCTTCTGGGTATCAAGAATGATGTTCCAAAGTCTTCACTTCACTGGCAAGCGTCCATTTAATGATGTTGTTTTGCACGGTTTAATGCGTGACGAACAAGGACGCAAGATGAGTAAGTCACTTGGTAATGGTGTTGACCCAATGGACGTAGTAGACAAGTATGGTGCTGACGCTCTTCGTTGGTTCCTTCTTAACGGTACTGCTCCTGGTCAAGATACTCGTTATGATCCTAAGAAGTTGTCAGCAGCTTGGAACTTCATTAATAAGATTTGGAACGCAAGCCGTTTCGTAATTATGAACTTGCCTGCTGATGCTAAGCCTGCACACATGCCAGATGTAAGCAAGTTTGACTTGTCAGATAGATGGATCTTTGATCGTTTGAACCACACTGTTAGTGAAGTAACTCGTTTATTTGATGAATATCAATTTGGTGAAGCAGGCCGTGAAGCTTACAACTTTATCTGGAATGACTTCTGTGACTGGTACATCGAAATTTCTAAGGTCGCTTTGAATGGTGACGATGAAGAATTAAAGGCAAGAAAGCAAGAAAACTTGATTTGGATTCTCGATCAAATCTTACGTTTGATGCACCCAATTATGCCATTTGTTACTGAAAAGCTTTGGCTTTCAATGCCTCATGAAGGCAAGTCAATTATGGTAGCTGAATACCCAACTACTCATAAAGAATTTGAAAACAAGCAAGCAGATAGTGACATGGCCTTCTTAATTGAAATTATTAAGGCTGTACGTAACATTCGCATGGAAGTTAATGCTCCAATGTCTAGCCAAATTGATATTATGATTCAATTAGATGATGAAGCTAACAAGCATGTTTTGGATGAAAATGCTGACTACGTTGAGAACTTCTTACATCCAAAAGAATTAACTGTAGCTGCAGAAATCGAAGCTCCAAAACTTGCTAAGACTGCCGTTATTCCAGGTGCACAAATCTTTGTTCCATTAACTGAATTAGTTAACGTTGATGACGAATTGGCTAAGATGGAAAAAGAAGAAAAGCGTCTTGAAGACGAGGTTCAACGTGCCGAAAAGAAGCTTGCAAACAAGGGCTTTGTTGACCATGCTCCAGAAGCTGTTGTAAACAAGGAAAAGGAAAAGAAAGCAGATTACGAAAGCCAATTGGCTGGTGTTCGTGAACGAATTCAAGATTTGAAAGAGAGTAAATAATTGAAATTTACCAATGCTGAAGAGGTAATCCATTATTTGTATTCATTGCCTCATTTGCATCCTAAGAATGATTTATCTTTTATCAAGAAGTTGCTCCAGCAATTAGGTAATCCGCAGGATCAGGTAAAAACGATCCATATTACGGGGACCAACGGTAAAGGTTCAACATCATACTACTTAGCAAATCTATTAAAAAAGGCCGGTCAAAAGACTGGCCTTTTTGTCTCACCTTATGTTTATCAATTTAATGAACGAATTCAATTAAATAATCAAGATATAAGCGATGAAGATTTAGTTAATGTAGCTAATAAGGTTCAAGCTGCTTTTGAAGAAATTAAGCAAGAAGATAAAGAATTTTCGTTAGTTACATTTGAGTATGAAGTTGCGATGGCCTTTGTTTATTTTGAACAAGAGCATTGTGATTATGCCGTGATTGAAGTCGG
The DNA here is from genome assembly GCA_930989465.1 of uncultured Lactobacillus sp. Taxonomy (GTDB): domain Bacteria; phylum Bacillota; class Bacilli; order Lactobacillales; family Lactobacillaceae; genus Lactobacillus. Next base: position 35,841 of record CAKNLX010000003.1, on the reverse strand, counting down.
AATTGGCGGCGAGCATGATAAAACTAATGTGATTGTCCCAGAGGCAAGCATCATTACTACGGTAGGATTAGATCATGAAAAGATTATTGGACCGACAATTCAAGATATTGCGCGAGAAAAGAGTGGCATTATCAAGAAGAATCGTCCAGTAGTATTAGGGAATGTTCCTGATGATGTTCTGCTTATTTTGGTGAAAAAGGCAGATATAGAGCATGCACCACTTTTCCGATTAAAGCATGATTTTGCAATTACAACGCAAGATGGAGCGTTGAAGTATACAGATGATAAACACAGTATTTCTTTTGATTTTCGTCCGCAGGTAGAGGCCTATGATATTGCTGTAGCCGTTAAGACCTTTTTACTTCTTAAATTGAAGCTAGATAATCAAGAGATAGCAGCTGCAATTGATCAAACTCAGATTCCTGGACGTTATCATATTTTGCAAAAAGAACCATTAATCATTTTGGATGGAGCTCATAATATTCAAGCAATGTCCAATTTGCTGGAAGTAATTCATGCCGAAGCAAAAAAACGGCATAGCCATGTTTATGCTTTAGTGACCATGATGAAAGATAAAGACTTAGAGCAAGTTTTTAATTTATTTAACCAAGATGATCAAGTGTTATTAACAACATTAGATTATCCTCGTGTTGCTAAAGAAAATGATTTTCCCATTGATGTCCAAAGACGATATAATTATGAAGGAGATTATCGGGAAGGCTTTGCTAAATTAAAAGAGAAGATGAATGCCAGCGATATTCTGCTGGTGACCGGATCGTTTTATTTAGTAAGTGCAATTTTAAATTGGAAAGGAAAAGGCAATGCAGGTTAAAGGGATAAACGATGATATTCAAGGCATTATCTTTGATATGGATGGTCTATTGGTTAATTCTGAAGAATTGTATTGGAAGGCTAATATCCAAGCTGCAGAAGAAGAAAAACTTGGGACGCCTAGGGATGCATATTTAAAGTTAACTGGTGCAACTGTTAAAGAAATGCAGGATTTTTATCATAAATATTTCAAAACTGATGCTGATCGTGACCGATTTATTAAAAGAACCGATGATTTGGTTTGGCAGTGGACCGATGAAGGAAAATTAAAGTTACGTCCTGGTGTTCAAGAAGCATTAGATGAATTTAAAAATCGTGGCTTGAAAATGGCAATTGCTTCAAGCAACTACGAAGATGTGTTGCAACACTTTTTGTGGGCAACAGGGATTAGAAATTATTTTGATTTTCATTTAAGTTATTTAGATGTGCAAAAGGGACACATTAAAGCTAAACCGGCACCAGATATTTATTTAGCAGCTACTAAAAAAATGAATCTAGCAAAAGAAAATATTTTGGTTTTTGAAGATTCATCAACTGGTGTCCAAGCTGCGAAAAATGCAGGCTTAAAATGTGTAATGGTGCCAGATCTAATGGCTCCGACTGACCAAGACAAACAGAATGCTATAATGATTTGTCAAAACTTTTTTGATTTTCTTAAAAAAATTTAGCTCTTTTTTGCGTATTAAGTAATGAAGGGAGAAATTTTTATGATAGAAATAAACTCAAATCATTACTTTGTAAATACAGACCTAGAATTACTAGCTAAGTTATTTGAGCAGTTCAAGGATAAAGGAATTAGAACTTTTGAAGAGTTAGAGTCTTTTTTAAGAAAAAGAGATTTTAATTCCTTCGATGATATAGTTCAATTCATAACAGGTTCAAGTTGCCCCAGCAATTTGGCGATTACGGCTGAAGAGGTAATGGATCGCCTGCGAATGGCGTCATCTAAACGCAAACCTGTTTTAACCTCAAGTGTTGAAGTTGGGACATATTTAGCTGATAAATTAGTAGGTCACAAGCAAGAAGAGCTTTGGGCATTATATGTCGATAATGGAAATCGAATTGTAGCTGAGAAAAAGATTTTTCAAGGCACGTTAAATAAATCAGTCGCACATCCGCGAGAAATTTTTCGCTGGGCCGTAATCTATGACTGTTCGGGGATTTTTATTGCTCATAATCATCCTAGTGGTAAATTAATGCCGTCTTCCAACGACTTTGAATTAACTAAAGATCTATATCGGGCGGCAAAAATGATGAAAATTGATCTTTTAGACCATTTTATTGTGGGACAAGGACAATATTTGAGCATGCGTGAAAAAGAATTGTTTTAAACTTCTTTAAAATTTGCGTGAAAATCACCTTTAAAGTTATAGTATGCTATAATTATTCAAGATTTAGAGACCGCAACAATTAAGGAGAGATTTTTGTGTTTGGATTAGGTACAAAGAATATTGGTATCGATTTAGGTACAGCCAATACACTTGTTTACATGGAGGGTAAAGGAATTGTTTTAAGAGAACCTTCTGTAGTAGCAAAGAATACACATACAGGTGAAGTAATCGCAGTTGGTTCAGAAGCCAAGGAAATGATTGGTAGAACCCCAGGTAGTATTGTAGCTATCCGTCCAATGAAGGATGGGGTTATTGCTGATTACGATACTACTGCTGCTATGCTTAAGTACTTTATGGAAAAGACTGTTGGCAATTCTAAGCCTTCAGTAATGATTTGTGTTCCTTCAGGTGTTACTGAAGTTGAAAAGCGTGCTGTAATTGATGCAGCTAGAGTAGCTGGTGCTCGCGAAGCTTTCGTGATTGAAGAACCATTTGCTGCAGCTATTGGTGCAGGCCTTCCAGTTATGGATCCTACTGGTTCAATGGTTGTTGATATCGGTGGTGGTACTACTGATGTTGCTACTATTTCATTAGGTGGTATTGTTTCATCAACTTCAATTCGTCAAGCTGGAGATAAGTTTAACAATGCAATTATTAATTACATTCACTCCAACTTTAACTTATTGATTGGTGAAAGAACTGCTGAAGATATTAAGATTCAAGTAGGTTCTGCTTCAATTGAAAAAGCTAAGGAAATTGAAGCTATGAATATTCGTGGTCGTGATTTGGTTACTGGTTTGCCAAAGTCAATTGATATCAACGCTGAAGATATCGCTAAGGCTATTCAAGATGTTGTTCAAGACATCATCGTTGCAATTAAGGAAACTTTAGAACAAACCTCTCCTGAAATTGCTGCCGATGTTATCGACCACGGTATCGTTTTAACCGGTGGTGGTGCATTGCTTAAGAACTTGCCAGAAGTAATTTCTGAAGCAACTAAGGTTCCAGTATTTATTGCACAAGATCCACTTGATTGTGTGGCAATTGGTACTGGTGAATCACTCAAGAATATTGAAGTAATGCGTAGAAGTCGCAAATAATAAAAAAGCCGGCTATGGCCGGTTTTTCTTTAGGATCAATTCTTAATGAAAAAATTTCTACAAAATAAAAAGTTATTATCAACATTTATTGTAATTATTGTCATTTTTGCCGTTTTAGGTGGGAGTGTTAGTTTACGTAATAAACGTAATGCTCCATTGCTTGTTCAAAGCTTAGGAAATGATATTGTAGCCTTAGGATCTAGAATTATTGATGTTCCGGTAGGTTTTATTTCTGGTGGTTTGAATAATGCACATGAGATTTTAAATGCACAAGATGAGAATAACCATCTGAAGCGCCAAATTACTAATTTAGGTCAAACTAAGGTCCGTAATGCCAGCTTAGAGAAAGAAAATCGGCAGTTAAAAGCAGCATTGAATTTGAAAGATACTTTAAGTGGTTATACTTTGATCAATGCTTCAGTTATTTCTCGTGCTCCAGATACCTGGTCAGATCTACTTACAATTAATAAAGGTAGTTCTTCAGGTATTAAGAAGAATATGGCTGTAATGTGTGGTGGTGGAGTTATTGGACGAATTGTTGAAGCTAATGCCGCTTCTTCAAAAGTCGAATTGATCACTACTACAGATGAATCGGCTAACCGTTTTTCTGTTCAAGCAGATGTTGCTAATGGCAAGACCGTTCACGGGATCATTACTGTTACAGCTAATAACCAATTAGCCTTTACTCAAGTAGTTGATGGCCGCAAGTTAAAGGCCGGCACTAGAGTTTACACGAGTGGTATGGGTGGTAATTCGCCTAAAGGACTTTTAATTGGTACTGTTACTCAGACTACCCGTGATTCATTTGGTTTATCTGATCAAATTAGAATTAAACCAGCAGGTGATATTAGCGATCCGTCAGTTGTTACAGTTATTGAAAGACAGGTGGCTAACTAATGTCTATTTTTCGTAAATGGGTTTTAGCAATTGGACTTTTTGTTGCCATTGTTGTAGATGGTGTTTGTTCATTTTATTTGCATCAATTTATGGATTATGGAAGTTTTGGTGCCGCTAGTCTAATTTTACCGATTAGTGTAATGCTGATTGGACTTTTTGATGACACCAATGAAAATGAAATTTGGCTGGCCTTAGGCACGGGAATAGTTGCTGACATTTACTTTTATGGCCTTATTGGAGTTTATGCAGTTTTCTTACCCCTCAGCTGTTGGATTTGTCAAAAAATTGCTCGCTTTTTACCAGAAATATTTTGGGCAAGACTAATTGTAGTTTTATTAGGAACGACAATTTTTGTAGCATATAGTTGGCTGATCTTTAACATGATAGGAATAGCTACGACGTCGATTCATGGCTTATTAATGAGTCTATTAGTGAATCAAGGATGGACGGCAGGATTCTTCGTTTGTTTATACTGGATTTGGGGTAACCTAGCACAAGATTATCCGTTCTTAATTGATTTAAATGCTTATCGTGTATAAAAATAAAAAGAGACGAGAAAAATTTTTCTCGTCTCTTTTTTAAAACATTCCTGCTCCGGCCATTGCACCGACAGCACCAGCAACAACTGCGGCTAATGTAATAACTGCCATTAACCAAGCCATTACAATTGTCAATTTTTGAAAACCAGATTTCTTCTTCTTTTTTCGTGCCATAAAAAGCCCTCCTACTTGAACAATATTTTATGCTTATTAATAGTTTTTTTCAAATGAATTGTAGTTTAGAATAAAAAGGATGGAGGATCTTTTATGCTTTTTATTTTCTTAATACCAGTTATCGGTTTGGTAGCAGCTTTTTTAATTAATAAAATTTTCCCACATGCTCAGTTTAGAGGCTATGATGTTTTGCCTTTTTTCTTGTTTGCCGCATGCAATTTAGCCACTACACATGCTAACTTGCCTTCTTTTTTACCATATGGATTTTTATTTTATTTTATCTTAGTTGTTATTGTGTCTTTAAACGATGCAATTAAAAATAAAAATATTTCATTAGGTAAAACGATTCGCAAGTTATGGGATTATTTAGCTGCTTGCAGTTGTTTTTGGTATCTTGGTTCATTAATTTTAATGTTTGCTTATTAATTTAGTTACTAATTTTTTAATAAAGTAAAAATTATTTGTATATGCAAAAGCCGCAAAATTATAATATTTTGCAGCTTTTTTAAATTTTATAAAATAAAAAGATAAATAAGCATAAAAATATGTATTTTTTTCCAGAGTTTGTGGTAGAGAGTGGTGAATTGTGGTAAATTATTTAGTGGAAGGGGGCTAGACCATGTTCATGGGTGAATATCACCACAATCTTGATAGCAAGGGTCGCCTAATTATACCAGCGAAACTTCGCAATCAAATTGGAAATAAAATGGTATTTACTCGAGGAATGGAAGGCTGTATTTTTGGCTATTCGATGGAAGAATGGCAAAAGATAGAAGCCAAATTAGCAAAACTTCCGTTGACTAAGAGGAATACGCGTAAATTTATGCGTTTATTCTACTCTGGTGCGATGGAAAGTGAGTTCGATAAGCAGGGGCGTGTCAATTTTACATCGACATTAAAAGCTCATGCTGGACTTACTAAAGAATGTGTCATTGTAGGAGTTTCTGACCGAATTGAAATCTGGGCTAAGGAACGTTGGGATAGCTTTGAGGAAGAAGCTAACGAAGACTATGATGATATTGCTGAAAATTTGGACGACATTGAACTATAAAACTATGAAATTCAAACACACCAGTGTACTCTTACACGAAACTATAGATAATTTAAAACCAAAAAACGGTGGTCTTTATGTAGATGCAACTTTTGGCGGCGGTGGGCATGCCAAGTATTTGTTAAGTAAAATTGAAACTGGTACGTTAGTCGGTTTTGACCAAGATGAATATGCGATAAAATCGGCAGAGTTGAACTTCGCTGATTTATTGCAGCCAGATAGTGAACCTAAATTGAAATTAGTACATGACAACTTTAGTAATCTGGAGCAGGATCTAGTTAAGCTGGGTTACGCAGATGGAATAGATGGCATATATTACGATTTAGGTGTTTCATCACCTCAGTTTGATCAAGCTGATCGTGGCTTCTCATATCGTTATAATGCAAGGTTAGATATGAGAATGGATCAAAGTCAAGATACGGATGCATATCAGTTAGTTAATACCTTAAGTCAAAAAGAGCTAGCAGATATTTTATATCAATATGGAGATGAAAAATTCTCCCGGCAGATTGCTCATAGGATCGTAGAAAGACGTAAGGATAAGCCAATTGTGACAACCTTTGAATTGGTTGACATTATTAAAGAGGCGATTCCCGCGTATGCACGAAGGACTGGAGGACATCCAGCTAAGAAAAGCTTTCAAGCTTTACGAGTTGCTGTTAATCACGAACTTGATGTTTTACAGGCTTCACTTGAAGAAGCTATTAAGATTTTAAGACCTGGTGGCAGACTTAGCGTGATTACCTTTCAGTCCCATGAAGATAAAATCGTTAAAAAGATTTTTAAGAAGTATTCAGAGGTTGAGGTTCCAAGAGGAATGCCCTTTGTGCCAGACGATATGAAACCAACACTTCGTTTGGTAAATCGCAAACCGATTACTGCTTCAACTTCCGAGTTAGAAAACAACAACCGCTCACACAGTGCAAAACTACGGGTTGCAGAGAAGTTATAAAGAGGAAAATGCTATGGCTGACAGCTCAGCAAGAAAAATTGAATATGAACCTAGAAAACAGAATGGTTCGCAGAAACGTCAACGAATTATCCTTGATCCGCATAAAGTTCCTTACAATATTTTAGAGAAGACTTTACTAGCAATAGGAAGTATCGTCACCTTGGGAATGATGATCTTCTTGGTTTCTTCTAGTATTTCTGCAACTTCGGCTCAACATGAGTTAAGTCAAACTCAGCAGACAGTTGCTAAGGAACAGAATAGGATCACCGATTTACGTCAAGAAATTGGTGAGTTAACTTCTACTTCACGCTTAAACAAGATTGCGCGTGAAAAAGGATTAACTCTGATTAATAAAAACATTAGGACAATTCGCTAATGAAAAAAAATAGTAATTTAAAATTACAAAAATCCAAAGCTCACAGCTACCGCTTCACAGTGGGGAGAGTTCTCCAAGTAGCTGTGGCTTTGGTTTTTCTTGTATTTACAGCTAGATTTTTATATATAGGAATTTCTAAAACTGTCAGTGGACAGAACTTATCGCAGAGAACTAAGCAGCTTTATAGGCGCAATGAGATTATTAAGGCGTCGCGGGGAACAATTTATGATTGTAATGGCTTAGCGATCGCAGAAGATTCGCATTTGTATACTATTTATGCAATTTTGGATAAGTCGTCAATTAATTACAAAAATAAACCAGAATATGTGGTTAATAAAACTGAAACTGCAGAGAAGCTATCAAATGTTTTACCACTATCTGCGGATAAGATTTACCAATATTTGAATCCCAAGCATAAAGCTTTCCAAGTTCAATTTGGTAGCGGCGGTAGCGGCTTAACTTTAAAGCAGAAGAAACAGATTGAAGCCATGAAATTGCCTGGTATTAAATTTGTAGAGACGCCTTCTCGTTTATATCCAAATGGTAATTTTGCTTCGCATATTGTGGGATTAGCTCAACCAGAGTATGACAAAAAGACTAATAGTGAAACATTAGTTGGTACTATGGGGTTAGAAGCCTACTTTAACAATACTTTGACTGGTAAAGATGGTTATCGCATTTCAACAGTAGATGCTACTGAAAATCAATCACCTAACCCAAGTCAGGTTTATAAACCAGTTGAAAATGGTAATAACTTGTATTTGACATTAAATTCACAATTACAAAGTTATTTGGAGACAAAACTAACTGAAGTTCAGAAGGCTTATGATCCTACTTCTATTACCGCAGTAGTTGAGGATATGAAGACAGGAAAAATTTTAGCTGCTTCACAGCGTCCAACTTTTAATCCTCAAACTAGGAGGGGCTTAACTAAGTCATATCGAAATATTTTAGTTCAAGATACATACGAACCAGGTTCTGTATTTAAGGTGTTGTCATTTGCGGCTGCAGTAAACAGTGGTAATTACAATCCTAATGAATATTATCGTTCAGGTTCAGTAAGTATTGGTGGCTCGACAATTCATGACTGGCTTACTTCGGGTTGGGGTACCATTCCTTTTTCACAAGCTTTTGAAAGATCAAGTAATACCGGTTTCGTTAAGTTGGAACAAAAGATGGGCTCAAAAACTTGGAAAAAGTACCTTAAGAGGTTCCATATTGGTGAAAAAACTGGTATAACTCTTCCAGGTGAACAACCAGGCTTCATTTCATTTAAGACTTCAGTTGACCAAGCGGTAACTGCATTTGGTCAGGGGGTTAACGTAAATGTAATGCAAATGATGCAGGCCTACAGTTCCTTGGGGAACAATGGTCAAATGGTTAAACCACAATTAGTTGATAAAGTTACTGATTTTAATGGTAAAACAATAAAGGGTTACCAAATTAAAAAAGTCGGTACGCCAATTTATTCTGCTAAAACTAAACGAGTTGTTTTGGCTAATATGAGAAAAGTTTTGAATAAACAGTCAGGTACTGGTTCAGCCTACAAGATGGGGAATGCTGATATTGGAGTTAAAACTGGTACAGCACAGATTGCCAATCCTAAAGGTGGCGGCTATCTTAAGGGCGATAGTAATTACATCTTCTCGGTTGTAGGTGTTTACCCTACCAAGGATCCTAGATATTGTATTTACCTAACTATCAAGCAACCTCATTTGGCTGGGACAACAGCTGAAAAGATTTTAGCTTCTATCTTTAAACCAATGATGAGTCGAATTATTACAATGGCTAAAAGTGATAATTCAACCACGACTGTTAGTGTTCCTAATTTCAAGAATATGACAGTTGCTCAAGCTTCAGCTAAAGCTAAGCAAGTTGGTCTTAACTTAGTTAAAGTAGGTGAAAAAGATAGAATTACTGCTCAAGGAATTAAGAGCAGTGAGAAATTGGAGTCTGGGGACAAGATCTTTGTATATACCTCAGGTAAAATAAATTGTCCTGATATGAAGGGGTGGAGTTTTAATGATTTACATCAATTCTCTAATGTATCAGGTATTAAATTAAGCATAAAGGGAACCGGAACTGTTACCAGCCAAAGTGTGGCCAAGGGAGCAGAGTTAAAATCTGGAGAAAAAATAAAAGTTAATTTAAAGGAGTAGCATAGGATGAGTATTATGCAAGCAAGTTTTGTTGCTTTAATTAGTTCATTAATTTTGACGGTAATTTTTTTACCGTTGTTAATTAAGTTTATGCATTCGCATCATGAAGGACAGGAAATTCGTGATGAAGGGCCAAAATGGCACCAAAAGAAATCAGGAACTCCTACAATGGGAGGAACAATTTTTGTTATTGCAGCAGTAATTTCTGTTATCTGGGTTGCTGCATGGCAACATAGCTTGAACAAAGTTGTTTGGATTTTAGTAATCAGTCTTTTAGGTTACGGTATCATTGGTTTCCTTGATGATGGAATCAAGCTGTATTACAAAAGAAATTTGGGTTTAAGAGCATGGCAAAAACTTGCTTTACAAATTATTATTGCCATTGTGATTGTATTAATTGCTTCAAGCGATCACTTTAATTTTGGTTTATACATTCCATTTGCTGGAGTTGTTCATAGCGTAGCATTATTTGTAATCTTCATTATCTTCTGGTTGGTTGGCTTTTCTAATGCTGTTAACCTTTCAGACGGTTTGGATGGCTTAGCTACCGGGTTATCTGTAGTAGCCTATGGTACATATGCTTATATCGCATTTAAACAAAAGAATTTGGCTATTTTAGCCTTTTGTATGAGTGTAATTGGCGGTTTGATTGCTTTCTTTATTTTCAACCATAAGCCTGCCAAAATCTTCATGGGGGATGCAGGCTCACTTGCATTAGGTGGTGGTCTTGCTACAGTAAGTATTATGCTTAATAGACCATGGTCACTTTTGTTAGTGGGTATTGTATTTGTATGTGAAACTGCTAGTGTAATTATGCAGGTTATTTCTTTCCAAACTACTGGTAAGAGAATTTTTAAGATGACTCCTATTCACCATCATTTTGAAATGTTAGGCTGGTCAGAATGGAGAGTAGACATTGCTTTTTGGATTGTTGGTTTAGTAGGTAGTATTTTATATTTAGCAATTTGGGGATAAAAATAAAAAATGAAGGATATTAAAACTTATAGTAATAAGAATATTTTAGTTTTAGGTTTAGGTAAAAGTGGATTTGCAGTTAGCGAATTACTTTTAAAATTAGGTGCTAAATTAACCTTGAATGACAAGGCTGATCTTGATAAAAATGAAAAAGCACAAGAGCTAAAGGCTAAAGACGTTCGTGTAATTGGCGGACATCACCCAGTTGATTTACTTGAAAAAGAACATTTTGATTATTTAGTTAAAAATCCAGGTATTCCATATGAGAATCCAATGGTTAAAAAAGCTGAAGAACTAAATATTCCAATTATTACAGAGCCTGAAATTGCTTTAAGTTGTAGTGATGCTCCTTATGTTTGTGTCACAGGTTCAAATGGTAAAACTACCACTGTGATGCTCACTCAAAGAATTTTGGATCATCATTTACAAAAGTCAGGTCATCATGCCTATGCAGTAGGTAATATTGGTGTGCCAATTTCTGAAGTAGTACCTAAGGCAACTAAGGATGATATCTTGGTAGTAGAAATTTCTAGTTTCCAATTACTTGGCGTAACAGATATTGATCCTAAGGTGGCTGCTATTGTCGACATTTATAATAATGTTCACTTGGACTATCACAAGACCTTTGAAAATTATGTAAATGCTAAGTTGAACGTTACTAGAACTCAAAATAGTGGTGACTACTTTATTGCTAACTTTGATCAAAAAGATATTTTAGCTAAAGAAAAAGAAGTAACACCTGCTAAGATGCAAACTTTCTCAGAAACAGATTCTAATGCAGATTACTTTATTGGTGATGAATATCTTGAGAGTCACAATGAAAAGATCATGAAGATTGCAGATATCAAATTACCAGGTATTCATAATTTACAAAATAGCTTGGTTGCAATTGCAATTTCAAAGATTATGGGTGCAGATAATGATGATATTGCAGCGGTTTTGAGTACTTTCACTGGTGCTAAGCACCGTTTGCAATATGTAACAACTCTTGATGGACGCAAGGTTTATAATGATTCTAAGTCAACTAATATTGAAGCAGCTACAGTTGCTATTCCTGCATTCAAAGAACCAGAAGTTTTAATTGCAGGTGGTCTTGATAGAGGATTCTTGTTTGATGATTTAGTACCATTGTTCAAGAAGCATGTTAAATCTATTGTTCTTTATGGAGAAACAAAATATCTATTAGCTGATGCTGCTAGAAAAGCTGGCATTAAAGATATTGTAATTGTTAATACTCTTCAAGAAGCTGTTCCAAGAGCATATGAGTTAAGTGAACCTGGAGATGTAATCTTGTTCTCACCAGTTTGTGCTTCATGGGATCAATTCAGAACCTTTGAAGATCGTGGCGATTACTTTGTAAAATTTATTAAGGAATTGAAGACTAAATAAAATGAGAGTTATATTTACCGGCGGTGGCACAGGTGGTCACATTTACCCAATTATGGCAATTATTGAACGTTTGAAAGAACGTGGAATTAGCAAAAATGATGAAATTCTATTTGTCGGAACTAAAAAAGGATTGGAATCTAAAATTGTTCCTGCAGCTGGTGTTAATTTCAAAACAATTAACATTCAAGGATTTAATCGTAAGCATCCGTTGAAAAATTTTGAAACCATTAAATTGTTTTTACAAGCTACAAAGAGTGCACGGAAGATTTTAAAAGAATTTAAGCCTGATGTCGTTTTGGGTACAGGTGGTTATGTTAGTGGAGCTATGGTTTATGAAGCAGCTAAAATGCATATTCCAACTATGATCCATGAATCCAATTCAGTTGTTGGTTTAGCTAACAAGTTTTTAGGCCACTATGTTGATCGCATTTGTTACACTTTTGACGATGCTGCAAAAGAATTCCCTGAAAAAAAGAAGCTAGTTAAAACAGGTAATCCAAGATCACAACAGGTTTTGAGCTTACATGAAGAAAAGATTGATATAAAGAAGAAGTGGGGACTTAGTCCAGAAATGCCAACTGTTTTAGTTTTTGGTGGTTCCCGTGGTGCTTTAGCTATCAATCGAATTATGCTTAAGTCATTAATGAATTTAAAGACTAAGCCATACCAAATTATTTGGGCTACAGGTACTTACTATTTTGATTCAGTTCAAAAGAAGTTAGAGAACGTAGATATTGGTAATAATATTAAGGTTTTGCCATACATCAAGAACATGCCCGGTTTATTACCAGAAATGACTTGTGTTGTTTCAAGATCTGGAGCAACAAGTATTGCAGAGTTCACTGCATTAGGTGTACCTGTAATTTTGATTCCAAGTCCTAATGTAACGCACAATCACCAAATGAAGAATGCATTAGATTTAGAGAAGGCTGGCGCAGCCTTGGTCATCCCAGAAGATGATCTTAACCCTAATAATTTTGTTTCTTCAATTGATCATATTTTGCTTGATGAAAAATACGCTAAAGAAATGAGTCAGGCTTCAAAGGCATTAGGTGTACCTGATGCATCTGATCAAGTGATTAAAGTGATGGAAGAGATTTCACGCTAGGAGGCCGGTGAGGCAGATGGCAAAGAAACCAGTAACGAGGATTGATCCAAGAAAGGAATTATCTCCTTATTTGAATCATAAATTCAATCAACAAAAAAATAGTCGTAAATCGCAAGCCAAGATTTCTGCCTCACTTTCTAGTTTACAGGCGGAAAGACGACGGTCACTAAGACGGCGGCTTGGTTTAATAATGTCAGTTTCAGTTTTGGCGATTGCTGGGCTAGGCTATTATATTTCTCCCTTGGCCAATATAAGTACGGTTAAGGTGATTGGTGCTTCGGATTTACCAATTAAAGGAATCGTGAAGGCATCTAAGATCAAAGCCAGTGATAAGGTTTTTGATTATTTGTTTCAACAAAAAGATTTGAGCCAAAAATTATCTAAGAAGTATCCTGAAATAGAAAGTGCCCAAGCACATTTAGGTCATGTTAACCAGCTCATATTGCAAATTAATGAACGTAAAACCGTAGGCTATTTAAAAGATGGCGATGATTATCGTAAGATTTTAAGTAATGGCAAGTTAGGCAGTACTGCAATTACTTGGGCAAAAGTCGATCAAGATAAACCTATTTTTGTTGGCTATAATAAAGCAACTTCTTTAAAAGAAGATTTAAACTTATTTAATAGTTTGCCCAAATCATTCCAAAACCAGGTAAAATTATTAAGTGGGAACACTAGACGAAAGTCACAAGTAATTTTAGTTATGAAAGATGGCAATGTAATTATTGGCAGTACCGTAACGTTAAAGAGCAAACTAAAATATTATGACGAAATTAAAGTTAAAGCTGGAAAAAATAGCTTAATTGATTTAGAAATAGGTGCGTTTAGCAGGCCATTAACTTCAAGTGAAAAGAAAGCCTACGGGGTATCGTAGCTGTTTTACTTGTTTATTTATGTTAGAATTTTTTCAAGGCAAATATTAATGGGGGCTTAATTTTGGAGAATTCAAATCTTTTAGTGGGTCTTGATATAGGAACCACAAGCGTGAAAGCAGTTGTGGCAGATTCGGGTAAAGTCATTGGTGCAGTTACTACGCCCAATTCAGGCATGAGACATGGTCAAATTGTTGATATTGATCAGACTGCAGCAGCTATCAGCCGTGCTTTAAAAGGCGTGGCAGAAAAGACTAATGCAAAAATTTATAGTGTCGTAGCCGGAATTCCAGTAGGAATGTTGCAATTAGAGACAGCAACTGGATTTGCTAATGTCGGTGAAGAAGGACAAGAAGTAAATAATGAAGATGTCAAAAGAACGATTCGCTCTGCGATTCATGCTGCTGCAAAAGATGATCGTGAAGCAATTGCTTTTTTGCCTAGTCGATTCTTAATTGATGGAAAAACTGAGGTTGATGATCCTCGTAAGATGATTGCTCGTTCACTTGGAGTAACTGGTATTTTGTTAACAGCTCCAACAGGTTCTTTGCATAACATTAAAAAAGCAATTGAACGTGCAGGCTATCACAACAATTTCTTTGTTCCAACGCCATTGGCAATTTCTAGTGTTGCATTAAATGAAAGTGAAAAAACTTTCGGTTCTGTAATTATTGACCTCGGTGGTGGAGTAAGTACAGCAACAGTAATTAAGGAAGGCCAAATCAAATACGCTAATATTGATTTGGAAGGTGGTAGCGATATCACTAATGATATTTCTGCTGTTTTAAGTATTTCTAAACGTGATGCTGAACAAATTAAATTAGATTATGGCTTCGCTGATCCGCAATTTGCTTCTAAGAATGATAAATTTGCAATTAATAGTGTAGGCTCAAATGGACAGCAAATGATTGATGAAGTTTACCTGAGTGAAATCATTAATGCACGTCTTGAGCAAATTCTAACTCGTCTTGGCAAGGGTTTAGCCAAGCATAATGCTTTGAAGCAACCGGGTGGTATTGTTATCACCGGTGGAACTAGTTTACTTCAAGGAATTGATAGTTTGACAGCCAATGGTTTAAACGTTAAAGCACGTATTTATCAACCAGATCAAATTGGTATGCGCAATCCAATTTATACAGCTGCATATGGAATAGTAAATTATTCTTACAAGATGTCAGAAGTAGACTATCTTGTTAACAGTGTAATTTACGGTTTTGGTGAAAATGTAGTTGAAGAACCAGTTTCACAACCAAAAACTTCCAAGAATTCTAAAAGAACTGTTTCTACTAGTGAAAGTGAAGCCAAAGAAGCTTATAATAGAAACAAAATGTCCGCAAGAGATGATTCTTCAGTGGACGAGGAAAATAATAATCAAGAAAAATCTAATGGCTTGAAGAGTTTCTTTAAGAAATTCTTTGATTAAAGGTGGTTAATTTAATGGATTTTACATTCGATTCAGACGACAATAAGAATGCTGTCATCAAAGTTATTGGTGTTGGCGGTGCCGGAGGCAATGCTGTTAACCGAATGATTGATGACGGTGTACAAGGTGTTTCATTTATTGCAGCAAACACTGATGTTCAAGCTTTAAACAGTAATAAAGCTGAAAACAAGATTCAATTAGGGCCTAAGTTAACAAGAGGTTTAGGTGCTGGTTCACATCCTGAAGTAGGCCAAAAGGCTGCTGAAGAAAGTGAACAAACAATTGAAGATGCACTTAAGGGTGCTGATATGATCTTTATCACTGCTGGTATGGGTGGTGGTACCGGTACTGGTGCAGCTCCTGTAGTAGCTAAAATTGCTCGTGAGACCGGTGCTTTAACTGTTGGTGTAGTTACACGCCCATTCAGTTTTGAAGGCCCTAAGCGCTCTAAGAACGCAGCAGAAGGAATTACCCAATTAAAGCAATACGTTGATACTTTAGTTATTATTGCTAATAATCGTTTGCTTGAAATGGTTGATAAGAAGACCCCAATGATGGATGCCTTCAAAGAAGCTGATAATGTCTTGAAGCAAGGTGTACAAGGTATTTCAGACTTGATTACTTCAACTGACTACGTAAACTTAGACTTTGCTGATGTTAAGACTGTTATGGAAAACCAAGGTGCAGCCTTGATGGGTATTGGTCGTGCTAGTGGTGAAAATAGAACTGTAGAAGCTACTAAGCTTGCTATTTCTTCACCACTTCTTGAAGTATCAATTGATGGTGCTAAGCAAGTATTGCTTAACATTACTGGTGGTCCTGACCTTACTTTGTTTGAAGCTCAAGATGCTTCAGAAATTGTTTCTAAGGCTGCTGGTGATGATGTCAACATTATCTTCGGTACATCAATTAACCCTAACTTAGGTGATGAAGTGGTAGTTACTGTAATTGCTACTGGTATTGATTCTAAAGCCGAAGAAGCCGCATCAAAGCAATTACCAGGACGTAGCCACCAAATTAAGGCTCAACCTAAGAAGGAAGCAGAACCTGTTGCTAATAATACTGTTCAACCAGAAAAGCAAACTGTTGACCGTCCACAAACTGTTCAACCATCTAATAATGCAGATGCGGATCATGAAGCAGAAAAGCCAAAGCAAACAATGGTTGATCCAACCAGTGTTTGGGGATTGAACGATAATCAAGATAATCAAAGAAGAAATACTAAACCTGCTGAGCCAAAGGGTGATCATGAAAGCTTCGATACTTTTAGCAATGATGATCAAGATAGTATTTCTCAAATTGAAACTAGTGCTCAAGACGATAGTGATGATATTCCATTCTTCAAACATCGTGGTGAAAACTAGTTTGGAGGTAGATACAGATGGCTTTTGATAAATTGGGTAGATTTTTCGGCATTTCCAATGATGATGAAGATGAATTGGAAAAAGAAGAATATGCTACTTCAAACAAAGATGATAATGAAAACTTACCTCTGAATTCTGTTAGTCGAGACAATGTTGTTTCGATTAAATCAGGATTAAATTCAGCCAAAAGTAAAATTGTGTTGTATGAGCCGCGTGTTTATTCTGATGCTAAAGATGTTGCACAAAACTTGTTGAATAATAAGGCAGTAGTAATTAACTTTAGCAGAATGGAAGATAGTTCCGCTCGACGAATCGTTGATTTTATCACAGGAACAGTTTATGCATTAAACGGTGAAATTCAACGCATCGGTGACAAGATCTTTTTAGCCACTCCACCTAAATTTGTGACAGATGGCAAAATTAGTGACTTAATTGATAAGAAAGATAATTTAAGTTAATGTTAAACGTAATACATTTTATTTACGTAGCTCTTACTTGGATCTTATGGCTTTACAGTCTATTTATTGTTATTGATGCAATTTTAAGTTGGGTACCAATGTTAAGTAATTCTGTAATTGGTCGCTTTTTAGATAAGATTGTAAATCCATACTTGAACTTGTTCAGAAAAGGTCCGTTTGCTAAGTTGGCCTATTCTACTGGAATTGATATTTCTCCAATTATTGGATTATTCATTTTGTACTTTGTACAGAATTATGTTCTATTTTGGATTTTTAATATTTTATTGAGGGTGTTAGGTTAATGCAAAAGCGACAAGCAAGTAAGTTTTACCCACATTTTAATCAAGAAGAAAGACCAGTAATTGATTATTTTACTGGTCTTTTTAATCAAATAATTTTTAAACATGAACCAATTTTAACCGATTTTTTAGATCCGGGTAAAAGAGCAATTCTAAAAATCATCGTGGGTAATGATGTTTTTATGCAAGAGTATGGCGGATATTCGAATGCGGAGAAAAAACGTGTTTATTTAAGCGAGGAATGGGTTAATTTGCAACCCAGCGATTATTTAATTCAGCCATATGAAATTGAATATCCACAAAAATTTATCAAAATTAATCATAGTGCGATTTTAGGTACCCTGGCTAATTCTGGAATTGAGACTGATACTTTTGGCGATATAATTACTGATGAAAATGGTAAATGGCAATTTTTTGCTAAAAAAGAATTAGTGGATTTTTTTGAAGAGCAGGTTACTCGGATTGGAAGAGCACAAGTAAAATTAAGAGAGATTTCTTTTAAAGATGTTCTAGTGCCGAAGGATGATTCAACGGAAAAGATAGAAATTGTTGCTTCAATGAGAATTGATGCAGTACTATCTGGAATTAGCAAACAAAGTCGTGGTCAGATTCAAAAAATGATTGAAAACCATTTAGTCAAATTAAATTGGCATGACATAGCAGATTCTAATATAATGGTTAAAGAGAATGATATTTTGAGTTTGAGGCATTTTGGGCGTGTTTTGATTGAAAATGTTTCGGCTACAAGAAAAGGAAAATATAAGGTGGTGCTAAAACTTTGGCAGACAAAGAAACGAAATTGACGCCGATGGATATTCATAATAAGAAATTTAAGCATCGAGGTCGTAATGGATATGATCGCTATGAAGTGGATAGTTTTTTAGATGATGTTGTTGATAATTATGGGGATGCACTTGATCAAGTAGTAGATTTAAAGAACGAAGTAGTATCTTTAAATAAAAAAGTAGAAGATATGCAGGCTCAAGTAGATGAGTATAGTAATATGAAGAAGTCGCTTATTTCTGCTCAAAAAACTGTAGATCAATTAAAAGAAAATGCGGAAGCAGAAGCCAAACGTATTCTGGATGATGCTAAAAAGGAAGCTCAAACAGAAGTTGGCTATCAAAAACAACAGCAAGAAGTTATCTCTAATGATTACAAGCGTTTAAAGAAACAAATAGGCGAATTTCGTAGTCATATGCAAGCAATGCTCCAAAATGAGATAAATAATTTAAATGATGAAACTTGGCAGCATGCTTTAGATGAATATTTCCATACGGAACGATTTTATCCGGGTAATGGTGCAGAACCAATCGGTGAAGAAGAAGAAATCGCAAATGAAACTGCAATCGATGATGAAGATATTGACAACGATGATGTAAATGACGTAAACTCTTCTCAAGAACCTGATGATTTGGATGAGGAGTTGTCAGATGATTCTGATGATGAAGAAGAAACCACTCCTAAGCCAATGACAGGCGATAGTCCGCATCATGAGACAATTAATTTAAAACCTGAAGTACCTAAGAGTTCATCAGGTCCAACAATTGTTTTCCCGGATGATTACAAAAAATGAAAATTAGATTGGCAGTAAAACTTGAGGGCAATTCAGCGAGCTAATGTTGGTGGAAGATTAGCATAAGAGCCTAAAGGTTGATCAGCTGTCTGAATGATCTAAACGTTTTTTGCACGTTACGCAAATTAAGTGGAACTTTTTTAAGTTCAATTTAGGTGGTACCACGGTTAACCTCGTCCTAATTAGGGCGAGGTTTTCTTTTTTAGAAAGGAATTTGTTAATGAGAATTAAAGACACTCTTAATTTAGGTAAAACTAAATTTAAAATGCGCGGTAATTTGCCAGTTCGTGAAGCAGAATGGCAAAAGCAATGGCGTGAAAATAAATTATATGAACAAAGATTAAAGCTTAATGAAGGTAAGCCTCGTTTTGACTTACACGATGGCCCTCCATTTGCCAATGGTAATATCCACATGGGACATGCTTTGAACAAGATCTCAAAGGATATCATTGTTCGCTACAAGAACATGAATGGTTACTATGCACCATACGTACCAGGTTGGGATACTCACGGTCTTCCAGTAGAACAACAACTTGCTAAAAAAGGCGTAGACCGTAAGAGTATGGATCGTGCTAAGTACCGTGAACTTTGTCGTCAATATGCTGAAGAACAAATTCAAAAGCAAATGAATGACTTTAAGCGTCTTGGTGTGATGGCAGATTGGGATCATCCTTATGTTACCTTGCAACATGACTTCGAAGCACAAGAAATTCGTGTCTTTGGTGAAATGTACAAGAAGGGTTACATTTACAAGGGTAAGAAGCCTGTTTACTGGTCATGGTCAAGTGAATCTACTTTAGCTGAAGCTGAAGTTGAATATAAAGATGTTGAAGCAAATTCAATTTTCGTTGCTTTCCCAGTAACTGACGGTAAAGGCATCATCGATCCTAAGGATACTTATTTCGTAATCTGGACTACTACTCCTTGGACTATTCCAGCAAACGAAGCAATCTGTGTAAATCCTAAGTTTGATTACTCAGTAGTTCAAGTTGGCGATAAACGTTACGTTGTTGCTACTGGCTTGCTTGATAAAGTAGCTGAAGAAATCGGTTGGGATGACTATAAGGTTGTTCAAACAGTTAAGGGTGCCGACATGGAATACATGAAGGCTAAGCACCCAATTTACGACAAGGAAAGTCTTGTAATTGAAGGCTTCCACGTAACTTTGGATGATGGTACTGGTTTAGTTCATACCGCACCTGGCTTTGGTGAAGACGACTTTAACGTTGGTCAAAAATATAACTTGCCAATCTTCAGTCCAGTAGATGCTCACGGTTGCTACACTGATGAAGTACCTGAACTTAAGGGCAAGTTTTACCAAGACGTAGATAAGTTAATGATCGAAAAGTTAAAGGATGCTGGTGCACTTCTTAAGCTTAAGGTCTTTACTCACTCATACCCACACGATTGGCGTACTAAGAAGCCAGTTATCTTTAGAGCAACTACTCAATGGTTTGCTTCAATTGCTAAGTTTAGAGATCAAATTCTTGATCAAATTGAAAAAGCGAGCTTCATCCCTTCATGGGGTAAGACTCGTCTTTACAACATGATTAAAGATCGTGGTGACTGGGTAATCTCACGTCAACGTGCATGGGGTGTTCCACTTCCAATTTTCTACGCTGAAGATGACACACCAATCGTTACTCCAGAAACAATTGAACATGTTGCTAAGATCTTCGAAAAAGAAGGTTCAAACGCTTGGTACACTCATACTGCTAAGGAATTATTGCCAGAAGGCTTTACTTCAGAACACTCACCAAATGGTGAATTCACTAAGGAAAAGGATATTCTTGATGTTTGGTTTGACTCTGGGTCATCATGGTCAGGTGTCATGGAAAAACGTGATGGCTTACATTACCCAGCTGATCTTTACCTTGAAGGTAGTGACCAATACCGTGGTTGGTTTAACTCAAGTTTGATTACTTCAGTTGCTGTCACTGGTCAAGCTCCATACAAGCAAGTTCTTTCTCAAGGATTCGTTTTGGATGATAAGGGCCACAAGATGTCTAAGTCACTTGGTAACGTTATTTCACCTAATGACGTAATCAAGCAAATGGGTGCAGAAATTATTCGTCTTTGGGTAGCTCAAGCTGATACTACGTCAGACGTTGCTGTTTCAATGGGAATCTTGCAACAATCTGCAGAAAGCTACAGAAAGATCAGAAATACTTTCCGTTACATGCTTGCTAATACTAGCGACTTTGATCCTAAGAAAAATTGTGTTGCTTACGATGATCTTCGTTCAGTAGACCAATACATGGAAGTTAAGTTAAATGACTTAATCAAAGAATGCTTAGCAGCTTACGATAAGTTTGACTTTACTACTGTCTTCAAGAAGGTCTTTAACTTCATTTCTAATGATCTTTCAGCATTCTATCTTGATTTTGCCAAGGACGTTCTTTACATTGAAGCTGAAAACAGTCATGCACGTCGTTCAATGCAAACAGTTATCTATGATGCTGCAGTTAAGTTGGCTAAGATTTTGACTCCAATTTTGCCACACACTATGGAAGAAATTTGGGGCTTCTTGAAGGAAGACGAAGATTACGTTCAACTTGCAAATATGCCAAAAGTAGAAAACTATACAAATCGCGATGAATTGCTTGAAAACTGGGCTAAATTCATGAAGTTGCGTGATGATGTTTTGAAGGCACTTGAAGATGCAAGAAACAAGAAGTTGATTGGTAAGTCATTTGAAGCAGCCGTAACAATTTACCCAGATAAAGAAACTAAGGCCATGCTTGATGAATTAGACGCTGACTTCAGAGAAATTTTAATTGTTTCTAAGTTAACTATTTCAGATGATCCAGCTCCAGCTGACGCTGAGCAACTTGCTAATGCTGCTGTTGTAGTTAAGCATGCTGAAGGTGAAGCTTGCCCACGTTGTAGAATGATTAGAACTGATATTGGTGCAGATCCTAAGTTACCAATGCTTTGTGGTCGTTGTGCAGAAATTGTTGAAGCAAACTACCCTGAAGCAGTACAAGAAGGATTAGAAAAATAATGCGTTTAGGTACTGTTAAACAATTTGATGAAGGAAGCAGTTATGGCTTTATTGAAGACGATCGCAACCACAAATCGTACTTCGTTTTCTATAAAGCTATTAAGGAAGAAGGCTATAAATCATTACGAGTAGGCGATCGAGTACAATATCAATTAGCTCAAGGAAAAAATGGCCTACAATGTGTTAATGTATATTTAGCTTAAAAAAGGAGGATGAGACTTAGTGGATTTAGAAGAAACAGAAATCTCATCGCAACAGATTTTTCAAGGTAGAATCTTGGATTTATCTGTTCGAAAAATCAAATTACCTAATGGCGATACTGCGACTAGAGAAATAGTTAAGCATCGCCCTGCATCTTGTGTTATTGCAATTAATGATCAACAAGAAATGCTTTTGGTAAAACAATGGCGTGAAGCTATCAAGCAAGTCACTTTAGAAATTCCAGCTGGAATTGTTGACCCAACTGACGCTAGTCCTCTTGATGCTATGAAGCGTGAATTGAATGAAGAAGGCGGCTACAAGGCAGAATATTGGGAAAAAGTTAGTGAATTTTATTCTACACCAGGCTTTTGTGATGAAAAAATGCATCTTTTCTATTGTGATACGTTAACTAAGTTGACTGAAAAGAGATCATTAGATGCAGATGAATTTTTAACTTCTGATTGGTATAGTTTAGATGAATTAAAGAATTTATTAGCAGAAGGAAAAATTGTCGATGCTAAGACAATTTATGCCATTTCTGTTTGGGAAAATATGCTATTGCGCAATGCTCAAGCTGAAAGTAATAAGTAATCATGACAGAAAAGCGTTCTGATTATCATAAAAGACAGAAAAAAAGTTTAGTAGACAAACTTAAATCTGCTTTTACTGATAATGATGCAACAGAAGAAGTTAATGTTAATCCTGATTTTCAAAGGGATGATTCTGAAAGAAGACGTCCTTTGGAAGGCGATGGACAGGAGTTTTATCAAACACAGCAGCCTATCGATAAAGAAAAGATGCGCGAAGAAAAGTCTTTAAAACTGAAAAAAAGACTGAACAGTGCTATTCTGATAGTGCTTGTTTTAATTATTTTAGTGCTTTTAGCATTATTTCATTTATAATTTGAAACGAGGAAATTTATGAAGATTGCGATTATTGTTCCAATGGCTGAAGAAGCCGAATTTTATCGTAATCATTTCCACGCAGAAAAAAAAGAGATGTTCGGATCAACTGAATTCGAACATTTTTCTGTTAACGGAAATGATGTTTATTTAGGTTTGAGTGGTATTGGTAAAGCTCAAGCTGCGATGAACCTAGCTAGTTTGTTAAGCAATGTAGATATTGATGTTATCTTTATGACTGGTTCTGCCGGTGCTTTACATAAGGATATTCATCAAGAAGATTTAGTTTTGCCTAATGCCTTCATGTATTATGATGCTCATAATACTGCTGCAGGTGATTATGTAGAAGGCCAAATCCCACAACAACCAGCTCAATTTGTACTTGATTCACCAGAAAGAGCTGCATTCGCTGAATATCTTAAAAAGCAAAATGTTGCTTTTAGTGAAGGATTAGTAGTTACTGGAGATTCATTTGTAGCTTCAACTAAGCAAAAGGATGAAATAAAAGAGAACTTTCCTGATGCATTAGCTTGTGAAATGGAAGGTGCTGCTTTTGCTCAAGTTGCTCATGCTTTTAATAAGCCATTAGTTGCAATGCGGGCAATCTCTGACAATGGTGATGGCAGTGCAAGTGAAGACTTTGATGTATTTGTTAAAAAGGTTGGAGCTAAGGCTGCTAAATTAATTAGTGATTACGTAGAAAAGATGAATTAACGTGCGTGAAATTTATTTGGATAACGCTGCGACTACTCCTATGTCTCCTAAGGTAATTGATGTAATTACTGATGAAATGAAAAATGATTTTGGTAATGCATCAAGTACTTATGAGTTGGGACGTCAAGCAAGAAATGTGATTGATCGAGCTCGTCATCAAATTGCTGCAAGTATTAATGCTAAAGATAATGAAATTATCTTTACATCCGGTGGCTCAGAAAGTAATAATACTGCCATTTTTGGTACAGCATACAGTCGAAAAAATATTGGTAAGAAGATTATTACCACGCAAATTGAACATCCTTCAGTTTTAAATCCTATGAAGCGATTAGAAGATGAAGGCTACAACGTTGTATATTTAAATGTTGATGAGACGGGACATATTTCTTTAGATGAACTGAAAAAAGAATTAACGCCAGATACAATTTTAGTATCGGTTATGGCCGTAAATAATGAAGTAGGTTCCATTATGCCACTTAAAGAAATTGGCGAATTGGTCAAAGAGAGCAATGCATATTTCCATGTTGATAATGTTCAAGGCATGGGAACGATTGATATTGATGTCAAAGCAATGAATATTGATTTATTATCAGTATCTGCTCATAAAATTAATGGACCAAAATTCTTAGGATTTTTGTATGAGAATTCTGATATTGATTTACAAAATTTGGTTTTAGGCGGTGAACAGGAGACTAAACGTCGTGCTGGAACTGAAAATGTACCCGGTATTGCTGGCTTTGGCGAAGCAGTTAAAGAACTGACCAATATTGGTCATGATGATCTTCAGGCAAAATATGCGCATTTCCAAGATCTTATTTTGAACCAACTTGATCAAAATAAGATTGATTATAAAATCAATGGTGGTCATGGTCCTGGATATTCTCATCATGTCTTAAATCTATGGTTTAAGGGTGTTTCTACTACTTCATTACAAACTAATTTAGATTTAAACGGTTATGCTGTCTCAGGT
Organism: uncultured Lactobacillus sp.; assembly: GCA_930989465.1. GTDB lineage: Bacteria > Bacillota > Bacilli > Lactobacillales > Lactobacillaceae > Lactobacillus. Next base: position 11,176 of record CAKNLX010000003.1, on the reverse strand, counting down.
GGTTCCGCATGTACCGCAGGGTCACTTGAACCTTCACATGTATTAATTGCATGTTTTGGTGCAGATTCTCCTCGAATTAATGAATCAATTCGTATTTCGTTTGGGCGGTATAATACAGATGAAGAAGTAGAATCATTTGCTGAAAATCTGGTAAAAATTGTTCAAAGAATTCAATCTAAAAGAAAATGGTTGCTTTTAAAAAGAAAGTAACTTATTATAAATAAGTGAGGAAAAATATGGCAAATATAGTTGTGATTAATGGTGATAAACGTAAGTTTACTTTAAATCCAGAGTTAAAACTTTATGCTTTAATTGATGCTGGTTTTGTGAAGACTGCTAAGGGTAATTTTAATTATGAACATCCTTTGTATAATGATTCACCTTATAATGCACCAACTAAGTTAAAGATGACTGTTAATAAGGATTTATCTCATTTAACGATGGTTGTTACTGATCGCAATGGTTTGCAAAAGGTTAATATTTTTAAAAACAAGCAATTAGCGCCAACTGTAGATCTTTTAGATTACATTTTGAAGGATCTTGAAGAGCGTAAGATATTGCTTGAGGTAAAGGATTGATTGAATAATGGTTGACAATAGCAAGACTAGAGTAGTTGTAGGTATGAGTGGTGGTGTAGATTCATCAGTATCAGCATTATTACTCAAACAACAAGGCTATGATGTTGTCGGTGTTTTCATGAAAAATTGGGATGATACTGATGATTCTGGTGTTTGTACCGCTACTGAAGATTACGAAGATGTAAAGAAAGTTGCCGATAAAATTGGTATTCCATACTATTCAATTAATTTTGAAAAAGAATACTGGCATCGTGTTTTCGAATACTTTTTAAATGAGTACAAAAAGGGAAGAACGCCTAATCCTGACGTAATGTGCAATAGTCAAATTAAGTTCAAGTCATTTTTAGATTTTGCGATGGATCTAGATGCTGATTATATTGCAATGGGACATTATGCTAAAACTGTTAAAGATGCAAATGGTCTTACTCATATGATGCGTCCGAAGGATGGGAATAAGGATCAAACTTACTTCTTAAGTCAATTAAATCAAGATCAGATTAAGAAGGTTATTTTCCCACTTGCTAACTTAACTAAACCTCAAGTGCGTGAAATTGCCTTAGCTAATGGTTTGGCTACTGCTAAGAAGAAAGATTCTACTGGTATTTGTTTTATCGGTGAAAGAAACTTTAGAAAGTTCTTGAGCGAATTTTTACCAGCTAAGTCAGGTAAGATGGTTACCCCTGATGGCAAAGTGGTTGGTGAACATGCCGGCTTAATGTACTACACTATTGGTCAAAGACAAGGTTTAGGTTTAGGTTCAACTAAGGAATCAACAGATCCATGGTTTGTTGTTGGTAAGGACTTAAAGAAGAACGAATTAATCGTAGAACAGGGTTATGATAGTAAGCTTCTTTACGCAAGTCGCTTGAAGGCTAGTGATATGTCATTCTTTACTGGTAAGCCAGATCATGATGTGGAATTTCACTGCAGCGCTAAGTTCCGTTATCGTCAATGTGATGTTGGTGTAACTGTTAAGTATCATGCAGATGATAATACTGCTGACGTTTACTTTGATGAACCAGCTCGTGCAGTTACTCCTGGTCAAGCTCTTGTTTTGTACCAAGGTGAAGAATGTCTTGGTGGTGGAAATATTGATGCTGCTTACCAAGAAGACAAGCAATTGCAATTAGTATAAAATGAATTTTAAAAAAGGACGTTCGAATTTTCGAACGCCCTTTTCTTTGTGCTAAACTAGTTATATCAATTAAACATATTTGGGGGATAAAAATGCAAATTTATTTTGTTCGTCATGGTAAAACTGAATGGAATTTAGCAAGTCGTTTTCAAGGTGGACATGGTGATTCACCACTCTTGCCACAAAGCTTAAAAGATATAAAGAAGTTAGGTGAACATTTAAAAGGAACTAAGTTTAGAGGTATTTTTGCTAGTCCTTTAGATCGTGCCTTTAATACTGCTCAAGGTATTGATAATGCTATGAATGCCAACTTGCCAGTAGTGATTGATGAACGATTACGTGAATTTAACTTAGGTGATATGGAAGGAATGAAATTTGCGGAAGCAGAAAAGAAGTTTCCTGAGCAAATGAACAACTTTTGGCATCATCCGGATAAGTATGATCCCACCGAATTACATGGTGAAGATTATGAACACGTAATTGCTCGTGGCAAGTCTTTTGCTAAAGAAATGGCTGAAAGATTCCCGAATGATGATGATAAAGTATTAGCAGTCAGTCATGGAGCAGCTTTATCAGCAATTATGGGTGGTTTGTTAGGCTATCCTTTAAAAGATATTCGTAAAAATGGCGGTTTAAGCAATACCAGTTTAACAGTACTTGAAACGCTTGATGGTGGTAAGACTTTTAAACCAGTTGTTTGGAACGAAACTAGTTATTTAGGCAGAAAGTTATCAAAGACGGATTCACTGTAATGGATAAAAAAATTGCACAGCTTTATGATAATGGCAAGGTTGATCAGGCGATTCATTTATTAGTTCAAAAAATTGATCAAAAACCACAGAATATTGAAAACTATTTGCAATTATCAACTTATTTAATTGAACAAGGTAGTGTAGATCAGGCACAGCAGCTGTTGGAACAAGCGCAGCACTTAGTTAAAAAGCCGCAAGAGTTAAATTACAATTTAGCTGTTAGCTACTATATGCAGGGTGATTTTGATAAAGCTTTGGCATTATTGGACCAAATTCCTAATGACGATTTGACTTTATATCAGAAGGCATTAACTTATTTAAAATTAGGTCAGAGCCAAAAAGCTCTTGCGTATGCTTTAACAATCAAAAAAGTTGATGATAAGGTGCAAGAATTATTAGGGGATATTTGGATGAGCTTAGGCGAAAATGCTCAAGCCCAGCAAGCCTATCTCATGATTCCTAAAGATAGGCGAACAGCTAAGATATATTTCTTGCTTGGTGTTTCTACCATGGAAAAAGATCGAACTCAGGCAGAAGCATATTTTGCAAAAGCGAAAGCAATGGATGAAAAATACTATAAGCGGGCAATGGATCAATATGCTTCAATTATGAAAATGCTGAATGATAAGGAAAAGAAAAAGTAATGAGCGAATTCACCGGTAAAATTAACGGGATTGTTTTTGAAAATGATAAAGATTTATATAAAATCCTCGATGTTGAAATCATTGGTTCACTCGAAAATTATTCACGTAGCGAAATTAAGGTAACTGGTAATTTTGGTGATGTGCAAATTGGTAGTAGCTATCGCTTCGATGGTAAACTGGTTATGCATGAAAAATTCGGTTTACAATTTCGCGCTAATAGCTATAAGCCAATCATGCCTCATGAAGAAGGCTCACTCACTAATTATTTGAGTTCTAATAAATTCCCAGGTATTGGTAAAAAAACAGCGGGTACCATTATTGAAGAATTGGGATTAAATGCTTTAGATGTTTTAAAAGAAAATCCTGCTAAAATCGACACGTTATCTTTAACTAAAAAGCAAAAAGATAGCTTATTGTCGGGTCTAAATTCGATGGATTCTTATTCTGAAATCGTCTTAAAACTAGCTCAATATGGAATAAGGAAACAGGTAGCCGCTAGGATTTACCAATGCTATCATGGAGCAGCTCTAGATAAATTAAAAGAGGATCCTTATGCTGCCGTTAATGAAATTACAGGTTATGCATTTAAAACAGCAGATACCATCGGCAAGCAATTGGAGATACCCAATGATGATCCAAGAAGAATAAATGGGGCCATTTATCAGGTTCTGCTAGACGCTTTGAGTGGTGAAGGCAATACTTATGTTCCACTATCCGATTTACTGACTGGTGCTAAAGAATTATTGCAAATCCCACAATTTGATCCAATTGCGATTTGTGTAAATGAATTGCAGAAAAAGGGCAAAGTAATAGTTGATGGTGAAAATGCTTTTTTACAAAATATTTATCAAACAGAGGTCGATATTGCCCGTTCTATGAAGAGTTTGGTGGAAAGTAGAAAAGCACAGGATGATGAACAGTATAGCGATAAGAAAATTGAACAAGCTATCAAGGATGCGGAGCAAGAATTAAAAATTAAGTATGATGACACACAGAAGCTTGCTATCAAGAATGCTTTGAACAATCCTATTTCAATTTTGACAGGTGGTCCTGGGACAGGTAAAACCACCATTATCAATGGGATATTGCTAGCATTAAGAAAATTGGCAGAAATACCTGCTTCATCGCTATATAGTGAAGATCCACCATTTTTATTAGCAGCGCCAACTGGTAGAGCTGCTAAGAGAATGGGAGAAATAACCGGAATTAGTGCCAAAACGATTCATCGACTTCTAGGGTTAGGCATTGGAGACGCAAATGCTGAAGATCTAAATGAGCTAAATGGTGAAATTTTGATCATCGATGAGATGTCTATGGTCGACATGTTCTTGTTTAAGCAGCTTCTTTCTAGCATTAACCAAACTCGTCATATTGTGTTTGTAGGAGATAAGGATCAGTTACCTTCTGTCGGTGCGGGTAACGTATTTAGCGATTTAATTAAGTCACATGCTTTTCCGACTACAGTTTTAAAGCAAATTCACCGACAAGGGGATGAGTCAACGATTATTACGCTGGCTCACGATGTAAATGAGGGCAGAGACCAACAAGCTTTATTTAAAAAGACTAAGAATTATTCATTTATTAGCTGTAGACCTGAGTTGGTGGGGGATGCAGTAGGACAAATTGTCAAATTAGCTTTAAAACGTGGCTTTGATAAGGATGATGTCCAAGTATTGAGTGCCATGTATCATGGTAGCGGCGGAGTAAACAATTTAAATGATGTTATTCAAGAAATAATGAATCCGCCTAAAGCTAAGAGTAAATTTTTAGAAGTACGCAATGAAATTTTCAGAATTGGTGATCGAATTTTACAATTGCAAAATAATCCTGAAAAAGATATCTATAATGGCCAAATTGGTAAAATAATTAGTATCGATGAAGATAATTCTAAAGAATGCATGGTTGCTAATTTTGATGATCGGGAAGTAAGTTTTGGTAAAAAAGATTTAACTGATTTAACCAGAGCGTATGCGATTACTATTCATAAGTCACAAGGTTCAGAATTTCCATTAGTTATCTTGAATTTGACTATGCAGAACTATGTGATGCTTAAACGAAATTTGCTTTATACGGCGATTACTCGAGCTGAGAAAAATTTGGTTTTAGTAGGAGATCCACGAGCCTTTGCAGCAGCTTTTAATACGCCAGGAAATGATCGAAAAACTGGATTGGCAGATAAAATCTGTGCTCAATTGGGTATTAAAGTTACTGAAACTAGTGAAGAAAAAACAAAAGATGAAGTTGCAGCACCTGAATCTGAAAAACAAGAACCAGAGGATTATATTTTGACGCCTGAAAAGATTTATTCAGGTGAGATAGATCCAATGATTGGAATGGAAAATATTAAATTATAAAAAGAAGCTAAGATAATCATTCATCTGAATGAAAACCTTAGCTTTTTTGCTTATTTCAACAAATTAAAGTGATCTATTTTAAATGTTAATTTAAAATCTTGGGCGTCATAATCTTCACCGTCAATTTGTGCAAACTCTGGCTTTTGAGTTGTAACTTGAATCTCTTTAGCCTCTATATAGTGAAATTGGGGAGCATTTACATGTGATCCATCTTTTAATAATTTGCCAAAAAGATGGATAAATTTGAATAAGTTGGGCTTTTCTACGATCACAGTATCTAAATGATGATGTCAGCTTTGGGTAAAATCGCAATTCCACCACCAAAATATGGATGATTGGTAGTAGTCACGAAATAAGCATCCCCGTAGCGCACAGTTTCATTTGCCGTTTTGATCGTAACCGTAAATGTATTCTGTTTTGCAAGAGCTTTAATAATATTTAAGCCATAAATCAAATTACCAAAATTAACATGATTTAACTTTTTCTTTAGTTTCTCATTATTGCTTTCATGAACCACAAATGCGTCAAAGCCGATTCCAAAATTATTAACAAAATAACCATGCGGCATTTTAGCTATATTTGAAGTAAAGAATCCGCAATCAACGCGTTCCGGCTCGGGATCTTGCAATAAATTATTAACTAGTTGCAAAGGATCGTTAGTTAATCCAGCTCCTCGCGCAAAATCATTGCCAGTTCCAGCAGGTAAATATGTTATGGGTGTTTCAGGGAAATTTGATCTTTTAATACCATTTAAAGCCTCATTGAAAGATCCATCACCACCCACAACGATTAAAATATCATTTGGGTTAGGATTTTTATTGGCATAATCTTCAGCCAACTTAATGAGTTCGCCAGGATAATTGCTCTTTTTATGACTAAATGGAATATTTAGATTATTTAATACCTTTTGCAAGGAATGATCAGTTGCAACAGCATTTCCATTTCCAGCTACTTCATTAACTAATAAATGTACTTTAATTTTTTTATTCATATATCTTATATTCAAAATAAAAGACTCCCGAAGGAGTCTAATTTTTTATTTCTTTTCAATAATAATTGGCAAAATCATTGGTCGCCGTTCAGTCTTAGAGTAAAGAAAATCAGAAAGATTTTCAGAAATTGCCTTCTTGATATCACTTTCTTTAGGCTTGTCTGATTTAGCCATTTCATTTCGAAGAACGTGGTAGACGTGCTTTTGTGCTTGGTTAATCAGTTCAGTTGATTCACGCATGTAGACGAAACCACGACTGAGAATATCAGGACCAGCTAAGACACGTTTATATTTGTAATCAACAGTTGCTACAGCGACAACCAAACCTTCTTCTGAAAGAATTTGACGATCGTGTACGACAACATTACCAACATCTGCAGTACCCGAAGTATCAACATAAACATCGCCTGCAGGGATTCTACCAGCAATTCTAGCTCCATTTGGCCCAAAACAAACAACTTCACCGTTGGACAACACGAAAGTATTTTCAGCAGGTACACCAGCTTCTTGTGCTAACTGTGTATGAATAACCTGCATTCTGTACTCACCGTGAACTGGAATCATGTACTTAGGCTTAGATAAGCGAACCATCATCTTTAATTCTTCTTGACCACCGTGACCAGAAGTGTGGACGTTGTTAACACGACCATGAATGACATTAGCGCCGCCTTCCATTAATTTGTTAATTAAGTGGTTAACGCTCAATGTGTTTCCTGGAATAGGGTTAGAAGAGAAGATAACTGTATCGCCAGGCTGTAAAGTTATTTGTCTGTGAGTACCATTGGCAATTCTTGAAAGAGCTGCTAATGGTTCACCTTGTGATCCAGTACATAGAATCATAACTTTGTCAGGTGGCAGCTTGTTAATCTCTTCTGCATCAACAATTAAATCCTTTGGAACATTTAAGTATCCTAAATCGATTCCGTTATCTACACCATTTTCCATACTACGTCCAAAAATGGCAACTTTTCTACCTGTATCGATAGCTGCTTGTATAGCTGTAGAAACACGATAAAGGTTAGAGGCAAATGTAGCGAAAATAATTCGCCCATGAATACCAGTAATAATATTATGAAGCGACTGTGCAACGAATCTTTCAGATTTAGTAAATTGACTAACTTCAGCGTTAGTAGAATCTGAAAGAAGGGCAAGTACACCTTCTTTACCTAATTGAGCCATTTTTTGGAAATCTGGTGCAGGTTGATTCATAACAGGAGTTAAGTCAAACTTAAAGTCACCGGTAAAGACAACAGCACCAAGCGGTGTATGAACAGCAATTCCTAAAGTATCAGGAATGGAGTGTGTGGTTCTGAAGAAAGAAACAGATAATTTCTTAAATTTTAAAACCGTATCTTCATGTTCTTCATGCAGTTCGGTAGTCTTCAAAATACCATGTTCTTCCAATTTGCCTCTGATTAATGAGAGGGCAAATGGAGTTGCATAAACAGGAATTTCAGGAATCTTTTCCAATAAAAATGGAATACCACCAATGTGGTCTTCATGTCCGTGACTAACTACAAGAGCCTTAATCTTCTTACGGTTTTTGATTAGGTATGAATAATCTGAAATAACGTAGTTAATACCTAATAAATCGTCTTCGGGGAATTTAATACCACAGTCCATGATGATAATTTCATCCTGATACTGGACACAATACATATTTTTACCGATTTCATGCAAACCCCCGATTGCATAAACGGCTACTTCATTATTTTTAATTCGCACTCTTTATTACTTCTTATCGAACGTAGTTAACTTAAAGTCAGCGTGTTCTTTTTCGTAAGCCAAAGAATTGCCTGTTAATTCTTGGATGAGTTCAATGTTATAGGGGGTGTTGTCCTCAACCGTACTTCTTGCTTCGACCATGTTGTCAGCTTCCATGTAAAGAGTTTGAGTAGTTTCTCTACGTGGGTTGACAATTTTGTCTTTTTGATACAAAACTTTGTAAATCATAAATGATTCTCCTTAATTAATGTATAAACGTTCAATTTAGAGTGAAATCGCTCTATAGCTAATAAAAATTCTATCATATTTGTAAAGGTAAGTATATAAATATGTTTAGATCTATATTCATTTGAAAATTATTAAGAAATTCTCTTGATAATTATTGACGTAAAATAACATTAGTTGTACTATGAATTTGTAGTGAATGATGAATAAACTCATTTACTCGCTATAAGAAGTCTCTTCAATCTTCTTAATTCCCAATGTATGAACCACTGGTCCAGTCACCCAGTGGTTTTTTATTATAAAAAAAGAGCCTGCTTATGCAGACTCTTTTTTTGGTTAAATAACAATTAAGAAATAACCACAGTATCTTCTTTAAGTGCAAATGGATCTTTTTTATTAATTCTGTCATAGAAAAGATGACCATTAAGGTGATCGATTTCATGAGAAGATACAATAGCTGGATAATCTTTCAAGCGAATAGTTTTTTCTTCTCCATCAACAGTGTAGTAATGAATAGTTAACTTGTCTGGACGTGGTACGTAACCATTAATTACTTTGTCAACGCTAAGGCAACCTTCACCTTCGCTAAGGCAAGCTTGACGTACGGATTCAGAAACGATTTCTGGGTTAACGTAAACTTCCTTAAAGATGATTTCACCTTTATCATCAGGAACTAAAAGCGCAGCCATTTGAACGCCTTCGCCAACTTGTGGAGCAGCTAATCCAACACCTGCTCTAAGTTGATGTTTTTCAGCGATCTTTGGATCTTGTGAATTAACTAAATATTCCATCATATCTTCTGCTAATTGCTTGTAGTGGTCGCTAAGCGGAAAAGTTAAAGGCTTAGCAACTTGGCGTAAAACGGGATCGCCGTCACGCACGATATCTTTCATTAAGATCAAAATAATTACTCCTTTTTAAAAAACTTATCTAATATATTTTTACCATATTTTAAGCGATTTTGCTTGATTTTAGATGAAAACAATTAAAAGTTAACTTATTGTTATGCGTTGACCCGCGTGCAGTTAGGTGGTAAAATTCACTAACGTAACTATACAGATCAAAAATAGAAGCACTTCGATAAGGCGCTACTGCGTTACCGAAACTGTGACAGAGTCACAGTTTTTTTATTGAAGAGTGGGGAGGAATACTTTTGTCAGAAAAAAGAAGAGACGATCTTAGAAATATTGCTATCATTGCCCACGTTGACCACGGTAAAACTACTTTGGTTAACCAATTATTGAAGCAATCTGATACTTTACCAGAACATATGAATCTGGAAGATCGTGCTATGGACTCAAACGCTATTGAACGTGAACGTGGTATTACTATTTTATCTAAGAATACTGCTGTTCGATACAAGGATACTACTATCAACATCTTGGATACACCAGGTCACGCCGACTTTGGTGGGGAAGTTGAACGTGTTATGCACATGGTAGACGGAGCATTACTTTTGGTTGATGCTTATGAAGGTCCAATGCCACAGACTCGTTTTGTTTTGAAGAAGGCTTTGGAAGCCGGTGTAAAGCCAATTGTTGTTTTGAACAAGATTGATCGTCCAGGTGCTCGTCCTAAGAAGGTTTTGGATGATGTGCTTGAACTCTTCATCGAATTAGGTGCTAACGATGAACAGCTTGACTTCCCAGTTGTTTACGCATCAGCATTGAATGGTACTTCATCATATGATGCAGATCCAAGTACTCAAAAAGAAACTATGGATCCTATCTTTGATACCATTATTAAGAATATTCCTGCTCCAATCGACAATTCAGATGAGCCTTTACAATTTCAAATCACAATGCTTGACTGGGATGACTACGTTGGCCGTATTGGTGTTGGTAGAATTTACCGCGGTAAGGTTAAAGTTGGAGACAACATCACTGTTATGAAGCGTGATGGCTCTACTCAAAACTTCCGTGTTACTAAATTATTTGGTTACTTCGGTTTGAAGCGTAACGAAATTAAAGAAGCTAAGGCCGGCGATATCATTGCTATTAGTGGTATTAATGATATTTACGTTGGTGAAACAATTGCTTCAGCAGAACATCCAGAAGCATTGCCACTTCTTAAGATTGATCCACCAACCCTTCAAATGGACTTTGTTGCTAACGACTCACCATTTGCAGGTCGTGAAGGTGACCAAGTAACTCCTAAGAAGCTTGAAGATCGTTTGATCCGTCAAACTCGTACTGATGTTTCATTAAAGGTTGAACCTACTGATCAATTAAACGCATGGACTGTTTCTGGTCGTGGTGAACTTCACCTTTCAATCTTGGTTGAAGAACTTCGTCGTGAAGGCTTCGAATTACAACTTTCACGTCCTAAGGTTATTTACCGTGAAATTGATGGTACTATGTGTGAACCATTCGAATCTGTTCAAATTGATACTCCAGATGAATACGTTGGTTCAGTTATCGATTCACTTTCACAAAGAAAAGGTGAAATGAAGAACATGGAATCAACTGGTAACGGCCAAACTCGTCTTGAATTCTTAGTTCCATCACGTGGTTTGATTGGTTACAACAATGAATTCATGTCACAAACTGGTGGGTACGGTATCATGAACCACACCTTTGAAGCATACAAGCCAGTTGTTAAGAACTGGAACCCAGGCCGTCGTAATGGTGCTTTGGTATCAATTAACCAAGGTCAATCAACTACTTACTCACTTCAATCAGTTGAGCAACGTGGTGAATTATTCATCGGTGCTGGTGTTGAAGTTTACGAAGGTATGATTGTTGGTCAATCATCACGTGAACGTGATATTGC
>CAKNLX010000002.1 GCA_930989465.1 uncultured Lactobacillus sp. | reverse complement strand
CAGTATAACAGTAACTAGGACGGTTTTTAAGTACACTATTTTATTTGACGCTTACAGAAAAAATAATTCTATTTTTAAGCAGATTTAGTTATAATGAAAATATTCTAATTGAAAGTTAGTGAGTCAGCTTCACTAACTTTTTTCTTGTGTAGATTTAAATGAAAGATAGATAAAATGAAGGGGAAAAATATGGAGAGTTGGCTATTTTTAGCATTAGTATTAGTTGTCGCCCTGGTTGGTAAAAACATGTCATTGATCATCGCTACAGGCGTAGTGATGGCGTTAAAGTTAATTCCGTTTGCCAGCAAGTGGCTGCCAGTGATTCAAGCCAAAGGTATCACTTGGGGCGTCACCGTTATTTCAGTGGCAATCTTGATTCCAATTGCGACAGGGCAGATTGGTTTTAAGGATTTGATCAATACTTTCAAATCGCCAGCAGGGTGGATCGCTATCTTAGCTGGGATTGCTGTAGCTATTTTGTCAAGATATGGCGTTGATCAGTTAGCCGCCGTGCCACAAGTAACTGTCGCCTTGGTTTTAGGAACGATCATCGGCGTAGTAGTATTTAAGGGCGTGGCTGCCGGTCCCGTAATTGCCAGCGGTATGACTTATCTGGTTATCACTTTATTTAACTTACATTTCTAATATATAATGTAGTAAAGGTAGGTGAGTGTAATGGCGATTATTGTGCATGAAGATATCACGCAGCGATTAGATGATTATTTAGAACGACGGTTGCGTAACTATGAAGTTATTACACCGCCAATTCCTAAGAAGCCTGAAGTTGTCACGATTGATGACGATGATAAAAAGAAAAAACATAAAAAGGACTAATGCAAAATCAATGTCATTAAGTTAAGAGCCTGACACGATAATATTCCAAAATTTTAAGCTGCTTGTTGTCCAAATTTAGGCAATAAGCAGCTTTTTAGGTGCGCTGAATAAGCTGTTTCTTAACAGACATTTTTTATTAAGTTATGCCGTCAATCTGTTCTTCCTGGCCTGATAGGAAACCTAATGAAATAAAATAGAGTCAACGAACTGTGATTTCTCACAAATTCAATGACTCTGCACCTATGTGTCTGGTTCTGTGTTCATAATACTAACTCAACAATTCCATTATAATTGCGTGTTCGAACTAATGATAGTTTTTGTTCTTTTGGCAACTCTCCAAAAAGTTTAATACCTTTCCCCAAAAGTGTTGGAATAATGGAAATGTAATATCTGTCAATTAAATCTGCACGCATTATCTGTTGAACAAGATTAGCTCCACCGCAAATCCAAATATCTTTGCCATCTTGTTGCTTTAATTTTTCCAATAAATCTATAGGGTTTACATCTGTAAAAATAATTTGCTTGTTAGAATTACTCTTATTGTGTGTAATCACATAAGTAGTAAAATCGCTATATATCCATTTTGTCGGAGAAAGCTCTGTAACAATTTGATGATATGTGTTCCAGCCCATTAAAATTGTATCTATATTTTGGGTAAATTCAGAATAGGTATCTATATTTTCGTTATCATTACCTTGTCCCTTTAGTCATTCAACACCACCATTACTATCTGCAATATATCCGTCAAGACTCATTGCAATAAATAGAACAACTTTTCTCATTTTACCTTATGGTCCTTTCATTTCCGATTAATTAGAAGTAATAACCTTATTAGAATTATTTTTCGTCAAAAAACGATAGAGCTTTTTGCTACATAAATGGATTATAAAAGCGGCCATGATTCAATTGCCAGAGCAAAATCACGATTAAAATAGACAAGACTGACAATCCCATCACCCAATAATCTTCTTTCTTAAATGATTGAGCTACATACCAGGTTCTTTTCTTCTTAGAACCAAAGCGACGTAGCTGCATGGCGGTACTGATGGTATCGATTCTCTCTAGACTAGAGAAAATAAGCGGCATAATGATGTTTAAAGTTCCTTTGATTCGCTGCGATAACTTAGCTTTCTTTGACAATTCGTTGCCTCGAGCTTGCTGAGCAGCAGAGATAGCCCAATATGAATTCTGAATGTCAGGAATATAACGTAAAGCCAGCGCCACTGCGTAAGAGATCTTGTAGCTAATGCCAATTTTATTCAAACTAGCGGCGAATTGACTCGGATTGGTCGTCAACAAGAATAATAAGACGATCGGAATTGAGCAGATATATTTTAGTAGCAAGTTGAATAAATAGAAGACTTCCTGGATCGTGAGAGTGAAGTAGCCAGCATGAATGATGATGCTACGTGAATGATATATTTCTTGACCATAAGTTGGTTGAAAAAGATAAACAAAGATCAAATTTAAAATCATGAAGGCAACAATAAATTTCACGATAAAGGAAATTTGTGACCATTTAATTTGTGCTTCTTTAAATAAAATGATCGAGAAAACACAAATTGCGAGTAAGAAGCGTGTATCATAAGTGATCATACAAGCCGCCGAGACCAGCAACATGAAGATTAGCTTAGTAGTCGCGTTTAGTTGATAGATAAAGCTGGTGCCGGGCTGGTAGCCTAGAATCTGGTTTTGATCATGCATTTTGACTGGTCCTTTCTGAATCGACATAAGCGCGGACAAAGTAATTAGGATCTCTTAAATTATATTTATGAGCCAAGTCATAGAGACTAGTTCGTTTAAGAGAAGCCTTTTTAATTAAACTTTTTTCGGTTAATAATCTAATCGGTTCGGTATCCGCAATTAGTTTACCATCGGCAAAAGCCAATGAGCGATTAGTGTATTCCACCATCAGGTACATGTCATGGGTAATGATCATGATCGTCTTGCCTTGTTCATTCAACTTCTTTAAAAAGCTCATGATCTCTGTATAGGTCTTCCAATCTTGACCAGCGGTTGGCTCATCTAGGATGATGATATCAGGCTCTAGAACCAAAATAGCGGCGATGGTCACACGCTTTTTTTGACCAAAACTCAAAGCAGAAATTGGCCAATGACGGTAAGGGTAAAGACCGCAGATTTTCAAAGTCTTAAAAACCTTATCCTTGATTTCATCTTTGCTGTAACCACGTAGGCATAAACCCAAAGCAACTTCATCAAAAATCATTTTTTGCGAGATCATCTGATTAGGATCCTGCATGACATAACCAATTTTTTCAGAAATTTGTTTAATAGAATATTGCGATAGGTCGTCGTCATCAAATAAGATTTTACCTTCATTAGGAATAAAGCCACAGATCAGGCGACAAAGCGTAGTTTTGCCTGCACCATTTTGTCCTACGATGGAAACGAAATCTCCCTTGTTGATGGTAGCTGTAACGTCGCGTAGTGGATTAACTTGTAAATGGTTATAGCGGTGTCCTACGCCTTTTAATTCGAGCAGGGGCTGTTTTTCTTCTTTTTTAGAAGTCAAAGAAGCATCATCTGCCCATTTTTGTAATTTTTGTCCAATTTCTTCGTCATCAGGTAGAGCTTTTATTGAGGTGAGATCAGGAATGGCATCCAAGTCAACGCCTGCTTTGGTTAAAGCAGTTAGATAAAGTGGACTTCTTACACCGATGTCTTCTAACTTGTTTTGATGAAGCAGGTCGTTAGGTGATTTATCGGCGATAATTTTGCCATCATTGACTAAAACGACGCGGTCGATCGGTTGACTGAGCACTTCTTCTAAACGGTGTTCAATAATAATTACTGTGGCGTTTAATTCCTTTTGAATTTGATCGATTAACGCCATCGTTTTCATCCCTGAAGCGGGATCTAAGTTGGCTAAGGGCTCGTCAAATAGCATAATAGGTGATTCATCAATCAAGACGCCAGCAAGGGTCACGGTTTGTTTTTGTCCGCCAGACAGGCTTTGCGGTGCTTGCTTTAATAAATCGCTGATCTCTAGCTTGTCAGCCCAGCGGTGAACAGTTTGTCTAATCTTGTTTTGCGGACGACAACCATTTTCTAGTGCAAAGGCGATATCTTCACCGACAGTTAAACCAATGAATTGACTGTCAGTATCCTGCAAGATAGTCGATGTAGTAAATGAGAGGTCAAAGAGGTCGGTCTCCTTGATATTTTTGCCATTAATCGAGCATTCGCCTGTAATCGTTCCTGTATCAATATTGGGAATCAAGCCATTGATGCAGCGGCCAATAGTTGACTTGCCACTACCAGATGGTCCCGCAATCAATATTTTTTCACCGCGATTAATAGTTAAATTAATGTCTTGTAGCGTCGGGAATGCCTGGCTGTCATATTTAAATGAAAAGTTTTTAAAAGTAATAATAGGTTCAGTCATGCCTAAGTCTTTCTAATCTTCTTTACGTAAACTGCCTTTTTTAATTTTGGTACCTGCATAAGCTTTTAATAAAAGCGTACCAACTATCAAGATGGTGATACCATTTGAGAGGGTGGCACTGATTCCTTGAACAAATACATTGTTAACAGGTTCGCTATAGATGATAATGTCTCCGATAGGGGCAACGATTATCCAGGCTATGATATTGGCAATAATTTGAGTGATATTAAATAGCAAAATTTGCTTAATACCGAAAATACCATTTTTCAAATCAAGCTTTTTGCAGGCAAGGCCAATAATCAAACCAAGTACACCAGTAGCCAAAACCCAACTCCACCAGGTTTGACCATACATAATAAAATCAGATAGGGTATGGCCGATGAAACCGACCGCAAAACCGACTTTAGCACCATAAATGGCTGCGAAAAGAGCTAGGAAAGGAAAGACTAGCTCGATGTTGGTATTAGGAATAGGAGTCGGAATTGAGGTGAAGCGCGCCAGAATAACGTAGATGGCAGAACCGATCCCTATAGCGACAACATTTTTAACAGATAAACCTTGTTTTTTCATAATTTTTCTCCGATTTGTGATAATAACACCGTATAATTGGAAAGCGGTTACCGTCAAGGGGATGTAGCAGAAAAGGGTGGATATGTTACAATTAAAATTATGATAATAGTGAAGTAGTAGTTAGAGGTAAAAATGAGACAAGATGAACTTAAAAAATTAGATAATGAAATTGGCCAATATGCGGCCGATCAGACCAAAATTATTTGGGTTGATGATCAAACCATGCAAATTGCGACAATGATGATTGATTCTTATGGCGATACCGTTTATGTATGGGTAAAGGAAGATGAAGATCATTGCCGCGTAAGTGATGGCGGTCGAATTTTGTTTAAACTTGATCCTAATCAAGAAGATATGGAATTATATGAGACTGCGGCAGATATTGCTCTTGGTTCAGGTTATCAGTTTGACGAAGACCACTGTGAAATTTATGTTGATGTTGACCGCAAGAATGTAGCTCAGGCAGCAATGAAGCTGGCACAATTGCAAGTTGCCATTTCATATTTAGGCTAAAAAATGCATCCCTTGATCTGTTTAATCAGGGATGCATTTTTTGATACAAACTTTTTCGGGCAACTTTAAACATTGCTAATCCTTCCTACATGAACATCTTCTGGTTTTTTACCGTTTAAATTAAAATCAGCGATGTCCTCGGCTAAGGCCATAATTGTTTCAACATCTGGAATACAGTCATCTACTCTAAACTCCATAATTATCACCTCTATCGTCATTGTAGATCGAATTTATCGAAAAGTTAATCTGATCATACTTTTTTCTTATTGTTATGCTGCATGAAAATAAAGAATGCAGAAATGATATTGATAATCACTGCCGGTAAGGCTAACACAGCGGTAAAACCATATAAGGCATTGCCGATTACGCCTAAGATCGGTCCTATTAATGAAATGCTTAAGTTGTGTGATTGAACGACGGCGATTGCATTAAGAATCACGCCAATCCAGGCAAAAAGATAGAAAAAGAAGGCAATTTTAGCTGTGAAATCTGCACCAAAGATTGCAAACCAGGAACAGATAAATAGACAACAGTTGATTAAATTGATTGCTCCGATCCATAGATCATATTTTGATTTTTTCATAATTATCCCCTCTAATAATTATTCTGCTTCTCGCAAAACGCGGTGGGCCAAATCATCATTAATAACCAAGTGGGTGATGATGCCGCTACGCAGAGCGCCTAATAGTGCTTTAGACTTAAAGCGATTATTAACAACGCAGAAGCGTGTAGGTGTTTGCATAATGTCATTCATTGATATACCACAGATGTGTTTTTCGAAATCAGTGAAAAATTCTCCGTTGATATTATAGGGACGTCCCATAATTAATCCGGCCACTTGTTCTTCTGGAATGTTCTTAAATAGTCGAGGACCGTAATTTTTATCTAAGAATGGATTAGCCTTGAATGAATCAAGAGTTCCTAGTCCGGTAAAAAGAAGGTCTAAGTTGTGATAACAATTTTCAACTATTTTAAAGTAGGGTTCTTTCTTTAAAGCTGGAATAATTTTAGGATTTAAGATGTAAAGTGGCGTAGGCAATCCTAAGCTTTTAGCGTGGAATTTTTCTGCAGCGTCTTGGACCAAAGGATTTTTGCGGCGATTTGCATTAATGGCGTGCCCTAGGAGCTGAATGAAGTAGAGCTTATTAAAGTTTTCTTCATTAAAGTTGTTAATTACACCGCGCATTGTACTGCCCCATGTGACTCCGGCGATATGGGTATTTTGCAAATAAGTTTGAATTTGCTTAGTAGCGAAGTTGACAACAGATTCATCGTCGTTAGCATCATTTTCAGAACTTTTGAGAATAAAAGCTTCTTTTAAGCCAAAAAGCTTTTGGAATTTTCGTTCTAAAACCTGATTGCGTTTAATTCCTTGAGTAATTTTGATTTTAACGATTCCGCGCATTTCTGCATCGTCTAACGCCTTAGTGATTAAATAGCGCGATAGGTTATATTTTTGTGATATTTCTGCGATATTTAACTTGCTGAGATAAAAGTCATGTGCAATGCTAGCAAGTTGTTCATCGGTTAATTGTGCCACTATAAACCGTCCTTTATTATATGATTCATATATTCATTATAGATTTAAAATAGTAAAATGGAACGCTTATTTTTTGAAAAATATAAAATGCTTTCCGTAAATATTACTGTGTTAAAATAGAAAAGCGTATTTTAATTAATTTTAAAAATGAGGGAAAGTAATTAATCTAATGAAGGAAAAGGAACGAGAATATCATTTGTCGCAAAAACATCACATGAAGATTCTATGGGAGGAATTTTTCAAGAGTGATAATAAGACGATGGCACAGGATGCTACTCTAGTAGAAAAGGCCTCAATTGTTGGCCGAGTAGGGATTATGCTGTTAAGTTGTGGGACAGGTGCCTGGCGTGTACGTGATTCGATGGACACGATTGCAAGAACTTTAGGAATTACCTGTTCGACGGATATTGGGTTGGTTTCAATCGAGTATACCTGTTTTGACGTAGATAATGAGTCATATTCACAGACGCTATCTTTGCCAGCGACTGATGTTAATATGACTAAATTGAATGAACTAGAAAAATTCGTTCGTCAGTTTGAAGCAGGTCATGGTAATTGGAATATTGGACAGATTCACAAGCGCTTGCGTGAGATCGAAAATCAAAAATCAGCATATTCTGCAGTAATTGCGGGTCTAAGTTCCGGTTTAGCTTGTGCAGGCTTTATCTTTTTACTAGGTGGCGGCTGGCCTGAAGTTATCTGTGCCTTCTTAGGTGCAGGGGCAGGAAATTATGTTCGAGCACTCATGGGCAAGCGGAAAATGACCCTTGTAGCTAAAATCGCGGTTGCTGTAGCAGTTGCTTGTGCAGTTTACTTCTTGACATTTCACATTGGCAAGATGATTTTCCATTTGGATTATCATCATGCTTACGGCTATATTGGTGCAATGCTGTTCGTGATTCCGGGATTTCCATTCATTACTTCAGGACTGGACATGTCTAAGCTAGATATGAGATCTGGGCTTGAGAGAATGACCTATGCGCTTTTGATCATTACGATTGCCACCATGTCAGGGTGGGCAGTGGCTACGATTTTGAATTTGCATCCGGGTTCCATGCTTAAGTTGAGCATTAATCCGGGGATGCTAACATTCTTGCGCTTAATTGCCAGCTTCTGCGGGGTATTTGGCTTCTCAATTATGTTTAATAGTCGTCCGAATATGGCCGCAACTGCCGCAATTATGGGTGCGATGGCTAATACTTTACGACTGAGTCTAGTTGATTACGCTCATATGGCACCGGCTTTAGCAGCCTTTATTGGAGCTCTTGTTTCCGGGCTTTTGGCAAGTATTGTTAGACAAAAAGTTGGTTTCCCACGAATTGCGATTACTGTTCCTTCAATCGTAATTATGGTGCCAGGACTATATATGTACCGCGCAGTGTTCAACTTCGGTATTACTAACATTAACATCGGTGCTTACTGGATTACTGAAGCATTGATGATTGTCATTGCACTTCCTTTTGGGCTGCTTGCCGCACGTATCTTAACAGACAAGAAGTGGAGACATGCGGATTAATAAAGTTGAATAGCAAAAAAGAGTCAGATTTTTCTGGCTCTTTTAATCTGCTTTTGATAACCTTTTTGAGTTAAGGACTAATATAATGAACATGAGGTGATAATATGAAAATTGAAGTACCAACAATGAACGGTTACTTATTTGATCGTTATAGCAAATTCGCACCTGCAGATCAAAAAATTGAAGGTAAGCCTAGCCGCTCTTTTCCCATTTTTGTTTCTGACGTGCCTAAAGATGCAAAAAACTTAGCAGTTTGTTTTTATGATTATGATTCAGTTCCAGTTTGTGGTTTTACTTGGATTCATTGGTTAGCTGCAAACTTGCCAGTCAAAGATATTCCCGCTGATATTAGTCAACATCATCAAAATATTGATTTTGTTCAAGGTTATAACAGCAATATTAGTAAGTTTTTGCCCAAAGATTCAGGACCGGTATTGGGCTACACAGGTCCTATGCCACCAGATAAGACGCATAATTATTCATTAACAGTCTATGCCTTGGATGATGAATTGGAATTAAAAGATGGTTATTATCTAAATGAATTTTTAGCCAAAGTGAAAGATCACATTATTGCTAAGACAACTATTGAAATTCCAAGTCGTGCTAAATAAAAATAAGACCCCTGATATTTCAGGAGTCTTATTTTATGCTTTTATTTAATCCTTGCGCTTTTAGAGTTATGGTCTGCTTTTGAAGAGGTCAAACTTTGGTTAGTAGGGATATTCTGACCCTTTGGTCCAATATTGTGGTTGTAGTCTTCGCCCTTTGGAACGTAGTTAAAGCTGTAGTCTCTCTTCTTGTTGTGGTCTAAATTTTCACCATTTGGATTATGGTTAGAACTCCATGAGTGATTCTTCTTTGGAGTACGTTTCTTGTGTTTAGGCGTTTTAGTTGGAGTAGGAGTTACAGGCTTATCTAGTTCTGGAGTTGGCTTAGGAGTTGGTTTAGGTTCGGGCTTCTTAGGTTGTGACTTGGGCTCTGGTTTAGGTTCTGGTCCTGGAGTAGGGATAACTACAGCATATGGAACTTGAATACCAATTACGCCATTTTCTGGTAAGTTGGTGATTTCATCATTAGTAAATGGAATTACTTTGATTTTACCATTTTCGCCTTTGACAATTAGAGCTTGTTCACTTTCATGCTTACCAGTGTTATCAGTAATGATAAATTTACCATTAGGATCAATGGTATAACCATCATCTAATTCTTGGTAAAGATCTTTAAATGGAATTGCTTTGAATGAAAGACCATTGTTATTAGTGCTAGTCTTCTTAGCATCAAGTGACCAATTAGTCAATCCTTTTTGGCACCGGTAACCAGATCAACATCTTGGATTCGAACAAAGTAAAGATCATAGTCTTTAGGTTGGAAACGATCTGGAACAGGTTGACCTTGCTTTGGACCATTTTCGTAGTAGTAAGATACGCGTTCTTTGACTGACTTATATTGGTGATCAGTGCGAACTGCATGGTAAAGGTAAACGTAATAATTCTGATCGTTTGGATTCTCTGTGTTGTCAAAGGACAAATCTTTGCTATTCCATGCATTCACACCGTTGTTACCTTTAAAGTTTTTCTCGCTGAGGTTAAAAGTGAACTTATTGCCTAATGATTTTACATGATTAGATTGTTGCCCCTCAGTAGCCTCTTTATCAAATTGATACCCTAATCCTTTTAAGTATCCGATAACTGATTGAGTTCGATTTGTAACAGTTGTATTAGGGATGCCGTTTTGATAATTTTGAGGATCAGCCAATTTAGAAGCATCGACTTTATTATTAGAATTATGGGTGATTTCAGCATTAGTGTCTTCATCAATATAATGAACAGTGATGTTTTCATGAAGAGTATAAGGTATCCAAACGTTGATTTGAGCAGAACCTTGATTATTGTTTTTAGCAACTAAACTGCTTAAGAAATCAGAAGATGGGGTAATTGCTGAAATACCATTAGAATCAGCAGTAACTTTAAATCCATCCTCAGTACCAATAATATGTACTACACCATTCTTGTTCAGGTAATAGTTATCAGAAATTTGATTCTTAATAATACCGTTATCATATGAGATAGCAGGGAAGGATTGATTGTCTTGGACTGACCAATCTGACCATTTAGTAGAAGTGCCGTTAGGATCCTCAACTAAATCAATGGTTCTTGTTCTGGTATATGAAACTGAAGCTGTGTAGTTAGGGGATGCTGTTTCAGCATTTGCTGGAACTACCGCATTAGGATCACTGATGCCTGTAAAGTTTTGAGCTTTAGGACCATTTTCGTAGTAGCCTTTGATTACTTCATTTACAGTAGCAGTTTGTGCTTGTTTTTCTGTTTTATGGATAAAGTGGAGAACAAAGTTTTGATCTTTAGTTTCATCATTATCAAAGTTGCCATATGAGATCTTACTGTAATCATCACTAGAAACTGAACCAGCTCCAGTAACACCATTAAATTTAAAGTGATGGTTTGTTAAGAATTGAACAACTGCATCTGCACCCTTAAATGAAATTGCTTGTTTGGTGGAATCATCATTAGCGTAGCTGTATTCGTCAGTAAATTCATCCTGTTGGTGATTAGCTGTTAAATAAGTACTTAATGGTTCATTAGTAGTGTCATCCCAGAAGGTTACAGATGCCTTTTCTGGAGCATAGTAATAAACATTGTATGTTAATACTGTGACACCATTTTCTTTTGTAACTTTTGCAGTTGTCTTGCCAACATTGATTTCTCCGTCTTCACTAATAGAAGTTGTAACTACTGGAATTGAATCTAGAGATTTAATAGTGTAATGGCTATCCTTGGTATTAGGTGATGCAACACTTTCAAATTCTTGTGAATGAGACCAAGCTCCCCAGTGAATGCCAGTTTTGTCGAAATTATTTATACCTGTGCGAGTATAAGTTATTTCTTTAATTTGTTGAGTAGCGGCAGTTTGGCCTTTTCTAGTTCCGTTACCATAGATAATAATTAATAATTTCTTTAACAGTCTTATTTTCTGTGACCGTTTGATTACCACTATCTGAGTAAGAATTACCAGGTTGACTTAGTGATGTTTGCGGTAATGTTACTTTAATACCTTTAGCAGTTAAATTTAAATCCGAAGCATATGAACCATCACCTGTTTTTTAGGTATTTGGGTCTTGAAGTAAATATAGATAGGTTGCTTAGAATAATCTTTATTGCCGACCTTGAATGGCCCTTCAGATTTGATGACTAAAGTTTTTTATCACTAGGAACCTGATCTTGAATAAACTTGGATAGATCAGCATTGTAATTTTTATAATGGTAATTAGCGACATTTAATGGGTAGCCATTTTGATCTACAATTTCATCATCAGCAACAAGATATGCTGCTATTGAGTTTGGAATGATAACTTGACCACCATTGAATTTGGCATTTAAGTTCAAATCGTTTAAATTCTTTTTGTTGTAATTTAAGTAAATACCCCAGCCAATTGTATTTGAATTTGGATCGAGACCAAAGCAAACATATTTAACTAGTGGATGACTTTCTTCATAAGTAAGCTTAGGAGCAGGTCTTAAATTAATAGATGCTTCTTTAGAGATAATGATTTTATCGTTATGAGAAATAGTTATAGGCATCTCAATGGTTTTGTCTTCTGTAACTATTTCTTTAGGCATAACAGATGCAGTTATGTCAAACTTGCCATGATCATAATTATTTTTTGCAGTTAATTCGAAAAGACTGTTTCCTTTATTTGATATTTCAAATTTAGATGATGAATCATCAGCAAGAGGTGTTTGATCATAGTTAAAGTTTTGAACTGATCCAAATTGTACGGAATATTTATCCTCTTTTTTAACATCTTGAAATTCAGGACTAGTAACTTTAACTTTGACCCAACCTTGACCACCGATGACAGAGTGCTTTTGTTGGTCTTCAGTTGAAGTATCATAAATAGTCTCTACCTTAGTAGAATTATCTAAATTCTTTTGAGCTTTATTTTCTGCTAATAATTTAGGATCAGTTAATGAAGACTGTTTTTTAATCTTTAAAGTAGCAGTTGCTTCATCATTTTTACTTGCAGCAGTTTGTTCATTAGCTGCAGTAGAATTATTTTCTTCCTTTACTTGTTGAGACTGACTAGGTTGATCAACTTTTTCTACATGTTCATCTTGATTTGGAGTTGATTGAGATTGACTATCAACTTCTTCAGTTTTTGCCTCTGAAGTTTGAGTATTATTTTCAACGTCAGCATGAACAAGGTGACCATTACTTAAGAAAAAGGTAGTGCCAAGAGCAACAGCAGCTAAACCAACAGATAATTTTCTAAAACCAGAAAGATTAGATATTAAAAGTTATATAACGTTTATTATCATCTTTAACACTTTTAGCTTAGCACAAAAAAATAACAATGATACTCAATAATTGTAATTCTTTTGTAAAACTAATAATCTGTAAAAAGCGATTCGGCTCACTATAAGAAAATAATATTAGAAAAATTACTTTAATTTAATAACAGAGGGCAAATAAAAAGAGCAACATCAAGCTGCTCTTTTTATATCAGTAATATGTTATCAATTTTATTTTTGGTTAATTTGAAATCGCCACTGCTGTAACAACAAATGCAGCAAGCATAGCAACTGTAAAACCAACAATTCCTAATAATATATTCAATTCAGTCATCTTCTTCTATATCTGTCATGTTTCTATATGTGGTACATGAATAGTTTAACATAAAAAGAAGATGATGACTCAATTATTTGAAAACGCTTTTATTCTTTTAAATCGACAAAAGGTGCATGACAGAATCTTGCCAAGTCTTCAGGATTTAAGAAAATGCTTCTACCTAATTCACCACTTGAAACGGCAATTTCTTCGTTGCCTTTCATAGAATCATCTAAATAAATAGGTAGTTTTTCTTTGAAGTAAATGCCAATTGGCGTATTAGCTCCATGAACATAGCCAGTAGTTTTAGTTAATTTCTTCAAAGGAAGCATTTCACACTTTTTGTTGCCAGAAACTTTGGCTAATTTTTTCATGCTTAAGTGCTCTGTAATTGGAACAACACCAACTAATGGACCAGTTTTATTTCCTTCACAGACTAACGTTTTGTAGACTAAATGCTCTTTGTCTTCTAGAATAGAAGTGTCCATCTGTGCAACGCCACCTTTATCTTTGGTGACTGCAAATGAAGCTTGACGATATTTGATCTTATTTTGATCTAAGATCTTTTCAACTAAAGTTTTTTCAAGTTTGTTTTTTTTATTCTTTTTCTTTGACATATTTATCACCTTTATCATGATAGCATTGTACAAAGAAAATCCCAAAAGGAGATTACTATAATGAAATTATTAATTATTAAAATCGATACTAGTCAAGAAGTAGAAGATGCTTTAAGCATTTATGCTATGGATAATTTGAATGCCTTAGGCGTTGAATCTAGAAACCGCAGCGATTTTGAACAAGCTGGCTGGCTACATGATTCAACTGTTGTTGATATGGACGATATCAAGGATTTGCCTAAAGATACTTATTTCTACGCATACTTTGATGAAGAAGCAGATAAAGATGAATTGGTTAAAAAGTTCCAAGAAAAGATGCAAGAACTTAAGGGCTATGGTCTTAATATTGGGGATGCCAAAATTACTACCTCTTATATTGAAGACCAAGATTGGAACACGGCTTGGCAAAAGTACTACCATGTGATCAACTTCTCTCGTCACTTGGCTATTGTGCCTAAATGGGAAGACTATAAGCCTGCCTTTAAGGATCAACAATTAATTAAGCTTGATCCAGGTTTGGCCTTTGGTACCGGTAATCACAAGACTACTCAATTAGCAATGATGGGGCTTGAACGCGCAATCGTTAAGAAGCCAATTAGCGTAGTTGATGTAGGTACTGGTTCAGGTATCTTGGCAATCGCTGCTTCAAAACTTGGTGCAACAGACATTTTAGCTACTGATATTTCTGATGAATCAATGACCGCCACAGAACAAAACTCAGCTTTAAATGATATTAAAAATATTCGTATTCAAAAAACTAGCTTATTAGCAGATGTAAATGGAAAATTTGATATTATCGTGGCTAATATTTTAGCTGAAATTTTACTTGAACTTATTCCGCAAATGGATGCTCACTTAAATGAAGGTGGACAGGTTATCTTCTCAGGAATTGATTACTTACAATTGCCTAAGATTGAAAAATCATTAGATGAAAATGGTTTTAAGATTGATCTTACCATGAAGCAAGGTCGTTGGGTTGGACTTGCTATCACTAGAAAAGAAAAATAATCGTGGTAAAATATTATCAATTAAATTAAACTTTGATGAGAGGCACGAATTTTTTAATGAGAAAAATAGGGGATAAAATTAAGAACATTCCGATAATCAAAAAATTAAACACCTATCAATGGATGCCGCTTATCTGGTGGAGTATTTTAGTGGCAATCTTGCCTTACATTTCAAGTCTTCTTCACGTGTCAATTGTTTGGCGTGAGGGAATATTATTTATGATAATTAATAGTTTGATCGCTTATCATGTTGGTAATTTAATCTTGAAATTAAAGCTTAAAAAATGGTGGCTTTTATTGTTGCCGATCATTTTTTGCTTAGCAATTCTGCCTAAATTTGCTTTATATAATTTAATGTTTGGCTTGATTTATCTAATAATTGAAGCCTTTGGCTTAATGAATAAAAATATTTACCGTTAGAAGGGATGACCAGAATGTCTAAATACATTGAAATGACGCATGATCAAGTGATTGATACTTGTAAAAAGTATATGAATAATGATCAGGTTGCTTTTGTAGAGAAGGCATATGAATTTGCAAATAAAGCACATGCTGGCCAAAAACGGGCATCCGGACAACCTTATATTATTCACCCAACGCAAGTTGCAGGAACTTTGGCTACGCTTGGCCTAGATCCGGATACAATTGCTGCAGGTTTTTTGCATGATACTGTTGAGGATACACCGGTTACCAATGATGAATTAAAGGAAAAATTTGGCGAAGACGTTGCTTTTATTGTTGATGGTGTAACCAAATTAAACAAATATGAGTACAAGTCTCACCAAGAATTTTTAGCAGAAAATCACCGTAAAATGTTAATTGCGATGGCTAAAGATTTGAGAGTAATCATGGTTAAGTTGGCCGATCGTTTGCATAATATGCATACTTTGCAACATTTGCGTCCTGATAAGCAACGCCGGATCGCTTCAGAAACAATGGATATCTATGCACCACTAGCTGATAGATTAGGTATTGGTACTATCAAGTGGGAATTGGAAGATATGAGTTTCCACTACTTAAATCCTGAGGCTTACTACCGCATCGTTAACTTAATGGATGTTAAAAGAAGTCAAAGAGAAAAGTATATCGCTGATACCATTAAGACTCTGAGAAAGACCTTGGATGAATTAGGCATTAAGTATGAAATCTATGGTCGTCCTAAGCATATTTACTCCATTTATAAAAAGATGGTTAATAAGCATAAGGATTTTGATGAAATCTACGATTTGCTTGCTGTCCGAGTAATTGTGAAAAATGTCCGTGATTGTTATGCTGTTTTAGGTGCTGTGCATACAGAATGGAAGCCAATGCCCGGGCGTTTTAAAGATTATATTGCTATGCCAAAGGTTAACGGCTATCAATCCTTGCATACAACTATCATTGGACCTGGCGGTCGTCCACTAGAAATTCAGATTAGAACTGAACAAATGCATGAGGTTGCTGAATACGGTGTTGCCGCACACTGGGCATACAAACGTGGTAACTTCACTGGTGTGCAAGAAAGCTCTTCTGGTGAAAAGCTAGACATGGTTCGTGAAATTCTTGAATTGAAGGATGAAACTAAAGATGCCGGCGAATTCATGAAGTCAGTTAAGAGTGATATCTTCTCTGACCGTGTTTACGTCTTCACACCAAAGGGTGAAGTTTACGAATTGCCAAAGGGTTCTGTAACTTTGGACTTTGCATACGCAATTCACACCCAAGTAGGTAGCCATGCGGTTGGTGCCAAAGTAAATAACAAGTTGGTTCCACTTGACTACAAGTTGAGAAACGGTGACGTCATTGAAATTATGACGCAAACTAATGCCACTCCTTCACGTGACTGGGCCGATATGGTTAAGACCTCAAGAGCACGTAACAAGATCCGTCGTTACTTCAGAGGCCAAGACCGTGAAGAAAGCACCACTCACGGTGAACAAATGGTAGCTAATATGATTCGTGAAGAAGGACTTGCTCCTAAAGACTTCATGGATAAAGAGCACGTTGAAAAATTGTTGGATCACTTTAACT
This sequence comes from uncultured Lactobacillus sp., assembly GCA_930989465.1. Taxonomy (GTDB): domain Bacteria; phylum Bacillota; class Bacilli; order Lactobacillales; family Lactobacillaceae; genus Lactobacillus. Next base: position 55,090 of record CAKNLX010000002.1, on the reverse strand, counting down.
ACCATACTGAGGAAGAATTGTATGCTGCAGTTGGTTTTGGTGATTTATCAGCTCAAGCCGTTGTTAACCGTTTGACCGTTGACTTACGTCGTGAAGACGAAAAGCAAAAGCAAAAAGAATTAGAAGAAAAGATCCTTAATTCTGGTCAGCAGTCTATTCAAGATGAGCAACCAAAGAAAAACCCTAGTTCTACAATGAAGGTCAAGCATAAGAATGGCGTCATGATTCAAGGCGTTAGTGATTTGATGCTTCATTTAGCTAAATGTTGTAACCCTGTTCCTGGTGACAAGATCATCGGTTATGTTACTAAAGGCCGCGGAGTGACTATCCATAGAACCGATTGTAGAAATATTACTAAGGAAGCAGAAGAGCAAGGCCGTTTAATTGATGTTGAATGGGAGAATGTTGAAGAAAACAGCGTTCAATCATTTAATGCGAATATCGAAGTCTTTGGCTACAATCATTCTAACTTGCTCAGTGATGTAATTAATAAGTTGAATTCACTTACTAAGAATATTAATAATATTTCAGGTAAGGTTAATGAAGACAACATTGCTCATATGTATGTGACAGTTGCAGTTAAGAATTCACAGCAGCTTGATGAGATTTTAAGCAAGTTGCGTGATATTCCAGATGTTTATGAAACTAAGAGGTCAGATAATTAATGCGAGTTGTAATTCAGAGAGTTAACCATGCTCAAGTAAATATCGACGGTAAAACCGTTGGTAAAATTGGCAAGGGTTTTATGTTATTAGTCGGCATCAAAAATGGGGATGAACTTCCAGTTGTGAAAAAAGCAGCTGACAAGATTGCCAAGATGCGTATTTTTGAAGATGAAAATGGTAAGACTAATTTATCTTTGAAAGATGTTGGCGGTGAAATTTTGAGTGTTAGTCAATTTACTTTATTGGCTAATACTAAGAAAGGCAATCGTCCTAGTTTTGTTGAAGCAATGCGTCCACCAAAGTCAAAAGAACTTTGGGAAGATTTCAATAAAGAACTTGAGCAAGATGGCTTCCATGTTGAGACCGGTGAGTTTGGTGCTGACATGCAAGTTAGCTTAGAAAACGATGGTCCATTCACAATTGTGTTAGATCTTTAGAGAAAATCGCTTTCAAAGGTTGACTTTAATACAATAAAAATATAAGCTAAAAAAGAATTATCGATGACAAAGAATGAAGATTAGCAAAGATCTATTTAAAGAGACTGCTCATTGTGGTGAGAGAGCAGATAGATTGCGGTCTGTGACACCTTTAACAGATAATGGATCGTCTGGCGAGCGTTAATCGCAGCAACCAAAAAGGTGGTACCGTGCTAATTTGAGCGCCCTTGATTTAGTTCAAGGGCGCTTTTTTTATTATTAAAGTTATCAAAATAAAAAAGGATGATTAAATGAGAGTACAAAAACCAAAAGGTACAGTCGATATTTTGCCTGAACAATCCGGTTCATGGCAAAAGGTCGAAGAAACTGCAAGAAATTTCTTCAACCGCGCCAACTACCGTGAAATTCGTACGCCAAGTTTTGAAAATTACGAAATTTTCTCACGTTCAAGCGGCGATAGTTCTGAAATCGTAGAAAAGCAAATGTATGACTTCAACGATAAAGGTGGTCGTCATATTGCTCTTCGTCCAGAAGGAACTGCCGGCGTAGTTCGTGCCTACGTTGAAGACAAGATGTACGCACCAGAAGTAGTAAAGCCATTTAACGTATTTTACATGGAATCTACTTTTAGATATGAACGTCCTCAAGCAGGTCGTCAACGTGAATTCCACCAAATCGGTGTAGAAAGTTTTGGTTCAAGCAATCCACTTTCTGATGTTCAAACCATTATGATGGGTCACGATTTGCTTGCAGAATTGGGCGTTAAGAACTACCAACTTCACATCAACACTTTAGGTAATGAACAAGTACGTAAGGACTACCACGATGCCCTTGTAAACTACTTCACTCCAGTTAAGGATGAATTATCTGAAGATTCTCAAAGAAGATTACGTGATAATCCTCTTCGTATCTTGGATTCTAAGGATGATCGTGATAAGAAGTTCTTACCAGATGCACCTAAGATTCGTGATTTCTTGGATGATAATTCTAAGGCTAACTTTGAATCAATCTTGAAGATGCTTGATCAATTAGGTATTGATTATGTGATTGATGATGATTTGGTTCGTGGTCTTGATTATTACACTGGCGTTATTTTCGAGTTCATGGTTGAAGATAAGAGTCTTTGGGAATCAGCAACTACCATTTTGGGTGGTGGTCGTTACGATCATTTGGTTGAAGAATTCAATGGTCCACAAACTCCAGCTGTAGGTTTTGGTATTGGTGAAGAAAGATTAATGCTTGTTCTTGAAAAGCAAAATCCAGCTTTGTTTGAAAATAAAGGCATTGATTTCTTCATTACTAATATCGGTGATGGTACTGCTCAAAAGGCTATCGAAATTGCTAGAAGCTTGCGTAAGCAAGGCTTTGAAGCTGATTTTGATGTTAACCAGAAGAAGCTTAAGGGCCAATTCAAGAAGGCTGACCGTGAAGGTGCCAAGTATGTAATCACTTTAGGTGAAAAAGAACTTGAAAATGGCATCTTGAATGTTAAGCGTTTAGCTGACGGTAAGACCATTGATCTTAGCCTTGAAGATATTAATGATATGAATAAAGTAATGAAAGAATTAAAGGACTAGTAATAATGGAAAAAATCGAAAAAAGAACAGATTATTGTGGCAATATTACTGAAAAATATATTGGTGAAAATGTAAACCTTTATGGTTGGGTACAACGTGTACGTAACCTTGGTAACTTGGTATTTATCGATTTACGTGACCGTGCAGGTATCGTACAAATCGTTGTTAACAAGGACTCCGGTAAGAAGTTAATGGACATTGCCGACTCACTTGGTAATGAATACGTACTTCAAGTTAAGGGTAAGGTAGTTAAGCGTTCAGAAGTAAACCCTGACATGAAGACTGGTCAAGTTGAAGTTGATGCAACTGATATTATTGTTTTGAACAAGGCTAAGAACCCTCCATTTGAAATTAAGAATGGCGTTGAAATTTCAGAACAAACTAGATTGAAGTATCGTTACCTTGACCTTCGTCGTCCAGAAGTTCAACAAGCTATTATCTTACGTTCAAAGATTTTGCGTGCTACTCACGAATTCTTTGATGAAAATGGCTTTATCGATATTGAAACTCCAATTTTAGGTAAGTCATCTCCAGAAGGTGCGCGTGACTACTTAGTTCCATCAAGAATTTACCCAGGTAGCTTCTACGCACTTCCACAATCACCACAATTGTTCAAGCAATTGCTCATGGGTGCTGGCTTTGACAAGTACTACCAATTGGCTCGTTGTTTCCGTGACGAAGACCTTCGTGGTGACCGTCAACCAGAATTTACTCAAATCGATATGGAAATGTCATTTGCAGACGAAGAAACTATTCAAGGCTACACTGAAGGTCTTTTGAAGAAGATTATGAAGGACGTTAAGGGCATCGACCTTAAGACTCCAATTAAGCGTATTTCATGGACCGATTCAATGAACAAGTACGGTTGTGATAAGCCTGATACTCGTTACGGTATGCTTATTCATGACTTAAGCCCAATCTTTAAGGACAGCGACTTCAAAGTCTTCTCAGGTGCAATCGCTGATGGCGGTTTTGTTAAGGGTATCGCTGTTAAGAATGGTGCTAAGGAATACTCACGTAAGAAGATCGACCAAAAGGCAGAATTCATCAAGCGTTTCCATGCAAAGGGCTTAGCTTGGGTTAAGTTTGAAGATGGCGAATTCTCAGGTCCGGTTGCTCGTTTCTTAACTGACGAAAACAAGGAAGCTTTGAAGAAAGAATTCGATCTTGAAGGCGGAGAATTAGTTGTATTCATCGCTGATAAGTGGAAGGTCTGCTGTGACAGTTTGAACCACCTTCGTCGTGAATTTGCTAAGGAAACTGGCATTATTCCAAAGGGCGTTTACGACTTTGTTTGGGTTGTTGACTGGCCATTATTCGAATACGATGAAGGTCTTGGTCGTTGGGTAGCAGCTCACCACCCATTCACTATGCCAGACGACAAGGGTGTAGAACTTTTGACTACTGAACCACACAAGGCACATGCTCGTAGTTACGATATCGTAATGAACGGTGACGAAATGGGTGGTGGATCAATCCGTATCCACAAGCGTTCAATCCAAGAAAACATGTTCAAGGCATTAGGCTTTACTGAAAAGCGTGCTTATGAACAATTCGGTTACTTGCTTGACGCCTTAGACATGGGCTTCCCACCTCACGCAGGTTTGGCAATCGGTCTTGACAGATTCGCTATGATGCTTGCTGATAAGGACAACATCCGTGACGTATTGGCATTCCCTAAGAACGCTAGTGCTTCAGAACCTATGATGCACGCTCCAGCTCCAGTTGCAGATCAACAATTGAATGACTTGGGTATTGAAGTTGAAGCTAAGTATGAAGATAGTGTCAAGGCAGCTGAAAAGCGTCTTGAAGATTTAGCCGCTGAAGATGCTAAAGAAAACTCAACTTGGAATAAGTAGAATAAAAGACAAATAAAAAAGAGCGATCGTTGGATCGCTCTTTTTTAGTATGGATTTATAAGTTATTAACAAAGTCAGTAATTCGACGAAGACTTTCTTGTAATTGCTCAGTTGATGAAGCGTAGGAAAGTCGAACGTATCCCTCGCCACCTTTACCAAAGTAACGGCCAGGGGTAACACCAACTTTTGCTTTTTGAGCTAATTCATATGCAAAGGTTTCATCATCAGTACCATATTTTTCAGGAATCTTGGCAAAGATGTAAAAGGCACCTTGTGGAGTGGCCATTTCAAAGCCTAACTTCTCCAAACCAGTTTGCATAAATTGCAAGCGACTTTCATAAATCTTGCGTGATTGAATTGGATTATCTTGGCCATTATTTAAAGCTTCTACAGCAGCCATTTGAACATTGTCTGTTACTGAGGTTACTAAAAAGGCATTGATTTTGCGAATGCTTTGCATGATTTGCTTTGGACCAGCAATATAACCTAAACGCCAACCAGTCATTGCATATGCCTTAGATAAACCTGAAATAAGGATGTTGTGCTCAGGAATATATTCTGAAAGTGAATGGTGTTCGGCATTGCCGTAAACTAATTCAGCGTAGATTTCATCAGTGACAGAGAAGATCTTATATTCTTTAATAACTTCAGCTAAAGCCTTCAATGTCTCTGCTGGGTAAACACGGCCGGTTGGATTAGATGGATCAGTTAAGATGATTGCTTTTGCGCCTTTACCACGACCCTCTAAAACATGACGCAAATGTTCAGGGGTTAAAATAAAGCCATCTTTCTTAGTATCAATCTGAACAGGGATTGCACCAGTCATCTTAATTAATTGGAAATATAATGCCCATACAGGAGTAGGTACTAAAATCTTATCACCAGGATTTAACAAGGTCATAAATACATCGTTTAAAGCACCAGTAGCTCCGACAGTAACGCAAATTTCGCTTTTTGGATCATAATGAACACCGATTGAACGGTCAAGATAGTTGCTGATGGCGTCAAGAAGTTCCGGCTTTCCGGCTTGAGGAGCATAGTGCGAATCATCAGCTTGAATATCAGCGATGGCCGCTTGCTTAACATGTTCAGGCGTAGCAAGGTCAGGCTCACCGATAGTTAATTTGATAATACTAGGGATACCTGAAACCTTTTGATCAAATGCCCGAATTTTTGAAGCAGATAAATTATTAAGTCTTTTGTTAATAATTGAATTTAAATCATTAGATAAATTTGGCATATATGAAGTTCCTTTCTGTATTACTTAAATTTTATAGGACCAATTTATATATGACAACCTTTTTATATGCAAATTAAAAAAGAAATGAACCTAGTCATTTCTTTGAATGCTCCAAAATTTGGTTTGGATTAATATAGATCGTTTTTTTGGTAGATAAATCTTTTAATCTTAATGGTGAATAAGGAATCATTTTGCTAATTTGAGGCTTTTTAAGAAAAATCGGTTCGTCAACTACTTTAATTGTTTTAACCTTGGGATATGAAGTTGCTTGTTTATTAAAACTACAGGATGAAAGGGTAATCAATAATAGACAAGAAACTATTATCTTTGCTATGAATCTCACTTTTTTATTTTATCCTCCAAAATCTAACCCCTATAAATTATTCTACTATTTTCTGGAATGAGATAAAATGAAAACGAATGATTTTAGAAGAGGAACAAAAGAAATGACACGAATAACAGTTTATTTAACAGGCGGAATTGCGGCTTATAAAGCTGTTCAAGTCGTTCGTAATTTAGAAAAACAAGGGCATGATGTTTGGGTAGTGATGACCAAAAATGCAGAGCATTTTGTAACGACTAATACTTTGGCAGCTTTAACAAAATATCCGGTTTTAGATGATCTATGGGAAAAAGAAAATGAGGCTAGCATCCCTCATGTGCACTTAGCGCGTTGGAGTCAATTAGCTTTGGTTGTCCCTGCAACAGCAAACTTTATCAGTAAAATGGCTAATGGAATTGCAGATGATGCAGCTAGTACAACTATTTTGGCAACAAAAGCACCTAAATTAGTTGTGCCTGCTATGAATGATCAAATGTGGAATAATCCTGCAACCAAGCGCAATGTATCACTTTTAAAAAGAGATGGCGTTCATGTAATGGAACCAGCCACAGGGATGCTTGCTGAAGGTTATGTTGCTAAAGGCAGAATGCCTGAACCTGAAGAAATTACAGCTTGGGTAGAGAATATCTTGAATCAAAATAAGATCCTGAAAAATAAAACAGTCATAGTAACAGCTGGTGGAACACAAGAGGCAATCGATCCAGTTCGTTTTATTGGCAATCGTTCAAGTGGAAAAATGGGGATTGCTATAGCCCAAGAAGCAGCAGATGCTGGTGCACAAGTAAAGTTGATTTATGGCAATGTTTCAGTTGAACTACCTAAGGCAGGCAATATTGAATTGATTCATGCAGCAAGTAGTGAAGAGATGTTAACTGCAGTGAAGAGAGAATTTGAGCAGGGGGATGCTTTGGTTATGGCTGCAGCGGTAGCAGATTGGCGAATGGCAAAGGTGGCCGACCATAAATTAAAGAAAGATCCTGAGCAAAATACTTTATCTTTAACTCTAGTAAAAACTAAGGATATTTTGCGTGAAGTCGCGCGTCATAAAAAGGCAAATCAAGTAGTAGTTGGCTTTGCAGCGGAAACGAATGATTTACTTAAAAACGCACAAAAGAAATTAATGAGTAAGGGTGCAGATATGATTGTAGCCAATGATGTTTCGAAGAATGTTTTTGGTAATGATCAAGACCAAGTCGTTATTTTAGAGCAAAACAATACAAGGATAGATAAATGGCCATTGATGTCTAAGCAGGCAATTGCGAAGGGTTTAGTAAAAAAGATCGCCGATAAGCTCAAATAATATTCATATACACATTATTTTGAAGAATGATGTAACACTTTTGTAAAATAACACATAAAATTATGTGTAAACGCTTTAAGTGCCTCGCTTTTTTAGCTGGTAAAAATAACATTTCAAAAATAACATCTTAATTTACTAGATTGTTTAAATATTTAAAAATAGTATTATAGGTTGTGGGAATTAAGAGACTGAAGAGAAAGAGTTGATGAAACGTAAATCAGCTCTTTCTTTTTTATAACTATATTTGTATATTATATATACTTTAGCTAAGCAAATAATAAAGCTATAATAGTTGCTTTATATCAATGCCTAAGCTGAAGAAAAAGATGTTGAAACCCATACGAAAAAATAAATATATGTATAGGATTTGATTATACTTTGATGTATGCTAAATATAGCATGGAAGTAAAAAGCTATTCATGGATTGATTTTTAAAAAGTAGAGACATCTAAAACAAAGGTATAGAGGTGTGAAAGTGTGAAATTTGGAAAGACTTTGACGCTTAATAACGGAGTAGAAATTCCTCAAATTCAATTGGGAACTTGGTTAATCAATAATGATGATGTTAGAAAAACAGTACGCCAGGCAATTGATGTTGGCTACCGTGCCTTTGATACTGCCAAGGACTACGGCAATGAAAGGGGAGTCGGTAAAGGTATTTGGAACTCCGATATTGAACGTAGTGATATATTTTTAACAACTAAGTTGCCAACTGCGGTTAAAGACTATGAAGGTACTAAGGAAGCGATAGACGAAGCCTTAGACCGTTTTGGCTTGAAGTATATTGATTTATTGCTTATTCATTCACCGCAAAACCTTGGATTGAAGTAAATCGAACCAACGACCGCCATTTTGAAGGAAATCTAGAAAATTGGCGTGCAATGGAGGAAGCTGTAAAAGCAGGTAAGGTTAGATCAATTGGCGTATCTAATTTTTTGCAAGAAGACGTGGCAAACATTGTCAATAATGGCACGATAAAGCCTGTAGTTAATCAAATTGAGGTCCATATTAATAAGGTACCAATGGATTTGATGAAATATTGCAATGATTTGGATATTAAAATTGAAGCTTATTCACCATTAGCACATGGACGATTACTTAAAGATCCGAAAATAAATAAATATGCAAAGAAATATAATGTAAGTCCGGCTCAATTAATGTTAGCCTTTGATTTACAACTTGGATGCATTGTATTGCCAAAGAGCGATAATGTTGCGGAAATGAAAGAAAATTTGAATATCAATTTTCAAATTAGTGATGAGGATATGAAAAAATTGGTCAAGCTCAAGGAGAATGACCAAAATGTAGCTGTTTAATAAGTATCGCGATAAACGATACTTATTTATTTTAAGAAAGAAAAATGAACGAAATAAAATTAATAGCAATCGATATTGATGGGACCTTAGTTAATTCTAAAAAAGAAATAACGCCAGCAGTTAAAAAAGCCGTTTTGGCTGCTAGAGATAAAGGTAAACAAATAGTTATTTGTACAGGTCGTCCTCTATCTGGTGCACAGCGGTATTTAGATGAACTAGGCTTAAATAAGCAAGATAATGAGTATGTGGTCAGTTTTAATGGGGCAGTAGTTGAATCAACCAATGGTCAGGTTATTTTCAAACAAGGCTTGAAATATGATGATTATATTGATCTTGAAGCAATTGCACGTAAATTGAACTTGCATTTTCACAGCGTAAGCCTAGATCGAATTTACACAGCTAATCGAGATTTAGGACATTATACAATTTATAATTCGCGTGTAGTTAAATTAGAAGTGTCTTATCGAACTCAAGAAGAGATGCGCCACATTCCAATTATTAAATGTATGTATATTGATGATCCAGATTACTTAGATAGTAAAATTACGAGTCCATTATTTCAAAAGATGAAGGATCGGGTAGTTTTTTCTAAAACTGAGCCATTTTATTATGAAGCGACTGCAGCCGGAGTTGATAAGGGGACTGGACTAAGAAGACTGTGCGATTATTTGAAAATCGCTCCCAAAAATGTTATGGCTTTAGGTGATCAGGCAAATGATGCACCCATGCTAGAATATGCTGGTGTCGGAGTGGCAATGGGCAATGCAGTTGATTATACTAAAGAGCATGCCGATGCCGTAACCGCTGATTGTGATCATGATGGCGTAGCTCTTGCAATTAATAAATTTGCAAAATAGATGTTAATTTAAACAAATTTGTAGTATCTTGACTTAAGAAAAGAATACTTAAAAGAAGTATGTGATATAACTATTGGACCTGTAGGTCATCGTCCAGATGATGATCGCCAATGGGTTTTAGATCATATCGCCGAATATGATGGTGTAATTGTTGCTAAGATGATTTTTGATAAGCAAATGATCGACACAGCCAAGAATTTAAAAATAATTTCAACATATGGTGTTGGCTTTGATCATGTAGATACGGAATATGCAAAGGAAAACGAAATTGTAGTTTCAAATTGTCCTGAAAGTGTTCTGCGTCCAACTGCTGAATTAGCTCTAACAATGATTTTAGCTTCTGCACGTCGAATTCGTTACTATGATCATACTTTACGTGAAGGCGTATTTTTAAATGCTGATGAATATGATAATCAAGGCTATTCAATCGAAGGCAAAACCTTGGGAATTTTAGGCATGGGTAGAATCGGTCAGCAAGTTGCTCGTTTTGCTAAGGCATTGGGGATGAAGGTTATCTATCATAATCGTCATCAACTTGATGAAAAAATTGAAGCGGAACTTGATGCTAAGTATGTTGACTTTGATGAATTAATTAAGAATGCTGATTTCTTAAGTTTACATGCTCCTGCAACCGATGAAACTTACCACATTATTAATGCCGATGTGTTTAAACAAATGAAGGACACTGCATTTTTAATCAATGTAGCTCGCGGTTCTTTAGTTGATAGTGACGCTTTGATTTCTGCTTTAAAGAATGATGAAATTGCTGGTGCAGCATTAGATGTCTTTGAAAATGAGCCACATCCTAGACAAGAATTAGTGGAGATGGACAATGTAATTATGACTCCACATGTTGGTTCAGCTACTCATGTTGCTAGATTTAATTTATCTAAAGAAGCAGCCAATAATGTTTTATCCTTCTTTAAGGATGGCAAAGCCATCAATCAAATTAATTAAAGACAATATAAAAAACAGCAATTTTGAAATTGCTGTTTTTATTTTACATAATTTTGGGTATGTTAGTCGTGATCGAGTTGGCTGTGATGGTAGCCGTAGACAAAGTAAATAACAGTTCCAATTACTAGCCAAATGACAGCCATTAGATATACTTCAGAACTTAAATGACAAATCATAAAGATACAGATTAAACTAGAAATAATAGGTAAGTATGGATAACCTGGAACTTTGAAGCCATCGTTGGTAATATCTGTTCTTTTTCTTAGTTTTAAAATACCGAAAGATACTAACGTAAAGGCAAAAAGAGTACCGAAGTTAACCAAGTTAGCTAATTGATCTACTGAGAAGAATGCTGCACCAAGAGCAATAATAATAGTTACTACTACTAATGCGTTTTGAGGAGAATTGTGTTTTTTGTCTAACTTGCTGAAAGTAGTTGGAAGCAGGCCATCTCTAGCCATGGCATAAATTAAACGAGAACTTGAATAAATCATAGTCAACATCATAGTAGCCATTCCGAGCATTGCCCCAAATGACAGCAATTCTGCCACCCAATTTTGGTGAACGTATTGTAAAGCAAAAGCAACAGGGTTAGAAACGTTTAATTTGGTATAGTTAACCATTCCTGTTAAGACAATTGATACGCCAAAGTATAGCAGAGCCGCAATTGCTAAAGTACCAATAATTCCTAGTGGCATGTTTTTCTTAGGATTTTTAACTTCGGCAGCGGAAGAAGAAACTACATCGAATCCAAGAAAGGCAAAGAAAACCGTGGTTGCCCCCTTGATTACGCCTGAAAAATGATATGGCAAAAATGGATGATAATTTGCTGGTTTAATAAAGTGTAAGCCGGCAAAGATGAAAATTAAGATAATAGCAATTTTGATAAATACTGCTACGATATTGATCTTAATTGAATTTTTCATTCCTCGAGAAAGCAAAATACTGATCAAGAGAATGATTAAAACGGACACTAGGTCAAAATAAACACCATGACTTAGATCCATTGGTCCTGAAACGGCATGGGGAATTTTGAGGCCGAATGGACTAATAAAAGAGCTGAAATAAGAGGACCAACCAGCGGCTACTGTAGCTACAGAGAGCATGTATTCAAGAATTAAAGCCCAACCGATAATCCAGCCGGCAAATTCACCGTACACAATATTCCCGTATGAATAGGCACTACCAGCAACTGGAATAGCTGAAGCAAATTCGGCGTAACACATCCCTGCAAGCGCACAAACTATAGCAGCTACTACGAATGATAAACTTACACCTGGCCCGGCTAGGGTAGCGGCTACTGTTCCTGGTAAGATGAAAATCCCAGTACCAATTACAGCACCTACCCCGAGGGACATTAAGTCTACTGCATTCATTGTCTTGGCAAATTTAATATCTTTACCCAGATAATTTTGAATGCTTTGTTTTCTGAAAATATTAAATCTCATTATATCATCCCTTAAAATAAAGTTAGATTAATTTTACATTATATTTTTAATTTTTTGAAGAATAAAAAGCCCTATTTTGCAATAAATAGGACTTTTTGTGTTAATTCTTAATTTTTTGTTTGTACCACTTGAATGAAAAGCAGATCATTGTGACCACACTTAAGCCGGCAATGATTAAAGAGTATTCTTCAAAGATAGTAACAATAACTTGCCATTTTTCTCCCATGTATGAACCTAAAGCTACTAAAATTGTATTCCAGACTAAGCTTCCTAAGGTAGTGTAAATTAAGAACTTAGACATTTTTACTTTTGCGGTTCCTGCTGGAATAGAGATTAAGCTTCGTACGACAGGGATGCAGCGTCCGTAGAAAATAGCGCCTGTGCCATACTTATCAAACCAATTAATGGCCTTTTGTACATCTCCTCTTTTAAAGCCAAGCATTTTGAACGCTTTGTGATCTATGATGCGTTCTAAACGTTCTTCATTTAGGAACCAACCAACACCGTATAAAATTAAGGCTCCAAGTACTGCACCAATAGTAGAGGCAATAATTGTTCCCACAACTGTCATTTGTGAGTGGTGTGTAGCAAAGCCAGCGAAAGAAAGAATTACTTCGGAAGGAATTGGCGGAAAAACGTTTTCGATAGCAATTAGAAAACTGATGGCCATGTAGCCAAATTGGTTGATTAAGTCAAAAACAAAATTAGTCATCATGTATCCTTTATATTTCTATATCAATGTACATTTAATTTAGCAAATTTTGATATAAATAGCTATGGCTTGTGAGCAAAGTTAATATCTTCTTAAAAAAGCTGTGGTACACTATTACATACGAATTTTTGTTAGGATGAGAATAATGGCAACACAATTAATTGAAAATAAATTAAAACTTTTACCAGAGAAACCGGGCTGTTATTTGATGAAAGATATTAATGGTACGGTTATTTATGTTGGCAAATCTAAAAATCTAAAAAATAGAGTACGTTCTTATTTTAAAAGCAAACAAGTAGGACGAAGGGCAGAACTTGTTCGTGAAATTAGAGATTATGACATCATTACTGTTTCTACAGACAAAGAAGCCTTTTTATTAGAAATTACTTTAATCAAGAAATACCAACCATATTACAATGTGCAATTAAAGCAAGGGACAGGCTATCCGTATATTGAAATTACACGGGAACATGATCCTCAGACACGTTTAACAAGTATTGTACGTAAAGATGGTGGCTACTATTTTGGGCCTTATCCCAATGTCTATGCTGCACAGGCTACCTTGAAGTTTATTCAAAAAGTTTTTCCATTAAGACGCTGTCATGGTTATCAAGGACGTCCATGTCTTTATTATCATATGGGGCAATGCTTAGGTGCTTGCTTTAAAAAGGTTCCTCAAAAGGAGTACGATGAGCAGATTAAAAAGATCAAACGTTTTTTGAATGGAGATATCGGTGCAGTTAAGCAAGATTTAACTCAAAAAATGGAGCAGGCTTCTGAACAGCTTGAATTTGAAAGAGCTGCGGAGATACGTGATCAGTTAAAATATATTGAAGAAACTGTTGAAAAGCAGAAAATTATTTCTAATGATAATACTCAACGTGATATTTTTAACTATTATGTTGATAAATCATGGATTTCTATTCAGATTTTCTTCTTGCGTCAGGCCAAATTATTGCGGCGTGAGACGCGCATGTTTCCATTGACTGACACCACTGATCCAGAAGACGCCTTTACTTCTTTTATTGTGCAATTTTATGGTCAAAAAAACCGTGTTCTTCCTAAAGAAGTATTGATTCCAGCAGGATTTGATAATGCTACTTTAGCAGAGGTTTTAACAGTACCGGTTAGAACTCCTCAGCGTGGTCAAAAGAAGTCCTTGCTTGATATGGCTAAAGACAATGCTAAGTTGAAGTTAGACGATAAGTTTAGATTATTAGAACTAGGCAACCGTAAGACCAAAGGTGCCCAAAAAGAAATCTTCGATGCACTAGGCTTGCCATATGGCCACATTATTGAAAGTTTTGACCACTCGCACATTCAAGGAGCAGATCCAGTTTCTGCTTTAGTAGTATTCAAAGATGGAGAACCTGATAAAACGGCTTACCGTAAATATAAGTTAAAAGGCGAAGTTGAACATCAAAACGGAGGCGATGAAGTTCGCAATACCCGTGAAGTTGTTCGCCGTCGATATGGTCGTTTATTGCGCGAACATAAGAAGATGCCAGATCTGATTTTGATGGACGGTGGTCAAATTCAGGTTGATGCTTGTGAGGATGTTTTGCGTAATGAGCTTAATTTAAATATTCCGGTAGCGGGTATGGTAAAGGATGACAAACACCGGACTAACCATTTGCTGTTTGGTGATCCGATTAACGGCATGCCATTAAAACTAATACCGTTGAATCCAAAATCTGAAGGCTTTTATTTAATGACTCGAATTCAGGATGAAGTTCACCGTTTTGCCATCACTTTTCACCGTAGAAGACATGCTAAAAATGCTTTATCTAGCCGGTTAGATTCAATTAAGGGAATTGGACCCAAGAGCCGGAATAAGTTATTGCGCAAGTTTGGTTCCTTGAAGAAAATTAAAGAAGCATCAGTGGATGATTTGCGTGCAGCAGGGTTGACATTACCCCAAGCACAAACTGTAAAATTAATGTTGTAAAACCCAGAATTCGCGCTGTTGAGCGTATTTGTGTGGTATAGTATAAAAGTTAGATTGAGACGGAAGGAAGAGATAAACATGCCTACATTTGTTGATCAGACTAAAATTGAAGTCCAAGCCGGAAAAGGCGGCGATGGCATGGTGGCTTTCCGCCATGAAAAATATGTTCCAAATGGCGGACCAGCAGGCGGTGATGGCGGCCGCGGCGGCAGCATTATTTTTGTTGCAGATAGTGGTTTGCGTACTTTAATGGATTTCCGTTACCGACGCAAGTTTAAAGCCGATAGTGGTGAAAATGGTCGAATAAAATCCCAATATGGTCGTGCAGCTAAGGACCTCTACTTGAAGGTACCTGTGGGGACAACCGTTTATGATTTTAATACCGGTGAATTGATCGGTGACTTAGTAGAAAAAGGTCAAGAATTAGTTGTAGCTCACGGCGGTCGTGGCGGCCGCGGCAATATTCACTTTGCTACAAGTGTTAACACAGCACCTGAAATTGCTGAAAATGGTGAACCTGGCGAAGATCGAGTCTTACGCTTGGAACTTAAATTGTTAGCTGATGTAGGTTTAGTAGGTTTCCCATCAGTTGGTAAATCTACGCTTTTATCAGTTACAACTAAGGCTAAGCCAAAGATTGCGGCTTACCAATTTACAACTTTGACTCCTAATTTAGGTATGGTTATTTTGCCAGATGGTCGTGATTTTTCAATGGCTGACTTGCCTGGTTTAATCGAAGGTGCTAGTCAAGGTGTTGGATTGGGTATTCAATTCTTGCGTCACGTTGAAAGAACCAAGGTAATTCTGCATTTGGTATCAATGGATCCAAATAATGGTCGTGAAGCAATTGATGATTATCACACCATCAGAAAAGAATTGCATAATTACGAAAACGATTTGTCAAAGAAACGTGAATTAATCGTTGCTTCACAAATGGATATTCCTGGAGCAGAAGATAAGCTAAAAGAATTTAAAGCAGCTCTGCAAAAGGAAGGTAATGACGAACCAATTTATGAGATTTCTAGTGTAACGCACCAAGGTGTACAAAAATTAATGAGCGACACTGCTAACTTAGTTGCAGAAGTTGAAAAGGAACGTGCACAAGAAGAACCTAAGACTGTTGAGAAGACAAGGGAATACAAGTACAAGGCACCACAAAAGAACGAGTTTACTGTTGAAAGAGTCGGTGAGCATGAATTCGTTGTTAAAGGTGAACAATTAGAGAGATTGGTACAAATGACTAATCTGGATCACCAAGACGGTATTATGAGATTGGCTAGACGCCTTAAGCGTTTAGGCGTTGATGATGCCTTGCGTGAAAAGGGTGCAATTAACGGAGACGATGTTGCTATTGGCGAGTTTGTCTTTGAATTTATACAATAAAATGAGTAGGGATAGATTATGAGAAGACATCGGTTTATTACAGGTTATTCTGGACTTAGAGCATTAGCGGTGATTGGGGTAATACTTTATCACCTCGATCCTAATTTGTTTATGGGAGGGTACCTGGGTGTGCCGATTTTTTTCGTGCTCTCAGGTTATCTTGTGACCGATCATATGCTTAATTCATATGACAGGACAGGAGAATACAATAATAAACGCTTTTACTTAAATAGAATTAAGAAGATATATCCGCAATTAATATCAGTTTTGTGGCTAAGTGCGGCGTACATTTTTCTATTTCAACGCAATCTTTTGGCAAAATTGAACCAAATTGTACTGGCCAATTTATTGAATGTTTATAACTTTTGGCAGATTCATAATGGACAAAGCTACTTTGAACGTTTTGCGGCTAATGAATCACCATTTACTAACCTATGGACGATGTCATTAGAAGGGCAGTTCTATATTTTATGGCCAATTGTTATTTACTTGCTGGTCAAACTGGTAAAGAAAAAGAAGAATATCTTTTGGATTCTGATTGGCCTTTCAGTAGCCTCTGCTATTGAGATGCTAGTTTTATACTTGCTCAAAGCAGATATTAACCGTATTTATTATGGAACGGATACGCGTTTCTTTTCATTAGGTTTAGGAGCAGCTTTAGCGGTTATTTGGCCAATAGAGCAGCTCAATCCTAACGTGCCAAAAAAATCTACTAGGATACTTGATTTGGTAGGTTTAGTTTCCTTTATTTTGCTTTTAGTGATGTACTTTTCAAAGGCAATGAATCCACAACAAGCATTTGCTTATTGTGGTGGGATGCTGCTATTTACAATAATTGTTTGCGTATTTGCAGGAATAATAGCTTATCCTGCTAGCCACTGGAATAAAATAATGACCAATGTCATTTTCGATTGGATTGGTTCAAGAAGCTACGGCATTTATCTTTACCAATTTCCAGTAATGATTTTCTTTGAAGACAAGTTTACTAACATTGGTGATCACCCAGTTCTTTATCATGTGATTGAAGTCATTTTGATTTTGCTTATTAGTGAGATAACTTATCGCTTAATTGAAAAACCAATGGGCAAAATCACTTGGGACAAAACTAAAGCTTACTTTGCACGAATCTCGAACTTAGAGACTAGAGATTACGTTAAAAAGGCCCAAGCTGTCTTTGCAGCATTCGTTTTGATCTTAGGTAGTATCGCAATCGCTGTTTCTCCTAGAGCTAAGGCGGAAGATTTTAATAAAACCCAACTAGCTCAAAGAATTAAAAAAAATACCAAGAAACAAAAAAGCGATAATGCCAAGTTAATTAAAAAGCTAAAAAAGCAAAAGCAGAAAAAAGAAAATAAATCTAAGGTTATTAGACAGGCAGAAAAAGCTGCTAAGAAGCATCCAGTTAATAAATCATATGTTAAATATGGAATTTCACAACTCGATCTGCAATTAGCTCAAAGAATTCAGGTTACAGCAATTGGTGACTCTGTCATGGCTGGTTCTAGCGATAATTTAAAGAAATTAATGCCTATGGCATTAGTTGATGCGGCAGTTTCTAGACAATTAAATGTAGCTTTTGGTTTATTAGATAGTTATCAAAGACAGGGAGCTTTGGCCGACAATGTTTTGATTGGTTTAGGTACAAATGGTCCATTTTCTATGGGTGACCTAGATCGACTTATGCATCAAGTTGGACCTAAGAGAAAAGTATTCTGGATTAACGTTCATGTACCATCTAGAGATTGGCAAAAACCAGTGAATGATTTGCTAACACAAGGTGCAAAACGCTATCATAATCTTATAATAATTGATTGGTATTCATATTCGAAGAATCATCCAAATTGGTTCTACGGAGACCATACGCACCCTAATATCAAGGGATCTGAATATTACAGTGCGTTTGTTACTAAAACAATTGTTAAACATTCAAAATTTTAAAGTAGAATAGGATTTTCATGGAAATACAATTTTTAGGCACAGGTGCAGGGCAGCCATCCAAGCAGAGAAATGTTTCTAGCGTAGCCTTAAAACTGCTGGACGAACTTAATGAAATTTGGCTGTTTGATGTAGGGGAAGCTACTCAGCATCAGATTTTAAGAACAAATATTAGATTACGCAAAATCACTAAAATTTTCATTTCGCATAATCATGGTGATCATATTTTTGGCTTACCAGGACTTCTTTCAACTCGATCTTTTCAAGGGGATGTAGGTCCATTAACTATTTATGGTCCTGCTGGTATTGAACAATTTGTTAAAATTTCATTGAAAGTATCAAGAACTAAAGTATCGTATCCAATTAAGTTTGTGGAATTATCTAAACCAGGTTTAATTTGTCAGGATAAGGGATTTCGTGTTTATACTGATCGATTAGATCACAGAATACCTAGTTTTGGATTTAGAGTAGTGGAAGATTCTCACCCTGGTGAACTTTTAATTGATAAACTAGCAAAGTATAATATTCCTAACGGCCCACTTCTGGGGAAATTAAAACGAGGTGAGCAAGTTACTTTAGCTGATGGAACGGTGCTAAATGGCAAGGACTTTTTAGGTGCTGAAAAGCCAGGTAGAATTGTCACCATTATTTACGATACTCGGTCTACACCAAGTATTGCTCGTTTGGCAAAGGATGCTGATGTTTTAGTTCATGAGTCAACTTTTGCCGGGAATGAAGCTAAGATGGCTCATAGTTATTACCATTCAACTTCTGTTCAAGCAGCTAAAATTGCTAAAGAGGAAAATGTTAAGAAGCTATGCTTGAGTCATATTTCTGCTCGTTATATGGGTAGCAAGGCCAAAAAACTTGAGAGTCAAGCTAAGAAGGTTTTCCCGAATACAATATTAGTTAATGATTTTGATCAAGTTAATATTCCAATGAAAGGTTCAGAAGAATGAAAGATTCATTAAGAAATAAAGTTGTTATTGTTACTGGTGCTTCAAGCGGTATTGGTCGTTCAATTGTTCTTGAAAGTGCTGGCCGCGGTGCTACCGTCATTTTGATTGCTAGAAGAAAAGAACGTCTGGACGAAATTGCGGCAGAAGCTAGAGAATTATCTGGTGCAGAAGCTTACGTTTTCCCAACAGATATGGGCAAGCCTGATGATATTGAAAAGGCTTTTGATGAAATCACCAAGCAAGTTAAGCATATTGATTTCTTAGTTAACTGTGCGGGCTTTGGTAAGTTCGAAGAATTTATGGAACAAAAGATGCAAGATGTAACCAACATATTCCAAGTAAATGTTTTAGGTTTGATGTACTTCACTAGATTGGTCGGTCGCGTCATGATGGAACAAGAGACCGGTCAAATCATTAACTTCGGTTCAATTACTGGTAAAGTTCCAACTACTAAGTCAGCTGCTTACAGTGCTTCTAAGGCTGCAGTTATTCAATTCTCAAATGTACTGCGTCTAGAACTTAAGCCATTCGGTGTTAAAGTGATGACAGTTAACCCAGGTCCTGTTTACACTAACTTCTTTAACATTGCTGATAAGACAGGCAACTATGTGGAAAATGTACAAGAGTTTATGCTTGATCCAGATGATGTAGCTTGGCAAGTTGTCCATTTCTTTGGCAGCGATAAGCGTGAACTTAATTTGCCATTAAGCTTGGCTGTATTGGCAAAACTTTACAACTTATTCCCAGCACTTGGTGATAAGCTTTCTTTAAAATTTGCTTCTAGAAAGTAATTGGAAATGGAAAAAGAGAAGAATCTAATTATAGGCTCAATTATCGCTTTAATTGCGGTAATTTTCGTCGTTCTAAATACCGCACCAGTAGCAATTAATTTTGGCTTTTTTAAAGTTAGATTGCCATTAATCGTTATTTTGGTAGTGATGGTAATTATTGGGATGATTATTGCTTGGTTTTTCGGCCGTGATAAAAAAGAGAAAGATAAGCAATATTTCGGTTCAATTTTAAATAAAAACAAGAAGAACCAAGAATAGATCTTGATTTATTCTTAATTGAATAGTATGATTGAATCACGTGAGTAATTCAGGGTTAATTAATCCTGAAGCTTAAGACTACAATAAAGGAGATCAATTAAATGGCAGTTCCTGCAAGACATACTTCTAAACAAAAGAAACGTTCACGTCGTGGTCATATTAAGTTGAGTGTTCCAGCAATGCACTATGATGCAACTACTGGTGAATACCGCTTAAGCCACCGTGTTTCACCAAAGGGTTATTACAAGGGTCGTCAAGTTGTAAATAACAACGATAACGGCAATAACTAATTAAAAGGCACCTGGAATGATGGTGTCTTTTTTTATGCCTAAGAAAAGGAAACAGAAAGATGAAATTAGTATTTTTACACTCTAGTGATACTCATGGCTTTTTACTGCCAACAGATTATCAAAATAAGACTGATTATAATGCACCTTTTAGTTTAAGCAGAGTTAGTTCAGTGATTAAAGCTGAAAAGAAAAAGTATGGTGATAATAATGTTGTTGTCACTGATGCTGGTGATTGCCTTCAAGGTTCTCCACTTGCTTCATATGCTCATTCTACTGGTGATTATAGTGATTTACGCAAATTTACTGAAGCATATAATGCAGTAGGGTATGATGCACGTTGTTTGGGTAATCATGATTTTAATTTTGGATTAGATTATTTAAGCTATTACGTTGATAATAATAAGGCTCCAATTATTAATGACAATGTTTTAGATGCTGAAACTAAGGTGCCGTTTTTTGGTCGTGAATATATCATCATTAAGAGAAACGGCTTAAAGATTGGTATTTTAGGTATTACCACTCAATATATTCCTCATTGGGAACCTAAAGAAAATGTGGCTGGTCTAGAATTTGCATCCGCATATGAAAAGATTAAGCATTATGCCAAAATTTTACGGCCACAAGTAGATATTTTAGCTGTAATGTACCACGGTGGATTTGAAAGTGATCCAGAAACTGGCGAAGCTACTGAGCCACATCGTGGTGAAAATGAAGGCTATAAGATTTTAACTGAAATTCCTGAAGTAGATGTCTTTTTAACTGGTCACCAACACCGTCGTTTGAATGTAGTTACTAAAAATACTGCAATTGTTCAACCAGGTTATCGCGGAGAAGCAGTTGCGGAAGTAATTGTAGATGTTGATGATAACACTAAGAAAATTACCAATATGACTACTAAGTTGATTGATACTAAGGACTATGATCCAGATCCTGCTGTAGTCGAGAAAATTGCCGATTTAGACAAGAGAACTCAAGAATGGTTAGACAAGCCTATAGCCCACTTAAATAAGCCTGCACGGATTGAAAATGCCATGAAAGGCCGCATTGAGGGGGCACCATTCATCAACTTGATTCAACAAATGCAATTATGGTTTACAAAAGCCGATGTCTCTGCCACTGCTGTTATGAGTGAAAATGCTAAAGGTTTTAATGAGACAGTTACTATGCGTGATGTTTTGTTAAACTATCCATATGCTAACCAACTTTGTCGCGTTAAACTGACTGGTAAAGAATTGCGTCATATTATTGAACATAGCGCTGGCTTTTTGAAGAAAGACAAAGATGGCAAGATTGGCTTCATCGATCGCTGGATTAAACCTAAGCCAATGCTTTATCATTTTGATGTCTTTTATCCAGTTGAATATGAAGCTGATTTATCTAAGCCAGAGGGTGAACGTCTGACTAAGCTTACTTTGCATGACAAGCCAATTGAAGACGATAAGATTTATCATTTAGCTGTCAATAATTATCGTGCAATGGGTGGTGGATTCTATCCTGAATACAGTATGGACAAAATCGAAATGACACTTGATAAAGATTATGTTCAAATGTTTAGCGAATACTTAACTCATGGCGATGTACAAGTAGACACCAAGAAAAACTATAAATTCTATTAAGAAGACAAAAAACACGTGAGAACTTTGAAATTCTCACGTGTTTTAATTTTAAAATAATTATTTTAACTTACTGTATTTACTGTTGTCTTTGTGTGAATGAGCAGTAATAGTTGCAATAATTGCTGAGAAAAGAATGCCGAAGATAAGGCCAACGACCAAGCAAGTTTTGACATCGTTAGTGTTGAATGAGGCACTTTGAGTTAAAGGACCAGCAATAAAGCCTACAACAAACATGTAGATTATGCTCCATACAATTGTGACTAGATATCGACCCATATTGATTCCTTCTTTCGGATAGAATTTTATCAAAAATAAGGCGCAATTTCAAACGAGATTAATGCAATTTGTTATACTTAATTTGATAAATTTCTGCAGTGAAAGGTGGTTATTTTATGCAAGTAGCAACACTTCAAAACCTAAGTTCGTTTACTTTACTAGATAGTCCTACAAAAGTTCCAGATTTAATCGAAACGGCCAAGAAACGAGGCTATCAGGCAGTAGGATTAGCTGATGTAAACGTAACATATGGCTTGGTTAATTTTTATGAATTGGCTAAAAAAGCGGGAATTAAGCCACTTTTAGGGATGCAGCTGCGTTTAAATGGTTTAGTTGATAGTACGCAGAAATATGACTTGCTTGCGTTTGCTAAAACAAATGCGGGGTACCATAACTTATTGCGTTTATCGAGTGCGATTAATCTACTAACTGAAAATGGACAAAATAATAATGTCTTAACTCTAAGAGATTTAAGCAAGTATTTGACTGATTTATTGCTCGTTGTGCCTGCAAATACTAAAAGCGAATTATTGTACTTATTTGAGACAAATAAGCAATTAGGTAGTGATTTAATTCGAGATTTGAAAGAATTAACGCCTGATCTTTATTTAGGCGTGTATGCTAATCAAAGTATGCAGAATTATATTGATTATGTGCGCAGTTTAAGCAAGCAATTTGATTTACCCTTACTTGCAACTGAAGATAGCGAATACTTAAATCCACATGATCAATTTTTACAAAAAACTTTGCGTGCTATTGCTACAGGAAATAAAATTCAGGATGTGCTGCCTTTAGCTAAGCAAGAAGGATCACATTACTTAGTTGAAGCAGAGCAATTGCTTCAGCGATACCATGAATTTGATCTGGATGATGCAGTGAATAATACATGGCAAGTTGCTGAAAAATGCAATGCAGAAGTTGTTTTTCAGAAGCCTGTTTTACCTAAATATCACCAAAAAAGGTTTGCAACTTCAGAAGAATATTTGCATTACTTGGCTCAAACTGGCTTACAGCAACGCTTTGGTCAAAATAAAATTCCAGCAGAATATCAAAAACGGTTGAATTATGAACTGCGCGTCATTAATCAAATGGGGTTTGATGACTACTTTTTGATTGTATGGGACGTGATTAATTATTGTCATCGTGTTCAAATTACGACTGGACCAGGACGGGGTTCAGCATGTGGTTCGTTAGTTTCTTATTCATTACGAATTACCGAAGTTGATCCAATTGAATACAACTTGCTGTTTGAACGTTTTTTGAATCCAGCTCGTCATGAAATGCCGGATATTGATTTGGATATTCCTGATGTTCAAAGAGATACTGTAATTAAGTATATGTATCAAAAATATGGCATGGATCATGCGGCACAGATTTTGACATTTGGTACGCTAGCAGCAAAGCAAGCATTGCGTGATGTAGGCCGAGCATTTGGCTTAACAATGGTCGAAATTAAGAAATGGGCAGATGCGATTCCATATTCAAAGGGCAAGATTACGTTAAAAGATGCATATCAACAGTCAAGGGAGTTGCGTTTATTAGTCGATGCTACACCCGAAAACAAATTGCTCTTTAAAACAGCTTTAGGTCTAGAAGGATTGCCGCGCCATTACTCTATTCATGCTGCAGGATTAGTGATTAGCGATAATTCAATCGCAGGAATTTCAGGATTGCAAGCGGGTCCGTTAGGGATACCGGTTACGCAACAGACTAAAAAATACGTTGAATCTTTGGGTCTCCTTAAGATCGATTTCTTAGGGTTGCGTAATCTAACTGTGCTAGGCAATATTTTGAATTTGATTCGCCAGCAAGGAATAAAGATCGATCCTAATCAAATTCCTTTAAATGATGCGCAAACTTTGCAGCTATTTCAACAAGGAAAAACAGATGCAGTCTTTCAATTTGAATCTGGAGGAATTCGCCAGGTTTTGCGCAAATTGCATCCCGATAATTTTGAAGACTTAGTAGCGGTGAATGCTTTATATCGTCCGGGTCCTATGCAAAATATTGATGCCTTTGTCAGAAGAAAAAATGGGCAAGAAGCAGTTAGATATCCTGATCCTAGTTTAAAAAAAATATTGCAGCCAACATATGGCATCTTGGTTTATCAAGAACAGGTAATGCAAACAGCGCAAATTTTAGCTGGCTTTTCTTTAGGCGAGGCTGATATTTTGCGGCGGGCCATGTCTAAGAAAAAGCAAGATGTAATTGAACAGGAAAAAGGTAAGTTTATTGCTGGAACAATTAAACAAGGTCATACCAAGGCCGTAGCTGAACGGGTATATCAATATATAGAGCAATTTGCCAATTATGGTTTTAATCGTTCACATGCTGTTGCTTATACTAAGATTGCTTACTGGCTAGCTTACTTAAAAGTCCATTATCCTGCTGCGTTTTATACGGCAATGCTAAATTCAGCAGCTGGAGCTAAAGCTCAGGATTATATTATGCATGCACAGGAAGCTAATATTAAAATTCTGCCCCCTGACATTAATTACAGCAGCCTTGAATATACCTTGAAAGACAAAAAGATTTTAGTAGGGTTAAAGGCTATTAAAGGCTTGCGGGTTGATTTTGCTAAAGAGATTGCCGATAACACCACGCCGTATAAATCATTAAATGATTTTCTTCGCCGAATAGATCCTAAGTTTTTGCAGGTTGATGCTATTAAAGCTTTGATCATGGCCGGAGCCTTTGATCAGCTTGAAAAGAATCGTAACGAATTGCTGATTAATTGCGATGAAATAATTGCTAATGTGCAATTGACAGGCCAAAATATTTCTTTATCTGAGATATTGGGGGATGCTCCGCTTAAGCCAGCAGAAGAGCCAACGAGTGCAGAAAAAGTTGAAATGGAAGAAAAAGTTTTAGGTTTTGCCACAACTACGTCACCATTAATTGCTGTTCAAAAATTTGCTCAAAAATTCAATAGTATGCCGCTCAATCAATTCCAATTAAATGAATCGGGAGTTGGAGTTGGTAAATTGATCCGATTTAAACAAATTAGAACTAAAAACGGTAAGAATATGGCTTTTGCTAGCTTTGCTGATACTTCTGGAGAGCAAGAGGTTGTGATTTTTCCCCGCATTTATGAAAAATTTGGCACAGAGTTAAAGGTAGGAGATATTTATTTATTGGGATTACGTGTACAAGGAGACCGTTTTGATCAAAATAAAAAGCAATATTTACTTACCAATTTGCGAAAAGTAAATTTTAAAGAATAATTTTAGACAAGAGGAATTTATTTCTTGCCATACATGTAAGTGCTAACATTTTTTAAATAAAAATAAACCGTAATTTAGCCCAATTTTTGTGAGATTTTTGGGTGAAAAAATGTTAATATTTATTTGATGTGAGAAATTACACAAAATAATCATGATGAGGTGAATTCATGAAACGGATTGGTATTTTAACTAGTGGTGGAGACGCCCCTGGTATGAATGCAGCAATTAGAGCTGTCACCAAGACTGCTATCCATCATGGACTTGAAGTCTTTGGAATTCGTTATGGTTTCGCTGGTTTGGTTGCAGGTGACTTTGTTCCGCTTACTACGGAAAATGTTGACCACAAGATAAGTGAAGGCGGTACATTCTTGTACAGTGCCCGCTTCCCTGAATTTGCACAAGAAGAAGTGCAACAAAAGGGTGTTGAGCAATTAAAGAAGCATGGTATTGATGCTGTTATCGTTATTGGCGGTGATGGATCATACCATGGTGCTTTAGCCTTGACTCGCCACGGCGTAAACTCAGTTGGTTTACCAGGAACTATCGATAATGATATTCCTTATACTGACTACACGATTGGCTTTGATTCTGCTTGTCGTACTGCTATGGACGCAATCGATAAGATTCGCGACACAGCAAGTAGTCACCACCGCGTCTTCGTTGTTAACGTAATGGGACGTGAATGTGGTGACATCGCTATGCGTGTTGGTGTAGCTAGTGGTGCAGATGCAATTGTTATTCCTGAACGTCCATACGACGTAAAAGAAATTGCAGAAACTATCACTCGTGGTTTTGCAGATGGCAAAGATCATGGTATCATTGTTTTAGCAGAAGGTGTCATGACCGCTGATAAGTTTAAGGATGAATTACTTAAATACGGCGATTTTGATGCTCGTGCTAATGTCCTTGCGCATATGCAACGTGGTGGCTCACCAACTGTCACAGATAGAGTAAATGCTACTAAGATGGGTAACTATGCTGTTAAGTTGCTTCTCGATGGGAAGGGCGGTTTAGCTGTCGGCATGGAGAATGGTCAACTTGGTACCCACGACATTCTTGATCTGTTTGACGGAAAGCACCATGGCGATTATGCGTTGTTGGATGTAAATGAAGAAATGACTAAATATTAATTTAGTTGATTTTTGGAGAGGATTTTTTTAATAATGAAGAAAACTAAGATTGTTAGTACTTTAGGACCAGCTTCAAACGATATTGAAACTATTACTGCTTTAGCTAAAGCTGGTGCAAACGTATTCCGTTTCAACTTCTCACACGGTGACCACCCAGAACACCTTGCTCGTATGAAGATGGTTCGTCAAGTGGAAAAGGATACTGGTTTACTTCTTGGTATCGACCTTGACACTAAGGGTGCTGAAATCAGAACCACTGAACAAGAAGGTGGTAAGTTCACTATTAATACTGGTGACATGATCCGTGTATCAATGGATGCCACTAAGAAGGGTAACAAGGACATGATCCACGTTACCTACGACGGTTTATACGATGATACTCACGTTGGTGGTCACGTATTAATCGATGATGGTTTGGTTGACCTTTTGATCAAGGAAAAGGACGACTCAAAGAGAGAATTAGTCTGTGAAGCTCAAAACACTGGTGTTATCGGCTCAAAGAAGGGTGTTAACGCTCCTGGTGTTGAAATTCGCCTTCCAGGTATCACTGAAAAGGATACTGACGACATTAAGTTCGGTTTACAATACGGTATTAACTTCATTACTGCTTCATTTGCACGTAAGGCTCAAGACATCTTAGACATCCGTAAGCTTTGTGAAGAAGCTGGTGCAGATTACGTTAAGATCTTCCCTAAGATTGAATCACAAGAAGGTATTGACAACGCTGACGAAATCTTACAAGTTTCAGATGGTTTGATGGTTGCTCGTGGTGACATGGGTGTTGAAATTCCATTCATGGAAGTTCCATTTGTACAAAAGAGCTTAATCCGCAAGGCTAACGCACTTGGTAAGCCAGTTATTACTGCTACTCAAATGCTTGACTCAATGCAAGAAAACCCACGTCCAACTCGTGCCGAAGTTTCTGACGTTGCTAACGCTGTTCTTGATGGTACTGACGCAACTATGCTTTCAGGTGAATCAGCAAATGGTCTTTACCCAGTTAAGGCTGTTAAGGCTATGGCTGAAATTGACGAACGTACTGAAAAGCAAATGCTTAAGCGTAATACTTTAGCTCTTCAAAGATTCGAAGCCTACAAGGGTTCAAACGTAACTGAAGCTATCGGTGAATCAGTTGTACGTACTGCTCAAGAATTAGGTGTTAAGACTATCATTACTGCAACTAACTCAGGTTACACTGCACGTATGATTTCTAAGTACCGTCCAAACGCAGACATCATTGCTTTGACTTTCGATGAAAAGATCCAACACTCATTGGGTATCGTTTGGGGTGTACAACCATTATTGACTGAAAAGCCTAAGTCAACTGATGATATGTTTGAAGTAGCTGCTAAGGTAGCTAAGGAAAAGGGCTTTGTTAAGGATGGCGACCTTGTAATCATCGTTGCTGGTGTTCCAGTTGGTGACTCAGGTACAACTAACTTGATGAAGTTACAAATCATCGGTAACAAGCTTGTTAAAGGTTTAGGTGTTGGTAACGGTTCAGTTATCGGCAAGACTGTTGTAGCAAACTCAGCTGAAGAAGCTAACAGCAAGGTTAAGGAAGGCGACATCTTAGTTGCTAAGACTACTAACCCAGACTACAACCCAGCTATCAAGAAGGCTTCAGGTTTAGTTGTTGAAGCTTCAGGTTTGACTTCACACGCAGCAGTTATCGGTTTATCATTAGGTATCCCAGTTGTTGTTGGTGCAACTAACGCTACTGAAAAGATTTCTGATGGTTCAACTATTACTGTTGATGCTCGTCGTGGTGCTATCTACCAAGGCGAAATCTCAAACCTTTAATTAAAAGATAAAATAAAAATAGATTAGCTAATCAAAAAAATAGTCAGCTTTCGAGCTGGCTATTTTATTTTGCGCAAATATCTTTTATACTTGTATATGAAAGAATATGTAAAGTAGGAGATTATAAACATGCTTGGAACTGTTGCAAAAGGAAAAATAATTGATGAAAATGATAATGCCTATTATGTACAAATTGATGGCACTACTTATGAACTAAAAAAGCAAGAGCTTACCCAAGACGAAATTCCTAAGATCGGTGATGAAATAGAAGGCTTTATTTATGATAACAAGTCTCATGATCGAGAAATGACCCAGTTTTTACCTTTTGCTCAGCCTGATCAATATGGCTGGGGCAAGGTAACAGAAGTTCGACCGGGTTTAGGTGTATTTGTTGATGTCGGATTACCCGATAAAGATGTGGTAGTATCTATGGATGACTTGCCACGAGAAAAGGAAAGATGGCCTCGTCGTGATGATCGTCTTTTGGTGCGATTAGAAACCGACTATAAGGATCGAATTTGGGCTAAGTTAGCAGATGAAAATATTTTTGATCAGTTAGCAGCAAACTTTCCGAATGGAATGAATAATGAAAATGTTTTCGGAACTGTTTATGCTAGTCGTGAAATTGGTGCCTTTGTTTTAACTAATGATTATTATTTAGGTTTTGTACACGAATCACAAATGCCTCGTCCAATGCGCTTAGGTGAACAGTTTAAGGGCAGAGTTATTGGTATCAGTCAATATGGTCGATTAAATTTAAGTACTTTGCCACGTGCTTTTGAAGAAATTGACGATGATGCTCAGATGATTTTGATGAGTTTGCGCCGAAGAGAGACTAAAACTTTACCATTTTACGATAAATCTGATGCGCAAGATATAAAGCGTTACTTCGGTATTTCTAAATCCGCATTTAAGCGCGCATTAGGTCATTTGCTCAAAGCAGGCTTAATCGAAGAAGATAAAACTGCCGGTACTATCACTTTAATTAAAGATCCAGAAGAGAATACTGATGGAGAAGAATAAACTACAAGACCAGATTGATGATTATTTACGCTATAGTCAAATTGAACGTGGCCTAAGCAATAATACGATTACTGCTTACCGTCAAGATTTGGAAGAGTACCTGGCTTTTGTAAAAAAAGAGGGTATGAATTCTTGGCCAACAGAGGCTAGCGATGTAGATGCCTTTTTAGCAAGACAATACGATTTAAATAAAGCTACTAGTTCAATTAGTCGGCTCATTTCTAGTATGCGTAAATTTTATCAATGGCTTGCGCGTCAAAACATTCAGAAGTTAAATCCAATGCTTGAAATTGATTTACCTAAAAAAGAGCGACGTCTTCCTGTAGCTCTAAATCAGAAAGAAATTAATGATTTGCTTGCACAACCTGATATTAAACGAAAATTGGGTTTAAGAGATCGAGCAATATTGGAAACTTTATATGCGACTGGTATGCGTGTAAGTGAATTGATTAATTTGGAATTACAAGACTTACATGAAGATTTGGGTTTAGTTAGAGTATTGGGTAAAGGCTCTAAGGAGCGCTTGATACCGATTAGTTCAGTTGCTTTGCATTGGATAAAGCAATATCAACAAGATGTGCGAGATCCATTAATTTTAAAAGCTGGTCAAAATGATGAGCATATTTTCTTGAATAGTCGAGGCAAGCAACTTACACGGCAGGCAATTTGGCAAATGATAAAAAAATATTGTCAATCTGCTGGAATTACTAAAGATGTTACTCCCCATACATTGCGCCATACGTTTGCAACGCACTTACTTGAAAATGGGGCAGATTTACGGGTAGTGCAAGAGATTTTGGGACACTCAGATATTAGTACTACCCAAATTTACACTAATCTATCTCAAAAACATATTTTACAAGTATATCAAAAGACACATCCTCGTCTTTAGGTGATTAATAATGCTAATACAATATAAAAAAGACTATGAAAAAACGGCAATGGGATTACTCTCATATTTGCCTGATTTTAAAAATATTGAAAATCTAAAAGAAGAAGTAGGACTTAATCAAGAAGATAATGATTTTCTGCTTTATTTGTACCGTAATAAACAGAATAATATTGTAGGAGTGTTGGGTACACAAGTAACTAAGCAGTTTGTTGTGATCAGATATCTTTCTTTAGCTCCCGGTTTTCGTGAAATTAGTTATGAAAAAGAAATTGTCAGTGAGTTAAAAAATGAATACCCTGATAAAAGAGTTACCGCTGTACCTGAATATACCAATTTATTAAAAACTGTCGAAGAAGATAATGAATAAAAGTAATTTAACGTTAGAGTTACCTAATTTTGAGGGGCCATTAGATTTATTGCTCCATTTAATTCAATCGCAAAAAATAGATATTTATGATATTCCCATTGCTCAAATTACTAGTCAATATTTAGAGTACTTGAGGCAAATGCAAAGTCTGAATTTACAAATTGCTGGGGAATATTTTGTGATGTCTTCAACTTTGCTTAGAATAAAGTCACAATATTTATTGCCACAAAATGATTTTGTAGATGAAGTGGAAGCTGAAGATGATCCTCGGGATGAATTAGTACAGCAATTAGTACAATATTCAATTTTTAAAAAGATTTCTGCATATTTTAAAGAAAGAAATGAAGAAGTACCAATTGTTGTGTCAAAGGAAGCAAGTGTTTCAACTTCTGTTAAGGTTCAACCATTGCCTAAAGGACAAATTACTTCAAATGAACTGGCAACAACTTTTTCCATGGTTCTCCGCAGATTAAAGATGCGTCAACCGGATACTGCTTCAATTAAAGTGGCTGAGACTCCAATTAACGAAATGATTGATTATTTGCATCAGCGTTTTGCAAAAAAACGACAAGTCAGCTTTTTTAGTTGTACTGATCAAATGCATAGTATTTCTGATGTGATTGGTTTGTTTTTAGCAATGCTTGAATTGAGCAAAAAACACGAAATTCGAATTTTACAAGCAAGAGAATTTGGTGATTTAAATTTAGAAAGAATTGATGTAAATGGCAAGTAAAGAGGCAAATTTAGAAGCACTTTTATATGCGGCTGGTGATAATGGATTAGAAGAGCAAAATTTAATTGAAATGCTAGAGATTGATGGTGAAACTTTAGATAAGGTTGCCGAGAATTTGCAACGAAAGCTAACGAAGAATTCAGATTCTGGCTTGCAATTAATTCATATTGCTCATACATACAAGTTGACTACTAGTCCGCAAACAGCCAAGATTATTGAAAAATATTTTCAAAAAGATTTAACAAAAAACTTAAGTCAATCAGCTCTAGAAATTTTGGCAATTGTTGCATATCGTCAGCCTATTACTAGGGTAGAAATTGACGATATTCGTGGGGTTAATTCATCTGGAGCATTGCAGACATTAGTTTGGCGCGGTTTGATTAAAGCCGATGGCAAAAAAGATGCTCCTGGACATCCTAAATTGTATGTAACTACGGATTATTTCTTACAGTATTTTAATTATCATAGTTTAGCAGATTTGCCTTTAATAGAAGATTTTGCGGATAATGATAGTAATGGTGAAATAGATTTGTTTGAGGCAAAAGGAACCGCAGATAAGCAAATGCAGAAAGAGGAAAGATAATGGTAGAGAGACTGCAAAAAGTAATAGCAGAAGCAGGAATTGCTTCCAGAAGAAAAGCAGAAAAAATGATTGTAGCTGGCCGCGTGAAAGTGGATGGTAAGGTAGTTACTAAGCTAGGAACCAAGGTTGAAACTTTCAGTAATATTACGGTTGATGATGAACCAATTGAAAGAGAAAGCTTGCATACATATCTTTTCTATAAGCCACGTGGTGTTGTTTCTACTGCAGATGATGATAAGGGTAGAAAAACGGTTGTTGATTATTTTGAAGATGTGCCATATCGTTTATATCCAGTTGGCCGTCTTGATTATGATACTTCAGGTTTGCTTTTAATGACTAACGATGGTAAGTTAGCTAATTTATTAATGCACCCTAGAAATGAAGTATCTAAAGTTTATGTTGCTAAAATCAAGGGGATTTTAACTCCTGATGAGATTAAAACATTAACTACAGGGGTTAAATTGGATCGTTTTAAGGCTGCTCCAGCAAAGGTAAAGATTCTTAAAACAGATAAGCGTAAAGATACTCAAATTGTCCAATTGACTATCCACGAGGGACATTATCATCAAGTTAAGCGTATGTTTAAGGCTGTAGGACATTTAGTTGAAAAATTATCCCGTGAAAAATATGCATTTTTAACCTTAGATTCTCTTACTTCTGGACAATATCGCGAATTGTCAAAGCGCGAAGTTGACAAATTAATGAGATTAGATTAACTTATACTTAGAAATTAAATATATAGGTCATTGTCTTCAGGGCAGGGTGAAAATCCCGACCGGCGGTTAGAGTCCGCGACCCACGCAAGTGGCTGAATCTTTTGATACCGATAGTTAAAGTCTAGATGGAAGAAGACAGATCAATAAAGTAAATCTTACTTTACTTTATAAAGGTCTGTTGCTGGAGCAATAGACCTTTTTTGTAGGAAGGAAAGTAAGTCATGAGTAAATCTAGAGCAAATGCTACAGGATTAGCTAATATTATTGCGTATGCGTTAATTGGGTGTATTGCCTTTGTGGTAATGAAATTTGAGTTTCCAATTATCCCTGGCGTAGGTTTTTTAAAGTTTGATTTTTCAGATGTAATTATTACAGTTGGAATGTTTATCTTTGGAGCTGTTCCAGGTGTAATTATTGCATTAATTAGAATGGTGTTAAGCTTGATTTTTGCTGGTTTTGCTTTACCAAGTGTAGTAGGTGAAATTGCAGCTTTTCTTGCTTCGATGTCTTTCTCTTTGCCATTTTATTTCTTTAGTAAGAATGTTACGGTTGAGAATAGAAAAACTAAGATGGGAATAGTTAAACCAATGTGTGGATTAATTATTGGTATTCTGGCAATGACCTGTGTGATGTCTTTAACTAACGCATTTATTTTGACTCCAGTATATGCAGTAACGGCGGTTCCTAATTTACCTGCGATTAATAGTTATGGTGCTTTGTATCACTTCACTGAAAAGGTATATCTAGGTCAGTTATTACATTTACCATCTATGCAAGCTTATATTTTTACGATTATAGTGCCATTTAATTTATTAAAAGGTGTAATTAACAGTGTCGTTGTATATTTGCTTTTTGAGGCAACTATTAAGACGATTAAGCCATTTGTACGAAAAAGATTTAATTTGAATTAAAGTAAAATCCCATTAACTTTTTAAGTTGATGGGATTTTTCATATTCAAAGACTATTAAAGTATGCTAGAATTAATCCGTTAAGTGAATGGAGGAATTTACAGATGGATAAAAAATCAACAGGGCCATATCAACACTATGAACGGC
The DNA here is from genome assembly GCA_930989465.1 of uncultured Lactobacillus sp. Taxonomy (GTDB): domain Bacteria; phylum Bacillota; class Bacilli; order Lactobacillales; family Lactobacillaceae; genus Lactobacillus. The sequence goes on along the minus strand of CAKNLX010000002.1, from coordinate 21,396 downwards.
CAACTGAAAAGCGAAGTTCACAGGATAAGCAGCCCAGTGGATCTGCTAGATGGATTGCAGTTATTGTGATTTTAGTTGTTATATTAATTGCATTAATCCCAGTTGTTCATCGTTTGTCATCAGGCCATTCTGAAAAAGCTGAAGAAGTTCAAACAGTTAAGAAGGTTTCTTCTAAAAAGTCATCTAAGGCAATTAAATCATCAAGTAAAGCTAAAAAGACTTCATCTTCAGCTAAGAAGAATTCTGTTGAGACTAGTTCAAGTTCATCTCAAAAGACTGAACCTAAGACTTATTTAGTTAAAGATGGTGATACTTTAACTAATATTGCAGAAAAATATGGCATGACTGTTGATCAATTAGCCAGATTAAATAATCTTAAAGATTCTTCAAACGTCAATGTTGGCCAAACACTTAAATTGAGATAATCTTTCAGAAAGGGTAAAAGAGGTTGAGCAGTAAGATCTCTTTTTTATTAAAATGCAAGTAGCAGTAGATGGACCTGCATCAGCAGGTAAAAGCACGGTTGCTAAAATCATTGCTAAAAAGCTGTCTTACGTTTATATAGACACTGGTGCAATGTATCGTGCATGTACAGTTATTGCTCGTAATCATAAGCTAGATTACGGGGATGAAGCAGGAATTTTGCAAGCTATTGATGAAGATGGAATTGAATTGAAATCTGAACATGGTGAGCAAAAGGTGTATGTAGCAGGAAAAGATGTTTCTAAAGAAATTAGAACACCAGAAATTTCTGCTAATGTGTCACAAGTTTCTGCCTTGCCTAAAGTACGAGAAAAAATGGTTAGTTTACAACGTCAAATGGCAGGTAAAACTGATGTAATCATGGATGGTCGTGATATCGGTACGACCGTTTTACCAGATGCGGAAGTAAAGATCTTCTTAGTGGCTTCTGCTAGATCTCGTGCTGAGCGTCGACTTTTAGATTTTAAAGAGCGCGGCATTGAATCTAATCAGACAGTGGATGAAATCGAACAAGATATTGCAGCAAGGGACTATAAAGACTCACACCGCAAGATTTCACCATTAAAAAAGGCAGATGATGCAATTGAAATTGATACTACAAATATGTCAATTGAGCAGGTTGTAGACGCAATTTTAGCCGAAATCGAAAAAAGTCAAAAAAATTTTTAAAAAAACAGCACAAAATAGTAGAAAAATATCAAACTTTCCTTTAAAATGGGACATGATATTGGGAGGTACATATGTCAGAAAACAGTAATCAATTTTTAGACGCATTAAAGCAAATGCAAGGAGTTGAGGTCGGAGATATTGTCGATGTCGAAGTATTAGACGTTGAAGACGGCCAAATCGATGTTGGCGTTGTAAACGCTGGTGTTGAAGGCGTTATTACTCGTCGTGAATACACTTCAGATCGTAACACAGACTTACATGATTTAGTTAAGCCTGGCGACAAGTTCAAGGCCTTGGTATTAAGAAGAGCCGGTGGCGATAAGGAAAATGGTGAATTCTTCTTCTCAGTTACCCGCTTGAAGGAAAGAGAAGCTTACGACAAGTTACAAAAGGACTTCGAAGAAGGAAATGCTATCGAAGGTACTGTAACTTCATCAGTTCGTGGTGGTTTACTTGTAGATGTTGGTACACGTGGTTTCTTGCCAGCTTCATTAATTTCAAACCGTTACGTTTCAGATCTTAAGCCATACATTGGTAAGACTATGAAGCTTAAGATTACTGAAATTGATCCTAACAAGAACCGTTTGATTCTTTCACACAAGGATTTAGTTGAAGAAGAACGTGAAGAAGCATTTGATAAGGTTGCATCACAATTAGTTGTTGGTGACGTTATCGAAGGTAAGGTTTCACGCTTAACTAACTTCGGTGCATTTATCGATGTCGGTGGTGTTGACGGTTTAGTTCACATTTCAGAAATCTCTTACAAGCATGTTGATAAGCCAAGTGATGTTTTGAAGGCTGGTCAAGATGTTAAGGTTAAGGTCATTGGTATTGACAATGACAGACATCGTATTTCCCTGTCTATTAAGCAAACTGAACCTTCACCATTTGAACAAGCTACAGCTGACTTAAACGAAGGCGATATTTTTGAAGGCGAAGTTAAGTCATTAACTAACTTTGGTGCATTTGTTGAAGTTACTGACGGTATTCAAGGTTTAGTACACGTTTCAGAAATTTCAAACAAGCACGTTGACAAGCCAAGCGATGTTTTGAAGGTTGGTCAAACTGTTAAGGTTAAGGTTTTGAACATTGACCCAAGTGACAGAAGAATTTCACTTTCAATCAAGGCTGCTGACTCAAACGCTTCTTCATCAGATAACCACAGTTCTCGTCCACATCGTTCACGTAACGAAAACTCAGTTAACAAGAAGTACATGGGTGACAACGATAACGGCTTTGCATTAGGTGACATCATTGGTGACCAATTAAAGGACCGTAAGTAGTCATTTCTGTTAAAAAAGCCGACTCTGTGTCGGCTTTTTTATTTTTATATTTTTAAAGGAGGGGCATATGGCTTTACCAGTTGTTGCAATCGTTGGACAACCAAATGTAGGTAAATCTACACTTTTTAATAGAATAATCAATCAACGCTTAGCAATCGTAGAAGATAAACCCGGTGTTACTCGTGATCGTAATTATGCTCAAGCTGAATGGATGGGCCATAAATTTGATTTGATCGATACAGGTGGTATTACCTGGGAAGGCGGAAAAATCGAAGAAGAGATCCGTGCACAGGCTGAGATTGCAATTGAAGAAGCAGATGTCATCGTGATGTTAACTAATGTAGTAAATCATGTGACTGATCTTGATGAAAGAATTGCACATCTTCTTTATCGCACTAAAAAACCGGTAATTTTAGCGGTTAATAAGGCAGATAATCCTGAGCAAAGAAATGATATTTATGATTTTTATAGTTTAGGATTAGGTGATCCAATTCCTGTCTCTAGTAGTCATGGTACGGGAATCGGTGATTTGCTAGATGAAATAGTTAATGATTTTCCAGCAGAAAAAGATAGCGAAGCTGATGACGTCATTTCATTTAGCGTAATTGGACGACCAAATGTAGGTAAATCTTCAATTGTTAATAAATTATTGGGTGAAGATCGAGTAATTGTTGCAAATGAAGAAGGTACTACTCGTGATGCAGTTGATACGCCATTTACTAAAGACGGAATTAAATTTAAAGTTGTAGATACTGCTGGTATTAGAAGACGTGGAAAAGTCTACGAAAAAACCGAGAAGTACTCTGTCTTGCGAGCTATGGCTGCTATTGAACGCTCAGACGTGGTTTTACTTGTTCTTGATGCAAGTACAGGCATTAGAGAACAAGACAAGCACGTGGCCGGATATGCCCATGAAGCAGGGCGCGGAATTATCATTGTTGTAAACAAGTGGGATTTACCAAAGAAAAATAGTACTAGTGCTAAAGAATTTGAACGCGAGATTAGAGCTGAATTTCAATATTTGGATTATGCTCCAATTTTGTTTGTTTCAGCTAAAACTGGTCAACGTCTTGATCAAATTCCATCAATGGTTAAAGAAGTTTATGACAATCAAAATCAACGTATTCAATCAAGCGTGTTGAATGATTTATTGCTTGAAGCAAGTAAGTTAGTTCCAACACCAATGGTTAAGGGAAAGAGATTGCGCGTTTACTATATGACACAGGTAAGTACCAATCCACCAACTTTTGTTGTTTTTGTCAATGATCCAGAATTAATGCACTTTTCTTACGAACGATTTTTGATTAATCAATTGCGACAAAACTTTGATTTTGCTGGAACTCCGATCAAAATTCTTCCACGTAAGAGAAAATAATGAAAAAAACACCAATATTTTGTAAAAATCCTTGTTGTAACAGGGGTTTTGTGATATTTTGGTTTCTAGGAAACAATGATTAGTCTAGATCTAGATCATTATTCCTTGTTTTTTCAAAACAAAGAAAAAACTTTGAACTTCGGGTTCAAATTCAGGAGGTGAAATATTTATGGCAAATAAAGCTGAATTAGTTTCTGAAGTTGCTTCAAAGACTAAGTTAACCAAGAAGGAAGTTGCTGCTGCTGTTGATGCTATCTTTGGCTCAATTCAAGACAACCTTGCTAAGGGTGAAAAGGTACAATTAATCGGTTTTGGTACTTTTGAAGTACGTCACCGTGCAGCACGTAAGGGTCGTAACCCACAAACTGGTGATGAAATCGAAATCCCAGCTAGTGAAGTACCTGCATTTAAGCCAGGTAAGGCTCTTAAAGAAGCTGTTAAGTAAGATACTTAACCTTAGTTTAAAAAGACGTTGGACTTTGTTCCAGCGTCTTTTTTTAGTACAATTAAAGTCTGACTGGAGGCAAAATAATGAGTTATTCAGAACAATTACTTGATTCAATTCAAAACCATGATTTTTCACAAAGCAAACATCTTTTAAAAGAAGCATTAGATAAAGATGACCCTGAAATTTTATCTTCTTTAGCGGAAAATCTGACCGATTTAGGATTTACAGATTTAGCTAAAGAAGTTTATCGCGCTTTAATTGCAAAATTTCCTCAGGAAGACTTATTTAAAGTCTATTTGGCAGAAATTATGCTTAATGATGGAGATGAAGATGATGGTCTCTCGCTTCTGTATGGCGTTTCTAAAGAGTCTTCAGCCTATCTGGATAGTTTACTTGTACAAGCAGATTACTACCAAACAAGCGGCTTAATTGAGACAGCTAAAGATAAATTGCTTCAAGCTCTTAAACTTGCTCCAGAAGAGGATGCAATTAAATTTGGATTAGCTGAACTTGACTATTTAAGTGGAAACTATGAACAAGCCTTATCTTTATACCAAGATTTAATTCAGCGCCAGAAAACTTTTGGTGAAGTTAACCTAAATCAAAGATTAATTGCTACTAACGCAAAATTAGGCAATTACGAAGCAGCCGCAAAAATTATTAGAGAGCACAGCAGTAGCCTGCTAGATATTGATAGCAAGTATGAAGCTGGGCTAGTAATGCTAGCTGTTGGTGATGATGATCAGGCTATTAAGCTATTAGACGAAGTAATAGATCAAAGTCCTGATTATGTCAATGCTTATCCTTTACTTGCTCAAGCTTATGAACATAAGCATGATAACGAGCAAGTATTGCGCAGCGTACAAGCAGGATTAGCCTATAATGAATTAGATGAAACTCTTTATTCAATGGGAGCGCGTGCAGCCGCAAATTTGAATCAGTTGGACACTGCGGCAGATTTGCTCGAGAAGGGGCTTAAACAGGCGCCTGACAACAGTGAATTACGGATGCAACTATCTAACCTATATTTGCATCGACACCAGAATAAGCAAAATATTGCCTTATTCAAAGACTTTGATAATGAGAACATTGATGCTCAAGCTCACTGGAATATGGCTTTGTCATATGAACGTCTAGATGATACAGAAAAAGCACAAAGTGAATTTTTATTGGCTTATCCGGATTTTAAAGAGAATCCAGATTTCTTGCATCAAATGATTATGTTCTTTAGTGTTCAAAACAATCCTGATATTACTAAACAGTTATTGCAAAAATATCTTGAATTAGTACCCGAAGATATGGAAATGCAAGATTTGTACAATAATTTGTAAAAAATAAACGTCTGAGAAAATTGCTTTTCTCGGACGCTTTTTATTTACGGATTAATAAGTGATGCCGTTTTTGCTTATATGTAAATCCTTCACCTAACGCTTCGTGAACTTCAATAATTGACACAAATGCATTAGGATCTTCCTGCCTAATTAGTTGTTTAATAGTCGCTATTTCTCTAGGAGACACGACTACGTAGATTACTCGTTTATCATCTTGTTTATAACCACCTAGAGCTTTAAAGTAAGTAAAACCACGATCAAGTTTTAAATCAATCATTTTACCAATTTGTTCATACTTATTAGAAATAATTAATAAACCACGTGCACTATAAGCACCTTGTTGTACAGTATCCATTACGCGTGATAAGACAAAAGAAGCAAGCAAAGTATACATCATATGCTTGAGATCTAGATAGGACAGGGATGCAAATAAAACTACAGCATCACAGAATAGCAGCATTTTGCCAGATGAAATGCCAAATTTGATTTGACAAATTCGAGCAATAATATCAGTCCCGCCAGAGGTACCGTTATATCTGAAAACCAGCCCTAAACCTATACCTGAGAGTACACCTGCTGAAATTGCAGAAAGGAAGAGGTCGTGTTCTAAATCTAATTGTTTTATAATAGGTACTGAACGCCAAAACCAAAGAAAAAAGGAAAGGCAGAGCGTTCCCCAGATTGTATAGGTTAATAAGCGTTTGCCCATAAAACGATAACCTAATATGATTAATGGGATATTAAGTACTAGGGTGGAAAGTCCCATATTAATATTCCAAAAATGGCGTAAGATAAGTGAAATACCACTTATTCCACCGTCGGCTAATTCATTGGGAACTGAAATGATTTCCAAGCTTAGTCCATAGATGGCACATCCTAATGCAATCATAAAGATATCAATCGCGGTAGATTTATTGATTTTAAGCATAATGATTACCTCCTTTATGTCTTTCCCTTCATTTTAACAAACTAAAAGTGAAAAGTTATAAATAAAGAAATTAAGAATTGAGATTTTGCTAATGATTAAAGTAGATAAATTACCAGAAGTATTTATTAAAGCAATGCCGGTTTTACAGATTTTAGAAGATGCCGGCTTTGAAGCATATTTTGTCGGTGGTTCAGTGAGAGACCTTTTACTTGATAGACATGTTCATGATGTAGATATTACTACTAGTGCCTATCCTGAAGAAGTTAAAGAGCTTTTTGAAAAGTCGATTGATACAGGAATTAAGCATGGTACGGTAACCGTTTTGTATGGCGGTGAAAGCTATGAAATTACCACTTTTAGAACTGAATCTGGTTATCAAGATTTTAGAAGACCAGATCATGTTACATTTGTACAAAACCTTGATGAAGATTTAAAGCGCAGAGATTTTACAATTAATGCACTAGCAATGGATCTTCATGGGCAAATTGTTGACCTGTTTAATGGTATAGAAGATTTAAAAAATCATATTATTCGTGCGGTTGGTGATCCTGAAAAGAGATTTCATGAAGATGCATTAAGAATGATGCGGGCAGTTCGTTTTACCAGTCAATTAAAATTCAATTTGGAAGAAAAGACTGGACAAGCAATTAAGGATAATCATGAACTTTTAAAGAAAATTTCGGTAGAACGAATTCGGGATGAATTTGTAAAGATGGGATTGGGTCCTCATTCAAGACAAGCTTTTCAGATTTTCCTTGATACGCAATTAAGTGAAGATGTTCCTGACTTTGCAGGAAAAAAAGAATTACTGCAAATTTATCCACGTTTGCAGTTTAGTCCAACTCTTGAAACAAGTTTGTGGTCATTGATTATTATTCTACTTAAGCTTCCTAATGAAGAAATCAGTCGATTTATGCGAGATTGGAAAAATTCTAATGCTATGACTGAACAGGTAGGACGTATTATTAAATTCTTTGACCTTATTTCTGATTATACTCCGAATGATTATGAATTATTCCAAGCAGGTGAAAGGACAATAATTAATACTATCGATGTGGCTCATATTTTGGGACAGCCTGTTGCTTCGGAAGCGTTGGTTGATCGTTATATGGCTTTGCCGATTAAAAAGCCAGCTGAGCTTGCAATAGATGGACGCTTTTTAATTAAGCATGGGATGCGTCCTGGTGCTCAATTAGGACATACTCTTAATCAAATTAGAGAATTAGTAGTTTCAAGCAGATTAGAGAATAGTCCAGATGCAATAGAAAAGTATTTAGAAAATTTAGATTAACTAAAAAAGATGTATCAGAATTGATACATCCTTTTTAAACGTAAAGTAAAACGGAAAAATACATTAAAATTGAACCTAACATGACGAATAAATGCCAAACCGTATGGATAAATGGCACATTACGCATACTGAATAAAATCGCTCCGACCGTATAAGCAATACCACCACTGACTAATAGCCAAAAGCCTGTTGGGCTAAGACGCACATACAAGTATGAACCGGATAAAATTACTAACCAGCCCATAGCAACGTAAAGTACGGTGTCGAGAATTACATGCTTTCCCCGGTTGAAAATATAATAGATGATCCCAAAGATCGTTAATCCCCAGATCAAGCCAAATAATGTCCAACCCCATGCACCGCCAATTGCAACTAAAGAGTATGGGGTATATGAACCTGCAATCAAGAGAAAAATTGAAGAATGGTCGAAAATCTGGAAGACATTTTTAGCTCGCGTAAAAACTAAACTATGATATAAAGTTGAAAACAAATATAACAAGACTAGGCATGAACCATAAATAGTAAAAGTTACTATGCGCATGGGACTGCCAGTATGTGCAGCTTTAACAATTAAAACTACTAAGCCTGCAACAGCTAGACCAAAGCCGATGCCATGTGTAATAGCACTAAAAATGTTATCAAGTAAATAGTATCTTTCCGATCTTAATTTTGGCTCCTGCCAAAGTTTTTTCATTTTTGTGATGCAACAATCCAACAATCCAATCATTCCTTTTTTCTTCTGGAAAATTTTTGATATACTAACTATATGTTACTTGCTCATATTTTATCATAAAAATTAAAGTGAGCATCTTAGAATAGGGGTCGAATACATTGTCAAAAATTAAAATTATGACAGATTCCTCAGTTCAATTAACTGAAGAAGAAATAAAAAAATATGATATTACTGTTGTACCTTTGTCAGTAACTATTGATGGTAAGACATATGTTGACGGTGTAGATATTACTAGACGCGACTTTATTGAAAGAATGGATGAAGGCAGTGATGTGCCTAAGACCAGTCAGCCTCCAATTGGTCGCTTTGTAGAAACAATTAAAAAGTTGACTGCTGATGGCAGTGAAGTGTTAGGAATCTTTTTGGCTAAGTCTCTTAGTGGAACAATCGATGCCGCTAAGCAAGCAGCTCAACTGGTTCCTGATGCTAAGGTCGTATGCCATGATTCTGGTTATACAGATCGAAGCGAAGGCTATGAAGTCCTTGCTGCAGCTAAAGATGCTCAAGCAGGCAAGTCTATTGATGAAATCTTGGATCATCTGAAGAAAATGGAAGACAATATGTATTTGGAAATGATGATTCCTGATTTAACCAATATTGTAAAAGGCGGCCGACTTGGAAAATTGGCTAGTCGTGTAGTCAGCATGTTAAATATTAGAATCTTCTTGCAAATGAAGAATGGGAAAGTCTTAGTACCTAAAAAGGGACGGGGCAAGAAATTCACCGAAAAGTTTAATGATATGTTGGTTGACCAATTGAAGGAATTGGGCGATCAGGTTAAGCAAGTAGGTATTTCATATGTTGATACACTAGATGATATGGAAAAATTAGCTGCTCGTTTTAAGGAAGTAAATCCTAATTTAGATATTTTGATTCGAGAAACTAGTCCAATTATTATTACTCATGCAGGTCATGGTGCCTACGCAGTTATGTTTTATACGGAGTAAAAATGGCTTATCGAGAAAGTTTTTATCGTTATTTGATGACGCAGCGTGATGCGGATTCTTCAGATGAAATAGCACAATTTGCGAATAACGCACAGCATGATCTGACTTTTCCTAAGCAGGAACAAGATTATGAAAAATTGTCAGATTATTTAGAACTTAATGCTAGTTATTTACCAAGTATGTCTATTTTTGATCGTGCATATAGAATGTACGAAGACAAAATGATGTATTAAGCCCAAGCCTCTGTTGCCTGGGCTTTTTCATTGGATGAGAAATAAAATGGAAGTAATGATTTTTATTGGAGTGCTCGTCTTTGCTGTTGCCATGGCAACGATGATCCAGCAACGATTTTTACAAAAAATATCAGTTAATTATATTGCCCTAGTTATTGGGATGGCGATTGCGTTAGTGCCGCAGACCAATCTTTTAATTGAAAATTTTAATTCAGAAGTCTTTTTGGGCTTGATTGTCGCACCGCTCTTATTTTTTGAGGGCCAAAGAACTCGGCTATATAGTATTTTACGTAGCTGGCGTGCAATCGTTGGCTTAACGGTAGTAATGATCGTGTTAGCAACAGTTGTAGCAGGATTGGGAGTTTATGCTATAGGACTTTCTCTGCCACTATCATTTATTTTGGCAGCTGTTTCTACACCAACAGATGCAACGGCAACTGAATCAGTCATTCACGGGCTAAAGCTGCCTAAAAAAATTAGTTTTTATCTTAAAGATGAATCTTTATTTAATGATGCGTCCGGTATTATACTGCTCAATATGGCAGTAGATTGGTATATTCATAAGCAGCTTCATGTTGGTGAAGCGATTATTGACTTCCTTTATTCTGCTGGTGGTGGAATTGTGCTAGGAATTTTAATCGCGGCTATTCTAGTCTTTTTGAGGCAAAAGAGCTTCAGATCAAAATACCATTTGGTATCTGATGTAAAGATGCCCATGGAAGTTTTATTCTTTTTGACACCTTTTATTATTTATTTTGTAGCTGAAGAAATTCATGTTTCAGGGATCATAGCTGTGGTAGCTGCGGGTTTACTTCACAACGTAGAATCTGAGCGTAGTCGTTTAACGAATGCATCAATTTTTTACAGTAATCACCAATTTTCACAATTAATAATTGATATTTTAAATGGTGCTGTCTTTTTGCTTTTAGGAATTATTATTATTCGATCAATGCGCGATGATGTTTTCAATCAACAGACGATTGAGGCAATTTTAATTGGTATAATTTTATATGTTGCGAATTTGGCAGTGCGCTTTTTCTATTGTCGATTTTCACCATCAATTAAAGGAAAAGTCAGTTCAAAGGACGCATTAATCTTTAGTTTAGGTGGAATTCATGGTGCAGTGACTTTTGCCTTGGCTTATACTTTAAGTGAAATGAGCGTTAATATTGCTGATTTTCATTTGATTTTAGTTAGTGAAATTGTATTGATTTTATTAAGTTTAATAGTTCCTACAGTTGTGTTTAGATTTATTTTGGAAAAAGATAAGCCTGATTTAGATCAAAGGAAAGAAGTAAATCGTGTACGCAAGGCGATGGTTCATTATGCACTAAAGCAGATGAATCAGGTTTATTTGCCTAAAAAGATTCGCAAGCAGCTAGAGTTCGATTTGCGAACACAAATGAATCAAACTTCTATTAAGGATTTTATTAGAGAAGTTAAATATACTGTTAAACAAAAAGAATTAACAGATGATCAAAAAGAATTTAGAGCGGAAGTTTATCGCTATGCTTTTAGACAAGAACGTAATTATTTAGGAAAAATTGCACAGCAAGAACAAGAGTATCGGCATGGCTTTTTGGTATTATATCGAGAAATTTTGATTGCGGAAGTAATTTTCTTAGGTGATGAAGAAGAATAATATTAAAGAAAGAAGAGATAATATGGCAACAATTCAATGGTATCCAGGTCACATGAATAAGGCTCGAAATCAGCTCGAAGACAAATTAGGCTTGATCGATGTTTTAGTTGAAGTTCTTGATGCTAGAATTCCCGAATCATCAAGAAATCCAATGATAGAAGAATTAGTAGGCAATAAGCCTCATATTATTATTTTGAATAAAGCAGATTTAGCTGATCCTGCTTTAACTAAAAAGTGGGCCACTAAATTAAGTGGACCAGGTAAATATGTCTTGGCTATTGATTCACTGCATAATACCAATATGCAAAAGTTAATCTCAATGGTTAAAAAAGCTGCTGCAGAAAAGACTAAAAAACTGGAAGCTAGAGGTGCCTCAAATCCTACGATTAGAATAGCTCTTGCAGGTATTCCTAACTGCGGCAAATCGACCATCATTAATCGCTTAGTAGGACGCAATGTGGCTGAAGTAGGTAATAAGCCAGGCGTTACGAAAGGCCAAAGATGGCTAAAGACCAGTAGTAATATTCAAGTTTTGGATACACCGGGTATCTTATGGCCTAAGTTTTCAGACCAAGAAGTTGGTTATAAGTTGGCTGCCTTTGGTGCAATTAAGGATAGCGTATTTCATGCTGATGATGTGGCTTTATATGTACTTGAGAATTTACGCCAGCACTATTTGAAAGATTTGACTAAGTTTTCTAAGTTAAATAGTGCAGATATTGAGAATTTGTCAGATCCGGATATTCTTTTAGCAATGACTGAAAAATATGGTATGCGTGATGATTATGATAGATTTTCACTATTTATGTTGCAGCGATTACGTAAGGGCGCAATTGGAAGAATTACGTTAGATAGGCCAAGCAATGACGATTAAAGAAGTAAAAGAATTATTATCATCAAATGATGTAACTGAGGCTCAATTAGCGGAATTAGAAAAAGATCCTCGGGTGGGCGTACAGAAATTAATAGTTAGTTATCGAAAAAAGCAAGCTAAGTTATTAGCAAAGAAAGAAGCTTTTTTAGAACGCTTTTCATATGAAAAACAATTTTGGCAAAAAGGAGAATTAGTCGCTGGCGTTGATGAAGTTGGTCGTGGACCTTTGGCTGGGCCAGTAGTCACAGCTGCTGTGATTATTGATCATAATTTTGATTTATTAGAAGTGAATGATTCTAAAAAATTAAGCCCTGAAAAAAGACTGCAACTTTATCCTAAGATTTTGTCAGAAGCTGTCAGCGTCGGAATTGGCGTCAAAAGTGCCGCTGTAATTGATCAGATTAATATCTATGAAGCAGACCGTCAGGCGATGGCTCAAGCAGTAAAAGCTCTTGATGTAAAACCTGATGCACTCTTGGTTGATGCTATGAATGTACCAATAGATATACCCCAAATTGAGTTGATCAAGGGGGATGCTAAATCCAATTCTATTGCAGCTGCGTCTATTGTTGCTAAGGTATTTCGGGATAAATTGATGGATGATTATGATAAAATTTATCCACAATATGGTTTTCCTAGAAATGCGGGTTATGGCACTAAGGAACATGTTGAAGCGTTAAAGAAATATGGTCCAACTCCGATTCACCGTAAGACTTTTGCTCCTGTAAGTGATTTTTTTAAATAAAATTCGATTTTAAAAGAAAAAAGCCTCTTTTTTTGCGTAATAAATAGTGGAGGCTTTTTATGAAAAAGAAAGAATTTTTATTAAGACTAAAATTGCAAAAGGGTGTCGGCTACGTAAAATTATTAACGATTACCAATCAAATGAAGCCGGGATTAGAAATTGAAATTGATGATTTAAACGAGATGGATTTATCAGAAAAATTGATAAATGCATGTCAATTGGCTTTTAATGATGATAAATTAGCCAAACTGACTAGCCAAATTGAGCGGCAATGTATTGTAATTAGTTTCTTTGATGAAGAGTATCCTGAAAAACTCCGGCAGATTTATCGTCCGCCTTTAATTTTATTTGCACAGGGAAATTTGTCTTTATTAAAGAAGGATATCGTAACGATTGTTGGTTCGCGTTATCCGACACGCTACAGTAGGGATGTAATTAATCGATTAGTTCCAAATTTGCTTGATCAAAATAAAGTAATTGCTAGTGGTTTAGCTAGGGGAGTAGATGCCTTGGCACATGAAGCCACTTTAAAAAATGAAGGTCGTACTATTGCCGTAGTTGGCAATGGCTTGAACCATTCTTATCCTACAGAAAATTATTCCTTGCAAGAGCAAATAAAAAATAATGGTTTAATTATTAGTGAATACCTGCCAGATACGCCGCCGAGGCCCTATAGATTTCCCGAGCGTAACAGGATTCTTGCTGGTTTGAGTGAAAGTATCATTGTTACAGAGGCCAAAGAAAAGTCTGGTTCACTAATTACTGCGAGCTTAGGATTACAAGAAAATAGAGATATTTATGCAGTCCCTGGTCCAATTACTAGTAAGTTGTCGGCAGGTCCTAATCAGTTGATTGAAGCGGGCGCTACACCAATTGTTGATTTTAAATTCAAAAACGAAAAGATTTGACAATTAACAAAGTATTATTTATCTTTGGACTGTATAAAGTAAAAAAAATATTTAAATAAGGAGGCATTTAATGCCTACTAAAGCAAAAAGTAAATCAAAAACTAAAAAACGTAAAAAAACTTTAGTCATTGTGGAATCTCCTGCAAAGGCTAAAACTATTGAAAAATATTTGGGTAGAAATTATCACGTTATTGCCTCAAAAGGCCATATTCGTGATTTACCTAAGTCTCAAATGGGGATTGACTTTGAAGATAACTATAAGCCAAAGTATATTTCCATTCGTGGCAAAGGTGACACAATTAAAGAACTTAAAAGCGAAGCTAAAAAAGCTAAAGAAGTCTACTTGGCATCCGACCCCGATCGTGAAGGGGAAGCTATTGCTTGGCACGTTGCGCATGCTCTTAATTTAGATGAGAATGCCAAAAACCGAGTAACTTTTAACGAAGTTACCAAAGATGCGGTTAAAGAAAGTTTTAAGCATCCACGAACAATCGATATGGATACTGTTGATGCTCAACAAGCTCGTCGTGTTCTTGACCGAATCGTAGGTTACTCACTTTCCCCAATTTTATGGGCTAAAGTGAAAAAAGGTTTGAGTGCTGGTCGTGTTCAATCTGTTGCTTTGAAGCTAGTTATTGATCGTGAAAAAGAGATTAAGAACTTCAAGCCTAAGGAATACTGGACAATTGATGCCGAGTTTGCAAAAGACAAAGAAAAGTTTAAGTCTGCTTTTTATGGTGTTGATGGCAAGAAGACAGAATTGCCAAATATTGATGCAGTTAAAGAAGTTTTAGCAAAGATTGATAAGAAGAAAGACTTTATTGTTGAAAAAGTTGTTTCTCGTCAACGTCGCAGACAGCCTGCTGCACCATTTACTACTTCAACTATGCAACAAGAAGCTAATAAACGCTTAGGCTATAGAACTCGTAGAACTATGAGCATTGCACAGCAATTATATGAAGGAATTAGTCTAGGCAAGCAGGGCACTGTTGGTTTAATCACCTATATGAGAACTGACTCTAAACGAACTTCTCCAGTTGCTCAACAAGAAGCTTCAAAGTTCTTGCATGAAAATTATGGAGCAGAATTTGCTGCTAAGAGTCAAAGACATTTTAAGAATCAGGAAGATGCTCAAGATGCCCACGAAGCAATTCGTCCAACTAGCGTATATAGAACTCCTGAATCATTAAAGGATGTTTTAACTAAAGAGCAATACCGTTTGTATAAACTAATCTGGTCACGTTTCTTAGCTAGTGAAATGACTCCTGCTGTTTATGACACTGTTAGAGCAGATATTGTGCAAAATGGCGTAATTTTTAGAACTACTGGTTCAAAAATGAAATTTGCTGGTTTTACTAAAGTTTATGATAATCAGCAAGAAAAGAATGTTGAATTGCCAGACTTGCAAGAAGGCGATCAAGTTAAAATGACCAAGTCAGATAACAAGCAGCACTTTACTTTACCCCCTGCTCGTTATACTGAAGCTAGCTTGGTTCACGCTCTAGAAGAAAATGGTGTTGGACGTCCATCAACTTATGCACCTACAATTGATACCATTCAACGTCGCTATTACGTCAAGTTAGATGGTCGTTCAATTGTTCCAACTGAATTAGGTGAAATTGTTGATACATTAGTTGAAGAATTTTTCCCAGACATTGCTAATGTAGACTATACTGCTCATCTTGAGAATGAATTAGATGAAGTCGAAGATGGTAAAAAGCAATGGGTAAGTGTAGTTGACGAATATTACCAACCATTTAAGAAGGAATTGAACAAAGCAGATAGCGAAATTCAAAAGGTACAAATTAAAGACGAACCAGCTGGATTTAACTGCGATATCTGTGGTGCACCGATGGTAATTAAGATGGGACGTTATGGCAAGTTCTATGCATGTTCACGTTTCCCAGATTGTCGTAATACTAAACCAATTGTGAAGAAGATTGGTGTGGTTTGTCCTAAGTGTGGTAAAGGTGAAGTGGTAGAAAAGAAATCACGTAGAAATCGCAAATTCTATGGCTGTTCACGTTATCCAGAATGTGATTTTGTATCATGGGACAAACCAATTGGCAGGAACTGCCCTAACGATGGTCATTTCTTAGTAGAAAAGCATTCGAAGAAGGGACCAGTTATCTTGTGTCCAAATGGTGATTACC
The DNA here is from genome assembly GCA_930989465.1 of uncultured Lactobacillus sp. Lineage (GTDB taxonomy): Bacteria > Bacillota > Bacilli > Lactobacillales > Lactobacillaceae > Lactobacillus. Next base: position 5,353 of record CAKNLX010000002.1, on the reverse strand, counting down.
GTGAGGAACCACAAGAAAATGAAGATAAATAAGATTAAGAATAAGGTGATTTAATGCCCAAAAATGTAACTGTAATCGGAGCAGGTCTTGCTGGAAGTGAAGCAACCTGGCAATTAGCTAAGCGTGGAATTCACGTTGACCTGTACGAAATGCGTCCTCAAAAAGAGACGCCTGCACATGAAACTGGCGAATTTGCGGAATTAGTCTGCACAAACTCCATGCGTTCTAATCAGTTGTCTAATGCAGTAGGACTTTTAAAAGAAGAAATGCGTCATCTTGATTCATTGATTATGAAAGCAGCTGATAAGACCCAAGTTCCTGCTGGTGGAGCATTAGCAGTGGATCGTGACAGTTTTAGTAAATACGTAACTGATACTTTGCGTGGCTTAGATAATGTCACAGTTCATGAGGAAGAAATTACTGAAATTCCGGCAGAAGGCATCACTATTATTGCCACTGGTCCTTTAACCAGTGACGCATTGGCTGAGCAAATTCAGAAGTTTTCTGGTACAGATAGTCTGCATTTCTTTGATGCCGCTGCTCCAATTGTAGCTGCGGATTCAATTGATATGAATATTGTTTATAAAAAATCACGCTACGACCGCGGAGAAGCTGCTTACTTAAATTGTCCAATGAACAAGGAACAATATGAAAACTTCACTCGTGAATTAATTAAAGCAGAAACTGCTCAATTACATGGTTTTGAAAAGAATGATGTTTTTGAAGGTTGTATGCCAATTGAAGTTATGGCCGCTCGAGGTGCTAAGACGATGTTGTTCGGACCGCTTAAACCAGTAGGTCTGGAAGATCCTCATACCGGTGAAACACCATATGCAGTAGTCCAACTTCGTCAAGATAATGCTGCTGCTTCAATGTATAACATCGTTGGTTTCCAAACTCACTTGAAGTATGGTGAACAAAAGAGGGTCTTTTCTATGATTCCTGGACTTGAAAATGCTCGTTTTGTTCGTTACGGCAAGATGCATAGAAATACTTATATGGCTTCTCCAGACGTGTTGACTGCTAGTTACGAAGCTAAGAAGCGTCCTGGATTGTTCTTTGCAGGACAGATGACAGGTGTTGAAGGCTACGTTGAAAGTGCAGGAAGTGGCTTAGTAGCCGGAATTAACGCTGCACGTGAAGCTTTAGGTGAGGAGCCAATTGCCTTTCCTAAAGACACTGCATTAGGGTCAATGGCAAATTATGTTACTACTACTAGTGCCAAGCATTTTCAACCAATGAATGCTAGTTTTGCGCTTTTACCTGCCTGGGAAGGTAAGAAGATCCGTAAAAAGCGTGAACGTCACGAAAAAATTAGTGAACGTGGTATCGAAAGCATAGATAAATTTAAAGCGGAAGTTTTAGATTAATGTCAGAAAAACAAGATGAATTAACTCATTTTATTTCTTATTTGCAAAATGAGCGACATTATAGCGATTTAACTATTTCTTCTTATCAAACCGACTTGTTAGAAGCTAAAAAATTTTGGCAAAATAATGGTGGCTTTGATGGCTGGAAGAATGTGCAAGAACGTGATATTCAGATTTATTTACAAAATTTAGCTGATCGTAAATTAGCACGTAGCAGTCAAGCGCGACAAATGTCGAGTTTACATTCATTTTTCCGCTTTTTAACGCGAAGAAAATTTATCCAGATTGATCCCACACAGGGAATTGCCCTAAGACGTGGGGAGAAAAAATTACCAGAATTTTTTTACGAGAACGAGCTGAAGCAGGTATTTGACTCACTGAAAGGTAATCAGCCTTTGACAGTGCGTAATTTGGCATTATTTGAACTGTTTTACGCTACGGGGATGCGTGTAAGTGAAGTTAGCAATTTAACCTTGCATCAAATAGATCTTAATTTACAAACGATTTTGGTCCATGGTAAAGGAAATAAAGATCGTTACGTTGCTTTTGATGATCATACAAAAAAATCGCTAGTTAAGTATCTTGAAGATGCACGACCTAATTTATTAAAAAATGATGCTGAACAGCATGTTTTTTTAAGTAATTTAGGCAAGCCTTTGAGCAAACGCGGAATTGAATATGTGATGCAAAAAACTTTTAATCAGGCTGGAATAAGTGGAAAAGTTCACCCTCATGAGTTGCGTCATACTTTTGCAACCGCTATGCTTAATAATGGGGCGGATTTACGCAGCGTCCAAGAACTATTAGGACACAGTAGTTTATCTGCTACCCAGATTTATACGCATGTTACAATGGCGCATTTAAAATCAGATTATGAAAAATACTTCCCTCGTAATAAAGAAAGTTGAGGTTTAATATGACAACAATTTGTTCAGTAAGATTTAATGGAAAAACTGCAATTGCAGGTGATGGACAAGTTACTTTAGGTGAAAAGGTAATCGCTAAGGCAACTGCACGTAAGATTCGTCGTATTTACCATGATCGTGTAATTATTGGTTTTGCCGGTGGTGTTGCTGACGCTGTTAGCTTGCAAGATATGCTTGAAGGCAAGCTTGAAGCATATAGTGGTGATCTTCGTCGTGCAGCCGTAGAAATGGCTCAAGCATGGCGTAAGGATCCAACTTTGCAAAAATTAAACGCAATGTTAATCGCATTTAATGATAAAGATTTGTTACTAATTTCAGGTAATGGTGAAGTTCTTGAACCAGATGAAAACGTTGTGGCAATTGGTTCAGGAGGTAACTTTGCACAAGCAGCAGCTATTGCAATGACACGTCATGCAAATGATATGCAAGCTGATGAAATCGCTCATGAAGCTGTAAAAATTGCCTCAGGAATCGATGTCTTTACTGATGATCATATTGTTACCGATGAAATTTAAGGAGTAAAGTATGGCTATTAAAACACCAAAAGAAATAGTTAAGATCTTAAACGAATATATTATCGGTCAAGATGAAGCTAAAAAGTCAGTTGCAATTGCTCTTTATAACCGTTATCGTAGAATGCAATTGTCTAAGCAAATGCAACATGAAATTACACCTAAAAACTTGCTAATGGCAGGTCCTACAGGTGTTGGTAAAACTGAAATTGCTCGTCGTTTAGCTTCAATTGTAGAAGCACCATTTGTTAAGGTAGAAGCTACTAAATTTACTGAAGTAGGTTACGTTGGTCGTGATGTTGAATCAATGGTCCGTGATTTAGTAGGCGAAGCCGTACGTATGGAAGAAAAGGATCAATTTGCGCGTGTAAAGCCTCAAGCTACTAAAGAAGCTAACAAGCAATTGGTTCGTTTGCTTGCTCCTGGTGTTAAGCGTGAAAAGCGTGGAAACCAAATGCAACAAATGCAAGACATGATGTCTATGCTAATGGGCGGTGCAAATCCAAATAATCAAAATGGCGATCAAGAAGAAGTAACTGATGAAGTTAGAAATCAGCGGATGGATGTTGCTGAAAAGCTAAATAAAGGTTTGCTTGAAGATCGTGAAGTAACCATTGAAGTTGAACAAGCTCCTAAAGCTAACCCAATGAGTGACATGATGGGACAAATGGGAATGGACATGGGCTCCATGCTTAATGACATTATGCCAAAGAAGAAGGTTAAGCGTACTTTATCTGTTCGTGACGCACGTGAAGTCTTGATTCAAGAAGAATCACGCAAGATGGTAGATTATGATACTATTTATCAACGCGCTATTGAGAGAAGCCAAAATAATGGTATTATCTTTATCGATGAAATTGACAAAATTATTGCTGGTAACAAGCGTAATTCTGGTGAAGTTTCTCGTGAAGGTGTACAAAGAGATATTTTGCCAATCGTTGAAGGTTCAACCGTAAATACTAAGTATGGTCCTGTTTCAACTGATCATATTTTATTTATTGCTGCTGGTGCCTTTGCAGAAAGTAAGCCAAGTGATTTGATTCCGGAATTGCAAGGTCGTTTTCCAATTAGAGTAGAACTTAATGCATTGACTAAGGATGACTTTGTCAAGATTTTAAAGGATCCACAAAATTCATTGCTTAAGCAATATATTGCTTTAATGAAGGCTGATGGTATTAAGTTAATCTTTACTCAAGAAGCAGTTGATAAGATTGCTCAAATTGCCTTTGATGTTAATCAAGGGACAGACAATATTGGTGCCAGACGTCTTTCTACTATTCTTGAAAAATTACTTGAAGATGTTCTCTATGAAGGTCCTGATATGGAAATGGGCGAAATTACCATTACTGAAGCATACGTTGAAGAAAAATTACATGACATTATCATGAACAAGGACTTAACTAAGTTCATTTTATAATTTATAAATTAAGTAACAGCTGGATTATCCAGCTGTTTTTTGTTAAAAGCATCTGTTTTGTTTAATGATTAATGTTAAAATATAAGTAATCAAAGCGATTACATTATATTTTTGATATTATTAAATAAGCTAAGTAAGGACAAATTAAGTTATGGATTATACTATTGAAAATAATATGATTAAAGTTGTAATCTCAGATCAAGGTGCTGAGATTCAAAGTGTTAAAAGTGTTCATACTGGTGAAGAATTTATGTGGCAAGCTGATCCTAAAGTTTGGGAAAGACATGCACCGGTTCTTTTCCCAATTGTAGGTAGACTTAAGAATGACGAATATACTTATAAGGGTAAGACTTACCATTTAGGACAACATGGTTTTGCAAGAGATTCTAAGTTTGAGGTTGAAAATCATACTCAAGAAAGTATCACATTCTTGTTAAAAGATAACGAAGAAACCCATAAGGTTTATCCTTTCAAATTTGAATTTAGAGTAAATTATAATTTGATGAATAATTTACTTGAAGAAAACTTTAGCGTTTTAAATAAATCTGATGACACTATGATCTTTGGTGTTGGCGGACATCCAGGATTTAACTTGCCAATAAAAGATGATGAAAAGAAGGAAGATTACTTCTTCGATATGCATCCATCTGTAGCTCGTGTGAAAATTCCTTTAAAGAACGCATTCCTTGATTGGAATAACCGCTCATTAGCTTCAACTGATAGTTTTATTTCCTTGAGTGATGAATTATTTAAGAATGATGCTTTAATTTATGAATTACATGGACACGATAATAAAGTATCACTTAGAACTGACAAGAGTAAATTCCATATTAATGTTTGGACCAGAAATGCACCATTTGTTGGTATTTGGTCACAATATCCTAAGACAGCGGATTATGTATGTATTGAGCCATGGTGGGGAATTGCTGACAGAGATGATGCAGATGGTCAATTAGAACATAAATATGGCATGAATCATTTGGAACCTAATAAAGAATTTCAAGCCGGTTTTAGTATGACGTTCCACTCAGATGCAGATCCTGAAGAATAAAAATAATTTGAATATTTGACTTTAAAAGGCTCTCTGTCAAATCGTGTTGATAGAAGTCAACTATAATTTAATAATTG
>CAKNLX010000001.1 GCA_930989465.1 uncultured Lactobacillus sp. | reverse complement strand
TCCAGATGGACTTTTTATTTTTCTAAAGTGTTCAATTTGATTTTACAATCGGCGAGTTTTTATTTTTTAAAATAATTTGAAGAAATTTTAGCACTCCTCTTGTTTTTCTGCTAATTTATAGTATCATATTAATTGTTAGCACCTGAGAATTACGAGTGCTAAAAGTGAGGGCGATTATTATGTTGACCGAGCGTCAAGAGCTTATTTTAAAAACAATTATTACAGACTTCACACAAACGCATGAGCCTGTTGGCTCTAAGACGGTGATGAAGCAGTTACCAATTAAAGTATCAAGCGCTACTATTCGAAATGAAATGGCGGTCCTAGAAGATCAAGGTTTAATTGAGAAGACACACTCTTCTAGCGGAAGAATTCCGTCAAGTGATGGATATCGTTATTATCTTGATAATTTAGTTGAACCGCTTCAGTTGCCAGAGTCTGTTTATAACACGATTGGGACACAATTAGATCGACCTTTTCATCAGGTGAATGAAATCGTACAAGAAGCAGCACGCATTTTATCTGATTTAACTAATTACACTGCTTTTGCTGAAGGACCTGAGAGTAGGGATGTTAAAATTACAGGTTTTAGGATTGTTCCCCTGTCTTCTAGACAAGTGATGGCAATTCTAGTGACGAGTGATGGCAATGTCCAAAATCAAGTTTATGCTTTACCACATAATATTCATGGTGAAGAAATTGAAAAAGCGGTTCGAATGATTAATGACCAATTAGTTGGCAAGAGTTTAAAGGAAATTAATGTTTCATTGCTAAGTGAACTTGCTAAAAACGAATTAGGTAGTGATCATGCTAACGAATTATTTAGCTTAGTTGAAGACGTGTTAAAAGATGCGGCTAGTGAGCAGATGTATGTTGATGGGCAAATTAATCTATTGAACAATACAACTGAGAATAATGTAAATGATATACGTTCACTCTATGAATTAATTGATCGAGATAATTTGTTTTCTAATTTGATGAATATTAAGGCTGATCCTAAGACTGAAAAATACCCAGTTAAGGTAAAGTTAGGATCTGAATTGCCGAATGATTTATTAAAAAATTATAGTTTGCTGACAGCTGAATATAGTGTCGGCTCCCATGGTAAAGGAACAATAGCTTTACTTGGGCCAACAAATATGCCGTATTCTCAAATGATAGGGCTTCTAGAATACTTCAGAAATGAATTAGCCAAGAAGTTACTTGATTATTACGGTAAATTTCAATAATAGAGGAGGTTAGCCGTGAGTAAAGAAGAGTTTCCTAGTGAAAAGAATTTAGATGAAAAAGAAAATGCTTCAACACCTAAGGATGTTAAGAAAAAGGCAACTGAAGGTAAGGAAGCAAAAAATGATAAACATGATGAAAAATTAGCTAAAGAATTGGCTGATTTAAAAGATAAGAATAAGGAGCTTGAAGATAAGTATCTTCGTAGCGAAGCAGAAATTCAAAATATGCAAAATCGCTATTCAAAAGAAAGAGCTCAACTTATTAAGTATGAATCTCAAAGCTTAGCTAAAGATATTTTGCCTGCTGTAGACAATTTGGAGAGAGCTTTAAGCGTAGAAGCCGATGATGATGTTTCCAAGCAACTGAAGAAGGGCGTTAAGATGACGCTTGATTCATTAACTAAAGCATTGAAAGAACATGGCATCGTTGAGATTGAAGCTGAAGACGTAAAATTTGATCCGACATTGCATCAAGCTGTTCAAACTGTAGCAGCCGAAAATGATGATCAAAAAGATCACGTTGTTCAGGTTTTACAAAAAGGATATCAATATAAAGATCGGACACTAAGACCAGCAATGGTTGTAGTTGCTCAATAGGAGAGGAAGTTTATACATGTCAAAAGTTATTGGTATTGACCTCGGAACTACTAACTCAGCAGTTGCAGTTCTTGAAGGTAAAGAACCAAAGATTATTACTAACCCAGAAGGTAACCGTACTACTCCATCTGTAGTAGCTTTTAAAGATGGTGAAATTCAAGTTGGTGAAGTAGCTAAGCGTCAAGCTATTACTAACCCTAACACTATTGTTTCAATTAAGCGTCACATGGGTGAAGCAGATTACAAGGTTAAGGTTGGTGACAAGGAATACACACCACAAGAAATTTCTGCATTTATTTTACAATACATCAAGAAGTTCTCAGAAGATTACTTAGGTGAAAAGGTAACTGATGCAGTTATCACTGTTCCTGCTTACTTTAACGATGCACAACGTCAAGCTACTAAGGATGCTGGTAAGATCGCTGGGTTGAATGTACAAAGAATTATCAACGAACCTACTGCTTCAGCATTAGCCTTCGGTTTAAACAAAGACCAAGATGAAAAGGTCTTAGTTTACGACCTTGGTGGTGGTACTTTCGATGTTTCCGTTCTTCAATTAGGTGACGGTGTCTTCCAAGTATTATCAACTAACGGTGATACTCACCTTGGTGGTGATGACTTTGATAACCGTATCATGGATTGGTTGATCAAGAACTTTAAGGATGAAAATGGCGTTGACTTGTCTAAGGACAAGATGGCTATGCAACGTTTGAAGGATGCTGCTGAAAAGGCTAAGAAAGACTTGTCAGGTGTATCTTCAACTCACATTTCACTTCCATTCATTTCTGCTGGTGAAGCTGGTCCATTACACCTTGAAGCTGACCTTACCCGTGCTAAGTTTGATGAATTGACTAGTGACTTAGTTGAAAAGACTAAGGTACCATTTGACAATGCATTAAAGGATGCTGGTTTAACTGTAAACGATATCGATAAGGTTATCTTAAACGGTGGTTCAACCCGTATTCCTGCAGTTCAAAAGGCTGTTAAGGAATGGGCTGGGAAAGAACCCGACCACTCAATCAACCCTGACGAAGCTGTTGCCTTAGGTGCAGCTATCCAAGGTGGTGTTATTTCAGGTGACGTTAAGGACATCGTTTTGCTTGATGTTACTCCATTGTCACTTGGTATTGAAACCATGGGTGGTGTCTTCACTAAGTTAATTGACAGAAACACTACTATCCCAACTTCAAAGAGTCAAATCTTCTCAACTGCTGCAGATAACCAACCAGCAGTAGATGTCCACGTATTGCAAGGTGAACGTCCAATGGCTGCAGATGATAAGACCCTTGGTCGCTTTGAATTAACTGATATTCCACCAGCACCACGTGGTGTTCCACAAATTCAAGTTACCTTCGATATCGATAAGAACGGTATCGTAAATGTATCTGCTAAGGATATGGGTACTGGTAAGGAACAAAAGATTACTATTAAGAGTTCATCCGGTTTGTCAGATGAAGAAATCAAGCGTATGCAAAAAGACGCTGAAGAACATGCTGAAGAAGACAAGAAGCGTAAAGAAGAAGTTGATCTTAGAAATGAAGTTGATCAATTAATCTTTACTACTGATAAGACTTTGAAGGACACTAAGGATAAGCTTTCTGATAGTGACCGTAAGCCAGTTGAAGATGCTCTTGAAGCTTTGAAGAAGGCTCAAAAGGACAACAACTTGGACAAAATGAAGGAAAAGAAGGATGCTTTATCAAAGGCTGCACAAGATTTAGCAGTTAAGCTTTACCAACAAAACGGTGGAGCACAAGGCGCTGCAGGTCAAGCTGGCCCACAAGCCGGTCCTCAAGGTCCACAAAATGGCCCACAAGGTGGTAACAATGGTGGTGCCCAAGATGGTGAATTCCATAAGGTAGATCCAAACAAGTAATGGGTTTATAATTAAACAAAAGGAGAAAAGAACTACCCATTGAGTAGTTCTTTTCTTTTGAAAATATAAGGAGTTCAATTAATGGCACAAGAAGATTATTATAAAGTGCTTGGCGTAGATCGTAACGCCAGTGACCAAGAAATTAGTAAAGCATATAGAAAGTTAGCTAAAAAATATCACCCAGATTTGAACCATGAACCTGGTGCTGAAGAAAAATATAAACAAGTTAACGAAGCTTATGAAGTTTTGCATGATAAGCAAAAGCGTGCACAATATGATCAATTTGGCTCCGCTGGTGTAAATGGCCAAGGTGGTTTTGGTGGCGCTGGCCAAGGCTTTGGCGGTGCTGGATTTGATACTTCTGGATTTGGTGATTTTGGCGACATTTTTGGTGATATCTTTGGTCAAGGAAGACAACAAAGAGTAGATCCGACTGCTCCACAACGTGGTCAAGATTTAGACTATACTTTGACTATTGACTTTATGGATGCGATTAAAGGCAAGAAGACGCAAGTTAGCTATACTCGTAGTGAAACCTGTGGTACTTGTGGCGGCAATGGTTGTGAAAAAGGCACTCACCCAATTACCTGTGATAAATGTCACGGTACAGGTTATATGACTGTTACTCAGCAATCTATGTTAGGGATGATTCGTCGTCAAACCATCTGTGATAAATGTCATGGTCGCGGTGTAATCATTGAACACCCATGTAAGACTTGTGGTGGTAAAGGTACTGTTCAAGGAAAGAATACTATTGAAGTTGATATTCCAGCAGGTATTGATAATGGCCAACAACTTCGCTATCAAGGCCAAGGTGAGGCTGGTATAAACGGCGGACCTTACGGTGATTTGTATATTAATTACCGTATTAAACCATCTAAGATTTTCCAACGTCGTGGTCAAAACATTTATACTGATGTTCCAATTTCATTTGCTCAAGCTACATTAGGTGATGAAATTACTGTTAAAACTGTCCATGGTGATCAAAAATTAACTATTCCAGCTGGTACTCAACCAAATAAGAAGTTTACTCTTCGCGGACAGGGTGTACCATATCTTCGCGGAAATGGTAATGGTGATCAAATTATTACAATTAATATCGTGATTCCAAAGCATATCAATGAAAAGCAAAAGCAAGATTTGACTGACTTTGTTCATGATGGTGGCGGAGATATTACACCAAAAGAAAAAGGATTTTTTGAACGACTTAAAGACAAATTAAGTGGTGAAGATTAAGAAAAATGACATTGCATCAGGCAATGTCATTTTTGTATATCTATTCGTTTTATAAGATTAAGGACCTTTGCTATAATATTAAGGATAGTAAAGGGTGAATAAATTTATGGATTTAGAAAAATTAAAAGATTATCAAAAGCATATTCGTAATTTTGCCATAGTTGCCCATATTGACCATGGTAAATCTACGATCGCTGATAGAATTCTAGAATTAACTGATACAGTAAGTCAGCGCCAACTTAAAAATCAAATGCTTGATGACATGCCACTTGAACGTCAACGTGGTATTACTATTAAGATGAACTCCGTTGAAGTTAAATATCATGCTAAGGATGGAGAAGATTATATTTTCCACTTAATTGATACACCTGGGCACGTAGACTTCTCTTACGAAGTCTCAAGATCACTTGCAGCCTGTGAAGGTGCTTTAATGGTTGTTGATGCTTCTCAAGGTGTGCAAGCGCAGACTTTAGCCAATACTTATTTGGCTATTGATGATGACTTGGAAATTTTGCCTGTCATTAATAAGATTGACTTACCTTCAGCAGATATTCCTAAAACTAAGGAAGAAATAGAAGAAATGTTAGGCTTGGATGCTTCAGAAGCTGCCGAAGTTTCAGGTAAAACAGGCCAAGGCATCGAAGATATGCTGGAAAAGGTAGTAAAGGATATTCCTGCTCCATCTGGTGATATTACAGCACCACTTAAAGCCTTGATTTTTGACTCCAAGTACGATGATTATCGCGGTGTTGTTATGTCTGTCAAAATTGAAGACGGTGTAGTTAAGCCTGGCGATAAAATTAAGATTATGAACACCGGAAAGGAATATGAAGTAACCGAAGTAGGTGTTTCAAGTCCTCATCCAGTTAAGAAAGATCTTTTAATTGCCGGGGATGTAGGTTATATCACTGCCAATATTAAATCAGTTCGTGAAACTCGTGTTGGTGATACCATTACTGATGCAACTAATCAAACTGAGGAACCATTAGAAGGTTATCGTCAGATTCCACCGATGGTTTATTCCGGTATGTATCCAGTTGACAACCGAGATTACGATGATTTAAAGGAAGCTTTGCAAAAGTTGCAGTTAAATGATGCTGCTTTGGAATTTGAACCTGAAACTTCAACTGCCTTAGGTTTTGGATTCCGTTGTGGTTTCTTAGGTTTGCTTCATATGGATGTTGTGCAAGAACGACTTGAGCAAGAATTTGATCTAGGGTTAATCATGACTGCTCCAAGTGTTGACTACCACGCAATTATGAATGATGGATCTACTAAGGTAATTGATAATCCATCTGATTTACCAGATGCTGGTGAATATCAAGAAGTACAAGAACCTTATGTTAAAGCAGAAATCATGGTACCGAATGATTTCGTTGGCCCAGTAATGGAATTGTGCCAACGCAAACGTGGTGAATTTGTTACTATGGACTACCTTGATAAGTATCGGGTTAATGTAATTTACAATATGCCATTAGCTGAAATTATCTTTGACTTCTTTGATGATTTGAAGTCTTCAACTAAGGGGTATGCTTCTCTTGACTATGAAATTACCGGATATCGTTCAACTGATTTGGTTAAGATTGATATCTTGCTTAATAAAGAGCCAATCGATGCTTTGAGTTTCATTGCTCATAGATCTGAAGCACAAGACCGTGCACGTCAAATGACTTCTATGCTTAAGAAGTTAATTCCACGTCAAAACTTTGAAGTTGATATTCAAGGTGCGATTGGTGCTAAGATTATTTCGCGTGCAACCATTAAGCCATATCGTAAAGATGTTACTTGGAAGATCCATACCGGTGACCCAGACCGTCGTGCCAAGCTTTTGGAAAAACAGAAGCGTGGTAAGAAACGAATGAAGGCAGTTGGTAGGGTAGAAGTGCCACAAGACGCCTTTATGGCCGTACTTAAGATGAACGACGATGATATCAAAGGTAAGTAATTATGGCAAAAAATAAACATAAAACAAGTATTAGCACGATCGTCATTAGAATTCTAGCGATCATTTTGTTAATTGTTGGTCTTGTTCTCATCTTTAACAAGCAGATTAGCAATCACATGATTAGTCATAATCAGCAGTCGACTTTAACCGGCTTGACTAAAAAAGAAGTTGAAAAAAATCAACGTAAAAAAGGAATGTATGATTTTAGTAAAGTAAAGTCGATGGATATGGCTCGAGCTACGAGATCGCAGATAAAAAAGACTTCAGGTGCAATTGGTGCTTTAGCTATTCCTGATGTAAATATGCATTTACCAATAATGCTAGGGATGTCAGACGACGCTATGTCCACCGGTGGCGGTACAATGCGTGCTGACCAAAAAATGGGTGAAGGTAACTATCCATTAGCTGGTCACTATATGACTGCTAAAGGTATTCTTTTCTCACCACTAGAGGATGTCAAGAAAGGTGAATTGATTTACCTTACTAATTTAAAGAAGGTTTATGTTTACCGAATTTATATGAAAAAAGTTGTTGATCCATCAGCCGTTTGGTTAGTTAATAATACTAAGAAAAAGATAGTGACCTTAATTACTTGTGCTGATGGTGGTGCAAATCGTTGGGCTATTCGTGGTAATTTGATTAAAACGGAAAAGGCTAACGCAGAGAATCTTCGAGTCTTCAAAATGAAGTAAAATCTTCGAACTTTTATGCAAACAAAATTTGCGTTAGAATAAGAATTAGATTTTTCAATAAAGACACTCAATTATGAGTGCCTTTTAATTTTTATGAAATGTAAGGTGTTTTGAAAGTAATGAAGTGGCAACAAAGAACAGCTGAAGAATTAGCGCCAGATTTAATAGAAAAATATCAACTTAGCCCAATCTCAGCACGGCTTTTTGCATTACGTGGTATTAATACAGATAAAAAATTAGATTTTTGGTTTAACGCAACCGAAGAAAACTTAGCCGATCCAACTTTGATGCATGATATGGATAAAGCGGTCGATCGAATTAATCAAGCAATTGATAATGGCGAAAAGATTACCATTTATGGTGATTATGATGCTGATGGTATCACGGCCACTACAATTATGACTGAGACGCTGAGTATTTTAGGTGCAGATGTTCATTACTTTATACCAGACCGTTTTAAAGATGGATATGGCCCAAATCTTGATCGCTATAAGGATATCGTGGCTGATGGTACTAAGTTAATCATTACTGTAGACAACGGCGTAACTGGAATTGAAGAAGTTGAATATGCTAAAAATAATGGCGTTGATACGATTGTTACCGATCACCATACTTTTCAAGAATCTAAACCCGATGCCTATGCAACAGTTCATTGTAATTACCCTGGACAAAAATATCCTTTCGATGACTATTGTGGTGCAGGCGTGGCTTACACAATTTGCCGTGAACTTATGCAGGATCCTGTACCAGAATTGCTAGATTTAGCAATGATTGGCACCATTGGTGATATGGTTAAAGTGACGGGTGAAGGTCACATTATTGTGAAGCGCGGTTTAGATGTGCTTAATCAAACCGAGCGACCTGGTTTAAGAGCTCTGATCAAAAATGCTGGATTAACGCTAGGAACGATTAATGAAACAGATGTTGGCTTTAATATTGCTCCTCGGCTTAATGCAGTGGGGCGCTTAGCTAATGCAAATTTAGCGGTACAACTTTTGCTTAGTGATGATGATCTTGAGGCTCAGAAAATTGCTGATCAGATTGAAGATTTAAATAATAAGCGCAAAGAGCTAACTACTGAAGTTTATGATCGCTGTATGGAATTAATTCGTGAAAATAGTTGGCAGAAGCAAAATACTTTGGTCTTATATGATCCTGATTTTCATGAGGGCGTTTTGGGTCTGGTCGCTAATAAAATAGTGGAAAAATTACATAAGTCAACTATCGTTTTAACTAAAAATGATGAAGGGGAGATTAAAGGTTCAGGTCGTTCATTTACTGGCTTCAATCTTTTTGATGCCCTTAATCCTTTAAAAGAGAGTTTGCTGACTAAATTTGGTGGTCATGATTTTGCTTGTGGTTTATCCATGGAAGAAGATAAAGTAAGTGCTCTGCGAGAAAAGTTTGAGGCTGATTTTCACGTTGAAGGTGGATTAGAGACTAAAGAGTATGATATGGAATTGCCTATGCATGGTTTATCGCCTCAAACTTTAGCTCAGATTAATCAAGTTGGACCATTTGGCACTGAAGATCCGCAACCAATTTTCAGTATTTCGGATCCAACTATTACTAATTTTTTCAAAATAGGGAAAGATAAGAATCACGTTAAATTAACGGCTAATAAAAAAGACGGTAGTTTAGCAATTGTGGGCTTTAATAAAGACTATTTAAATAATAATCTATTGCCGTTTATTGCTAAAATTTTCGTTACTTTGTCTTTAAATACCTATCGTAAGCAGGTATCTTTGCAAGGCATTATAGAAGGCATAGCATTCGCATCCCCAAAGTTAGCGGTTCCAACGTCAGTGATCGACTTAAGACAGGAAAAATTTGTCATGGGCTTTGCAGATCGCTATTTGCTGTTTGATAAAAAGAATATTCCGATCGTTAAAAATCGACTTCAAATTGATGATGATAAGATTAGCTTGGTCCAAGATTATGATCAATCTGGTGAAACAGTTGCTTTACTTGATGTACCACGCAATCAAGTAGAATTGAATACTGCTTTAGAAAAAGATTATCAACAAATCTATTTACGCTTTTTATTGGATCAATTACCTGTAGAGCATATTCCTGCAAAAAGTTATTTTGGCAAGGTATTAAAGTATATATATGCCCATCCTGCATTGAAGCCTGACGACTATCGAACTGTAGCACCTTATTTAGGCTTGGATTATGATAGTGTGTTGTTTATTTTACGAGTATTCTTTGAATTAGGCTTTGTTAAATTGGATGATCAAAAATTGGTCGGTGAATCTAATCCCAAAAAGCAACCCTTGACTGCTTCTAAATATTTAATGGCGACGGAATCTCAAATTAAGTTTATTAATCAACTGAGGACGATGCCTACTCAAAAATTGATTACATATGTTAATAATTTTGTAAAAAAGTAGATAAATATCAAGATTTCAGTGCTTTTATAACAAATCTTTGGTAAAATATACAAGTCAAAAGTGTTTGAATACAAACACAGATAATTATGGAGGTTTTTCTTCTTATGGCGATTGATTTTAGTAAGTATATTGCAAGTGTTAAGGACTTTCCTAATAAGGGAATTGTCTTTCGCGATATTACACCTATTTTGCAAGATGGTGATTTATATCGTGCTGCTACTCATGAATTAGCAGAATATGCAAAGAGTAGAAAGGCAGATGTGATCGTAGGTCCTGAAGCACGTGGCTTTATTGTAGGCTGTCCTGTTGCAACTGAGTTAGGCGTAGGCTTTGTCCCAGCAAGAAAGCCACACAAGTTGCCAAGAGAAGTTGAACGTGCTTCATATGACTTGGAATACGGTTCAAATAGCCTTGAAATGCATAAGGATGCAATTAAGCCTGGTCAAAGAGTTGTTATCTGTGACGATTTAATGGCCACAGCAGGTACTTTAAGAGCTTCTAAGGAATTAATTGAAAATCTTGGTGGTAAGCTTGTAGGTGCCGCATTTTATATTGAATTACCTGATTTAAAGGGTAGAGAAAAGTTGCCTGATGTTGATATTTACTCACTTGTTCAATATCACGGTGCATAAAATAATCATGCATCATTAATTATTGATGCAAAATCAACAGAAATTAAAAAATACTCCTAGGGGAAATTCCCTTAGGAGTATTTTTCATAATATTAAGATTTAATCATTAAATAATGCAGTTGAAAGGTAACGATCGCCGCCATCTGGAACTACGGTAATGACAGTATGTCCTTTACCTAATTTTTTAGCAATTTCAATTGCACCATGAATATTTGCACCGGCTGAAATACCAGGTAAGAATCCTTCATTTTTAGCGACTTCACGAGCAGTAGCCATTGCTTCATCAGTAGAAACAGTGACAACATCGTCGTAAATATTCTTATCTAAATTCTTAGGGATGAAACCAGCGGCAATTCCTTGAATACCATGTTTCCCAGTCTTACCATCTTTTAATAATGGAGATTCAGTTGGTTCTAATGCAAATACCTTAGTAGCTGAATTTTCACGTTTAAGAGCATGTCCAATTCCTGATAAAGTACCACCAGTACCAACACCAGCTACAAATGCGTCAATTGATTTACCAATTCCGTTCATTGCAGCAATAATTTCCGGTCCTGTAGTTAATTCATGAATATTAGGGTTTTCAGCATTATTAAATTGCATTGGCATGAAGTAACCTTTTTCTTTAACGAGTTCTTCAGCCTTGGCAATTGAGCCCTTCATACCGTCTGCACCTGGTGTCAAAATGAGTTCAGCACCGTAGCTCTTCATCAATTTACGACGCTCAACGCTCATAGTTTCCGGCATCACAATGATAATATGATAACCTTTAGCTGCGGCAACCATAGCCAAACCAATACCAGTATTGCCTGAAGTTGGTTCTACGATTGTACCGCCTGGCTTTAAAATACCATCTCGTTCTGCTTTTTCAATCATGGCTAAAGCAATTCTATCTTTAATTGAACCAGCTGGATTTTCAAATTCCAACTTTACGTAAACATCTGCCGCATCGTCAGGGACAACACGATTTAGCTTAAGTAATGGGGTGTTTCCGATAAGTTCTGTAACTGAATTAAAAATTGTAGACATAATGTATACCTCTCTTATTTATCTAACACTAATTTGCTTTTTTTGACCTGGGTTAACCAATTATCAAAGAATATTTTTTGAGTATCTTTCCACTGAAAAAGTGGAGCAGATAATGAATAATTTTCAGGCCTTTTGTAATGTCGCTCTGGATGTGCGGCAATTTCTCTTTCATATTCCTTCTTTAAACCTTCACGATCATATTCAATGTGAGAGAAAACGAAATTTTGCTCTGATTTTGTTAAAGAAGATACCATAAATAGATGGCCGTTGTCGTCTACTGAATTAATAGTTAAGCGTGGATCTTGCATAGTCTGTGCTTTGTCCATTTCAGCGTAACGAGCATGTGGAGCAATAAATCCTTGGCTAAGACCATTTAATAAGGAATTTGGTTCGATTATTAAGTGAGGAAAAGTACCAAAGATTTTTTCCGCCAAAATTCTTTTTTGAATATCGTAAAAGTAATCTAAAGCTACCATTGCGCCCCAGCAAAAATATAATTGCTGTAATTTGTATTTATCTAATAACTGAAGCAAACATCGGACTTCCTCGATATAGGTGACTTGCTCAAAATCCAGGTGATCTAACGGAGCACCAGTAATAATAAAGCCATCGAAATCTTGGATATGATTAAGATCTAATGGTTGAGAAATTTTAGCAACTTCGGGTGGAACAGGACGATTTTGATAATGCATACGTGGGTAAAAGAAAGTCAGGTCTGCGTCTGGTAAAACATGTGCAAATCTTTGTTGAGTATCTAACTTATCATGCATTAAATTCAAAACGCCTAGTTTTACTCTATTAGCCAAGTTTTATCCTCCTTACTTTTTAATAGTTAATATCATTATACAGCTTATAAAAAATAAGTAAAGAAATAAAACTGCATTATTTAGAAAACAAAATCCCTTATCAGATATACTGATAAAGGGTTTTTCGTTTTAAAAAATAGGTGATAATAATCTTGAAAAGTATTGTTTGAATTTTAACCATGAAGACTGTTTGGCGAAGTATTCATTAGTTAAAAGAGTACATTTATCTAAGTCTTTTTCAAAAATTTCTTTTAATTCTTGAGTTAGGGCAGGATTATAATTGAATGAATTTACTTCGAAGTTTAATGTATAACTCCGGAAGTCTTGATTGGCAGAACCAACTGAAGAAATATTAGAGCCACTCACCATCGTTTTAGCATGAATAAAGCCATCATTATATTTATAAACTTTAACATTGTGAGCTACTAAGTATTTAGCATAATATTCCGTAGCTCGGTAAACAAATGGGTGATCAGGCATACATGGGATCATAATTCGCACATCAATTCCACTATTAGCAGCAATAATTAAAGCTTCAAGAATTGATTCTTCAGGAATTAAATAAGGCGTTTGAATATAGATATATTTTTTGGCTCCTGCAATGATTCCCTGGTAGCCTCGCCTAATTCCATAGTGTTGGTTGTCGGGACCTGAGGAAACAATCTGCATTGCTACATTCTTACTATCATTAATGTCCTTGCGGTTAACTCTAAATGATTTGAGTTCTTTTAATTCAAATTTAGGTAAATTAGTTCTTCTGATTGAAGTGTTCCAATCCATTGCAAAACGGACTTCCATTAAAATAGGTGATTGTCCAATTACGCGCAAGTGAGTATCGCGCCAATGACCAAATTTGGGTGATTTATTAACATATTGATCTCCAATATTAAATCCGCCAATATAACCAATGTGGTGATCAATAATGACCAATTTTCTATGCAAATGATAATTAAGTCGAGGTGTAGTAAACCAGTGCTTTTTGGAAGTAGAAATGAATGGTTGAACCTCACCACCTAATTCACGCAGATGGTCAAAAAAAGCAGGCTTAGTGCCACGTGATCCAGAAGTATCATAAATCACCCGTACTTTAGCACCATTAGCTGCAGCCGCTTCTAGAGCCTTTAAAACTCGCTTGCCCAATTGATCAGAATAAAAAGTATAAAATTCCAAACTAATAGATTTTTTAGCATTTTTAATATCAAGGATCATTTGATCAAAAAGCTCTGGCCCAGAGGTAAAAACCTTAACTTGATTGTCAAAAGTTAAAATTGCATCATCATTGTTAAGATTTAATTCTGAAAGCATTCTTACCCGTGGAAGTCGTTCTTTTTCAGGCAAAAGATCATGTTCTTTAAGCATATCGCGCTGTTCAGCTAAATAATGTCTTTGCACCTTTTTCTGTTCTTCTTGAATAGCAAAAATTTCATCATGTGAAAGCTGACGTCCAAAGAAGAGATAGAGAATAAAGCCAATACCTGGCAAAACAGTTAATACCAGCATCCATGCCCAAGTTGCAACAACACTGCGACGACTTCTAAAAACCGTCCAAACAGCGAATGCAATGTTAATAATCCATAGTACTTCAATAGTTCTACGAATTATATCCCAAGTTAAAATCATAAGTAATTACTCCCTTGTAAGTAGTGTTATAGATAATTTTAGCAGAATTAAAGAAATAGTTATAAAACAGTTGAGTAAAAAATGCTTCTAATTGAATTATTTTTGATAAAATAAAGGTGAAAAATGGTATAAACACTACGGGGGTGGATTATGATGAGAAAGCAAATTATTTCTGCTGCAGGTATAATGTTGGCAGTTATTGGATTGGGCGTAGCAACTACACAAAGTGTTGACGCAGCCATTACCAATCCAGTTAGACAAGGTAAAAGATTAAATCTAACTAGAAATGCTACTGTTTATAATAAGCATGGTGTTAAAGTTGGACATCTGAGAAAGGGAAAACTTTACAAAGTACGTGCTATAAAGATAATTAATGGTGATACTTATGTAAAGATTCGTAAGAATAGATTTGTTAAAGAAGAAGCATTCTTGCCATATATGAAGTCCACTATAAAGGTAGTTAATAGAATTAAGAAGCCTTCCTTTATTTATGATGAGAAGGGCGAAAAAATTCCAGGCAAGTTTTTGAAGCGTGGCGCTAAGGTTAATTACTTAGGTCATAAAGAAATTAATGAAAAGCCATTTATTAAAATTGCCGATGGCGAATATGTTAAAGCTTTAAACGTCTTGACTACAGTTTCTAATTATTAGTCAAAATAAAAAGCACTCTGAAACTACAATGTAGTAATCAGAGTGCTTTTTTTATATTTTATAATTATCTATTTTTCATTACAGGTTGGTAAATCAAATCAATAATGACTGCAGCAACCAATGCCACTACAACCGTAATTAATAAGTTTTGCCAACTAATTTGAGCCATTGCCAAGCCACACAAGGCTAAAATAAATGTTAATGCGACGTCAGCAATTTGGACGATACCAACTAATTTAGATGGATAATCTTGCCAGAAGTATTTACGAGTTCTAGTAATCAATACAATTAGCATTGCACTAAGAACTAAGTAAACATAAACCATGGTAGAAATTGAATTATGACTCCAGCCATGTAAGTTTAGGTAGCTGACAAATGTGAAACCGATAATTGTCCAACCTGCAGCAAGTGAAAATGCAATTTTAGCTAATCTTGCCATATTCCAGTTTTCAGGCTTGTAAGTAATATGAGTCCGGTCAGTACCGATCATCATAGTTACCATATTATTCATAACTGTATAAATAACCATTGCGTTTAATGCCATTGGAATATAGTTGAAGAAGAGGTAACCAAAGGTTAAAAGCATAGTTAATTCGGCAGTTCTAGCGAGTTTAGTAAGTGACCAAGTAGTCATTCTTTGGTATACACGGTGACCCGCATCAAGAATCTTAACAATAGAACTTAAGCCGTCATCCAGAAGTACCATCTTACTTGAACGTTTAGCAACATCGGCAGCGTTAGAAACAGCAATACCAACTTCAGCTTGCTTTAAAGCAGGAGAATCGTTAACACCATCACCAGTCATACCAACGATATAGCCTTTTTCTTGGAAGAATTTAACCATTTTAAGTTTGTCTTCAGGCAAAACATCGGCGATACCAGCTAATTCATCAACATCAGTGCTTTCATCGAAGTCATGAATAGAGATAACATTACCAGTTAAATCAACTTGTTCAGCGACAGCTGCAGCCGTTCTTTGGTTATCACCAGTTAACATAATTGGACGTACGCCACGCTTTTTAAGTTCTGCCAAAGCAGCCTTGGAATCTTTTCTTACCTTATCTTGTAAGATAAAGACTCCTGCAAGCTTATCATCTATCAACACAGCAACTGAACGTCCAGCCTTAAAGTTAATACCTTCGACCACTTCATTAGCATTTTTATCGATTAAGGAAAGTTGCTTAAATGAACCTAACTTAACGTTATGACCATCAACTTCTGCCATAGAATAACCGGTGTCAGAAGTAAATGGGGTGAAGTGATCAGCGTCCATGACAGGGATGCTATTTTCTTTTAAGTATTCATCAATAGCAATATCAATAATACCTGCATTACGTTTGTCGGTTGCACTACCAGCTAAAACTAAAACGTCTTGATCAGGTAAATCACTTAAATCGCTCCAGCTAGCAACGGCTGTTTTATTTTCAGTGATTGTACCGGTCTTATCAAGCAAAAGTAAGTTTAAGTTAGCCGCATCTTGAATACCGGTTAAATCGGCAGTTAAGACGCCTTCTTTACTTAAGCGAGTTGCTTCAAATGAGTTGGATAATGCAAAAGTTGATGGCATGGCAACAGGAATTGAAGCAATAAACATCATAGCCAAGAATGGCAACATATTAATAAAGGTATCGAAATTGCCGCCCTTAAAGAATGAAGCAATGATGATAACTAAGGTAAGTACACCATCGAGTAAGCAAAGGTAGTAGATAATCTTTGTTAAAAGTTGTTGCAAGTGACCAGGTGCAGCTGAGTTGTTAATCAAATTAATGGTTTTACCACTTCTAGAATCCTTACCAGTTGCAATAACGATTGCTAAGCCGTCGCTCTCAACTACAGTGGTACCAGCATAAGCCGTATCATCGATATTCTTTTCAACAGCTTTAGATTCACCAGTAATTGAACTTTCGTCACAGGCAATGTTGCCACTAACTATTTTTACGTCAGCAGCTAAAACATCCCCACGTTGAAGTGAAATTAAATCGCCTTTAACCAATTGCTTAGAGTCAATTTTAATCCACTTACCATCACGCTCTACAGCAACTTTGGGCGTTAATTCGTGTGAGATGGTATTTAATACCCGTCGTGATTGCTTCTTCTTTGATGCACCGTTAAAAGCTGCAAAAAGAAGCATGAATAAAACAAATAATGATTGAATCCACTTGCCGAGGATACATTCAAGGATTAATGCACCTTCAAGAATCCAAGCAGAGAGATTCCATAATTTTGATAAAAATTCCTTAAAGAAGTTGTATTCAGGTTCAGGAACTTCGTTTAGACCATCTTCTTTAAGTCGTTTTTCTGCTTCGGCTTGAGTTAAGCCGTGAAATTTTTCAGACATTTTATTCCCTCCAAATCTACCTTAATAAAGTAGCACATATGTTGTGGAGATGAAAATACTAAATTAAAATATAAGATATAAAAAATTTTAATAAGACCTGTAACCAAAATAAAAAGGATAGATCAATGAATATTAAACAATTACGTTACTTTTTAGTAGTAGCCGAAGAAAAACAAATCACGTCTGCGGCTAAAAGACTTTATATTGCGCAACCACCGTTAAGTTATCAATTAAAGCAATTGGAAAAAGAATTGGGAGCACAATTATTCAAGCGGACTGCTCATGGTATCGAATTAACGGATGCGGGACAAATTTTACAGAGCTATGCTAGTGAAATCTTATCGCTATCTGAAAGTGCTAAGAATCAGGTCCACAAGACCATTTCTGGCGAATTAGGCACAGTTGCAATTGGAATGGCTTCTTCATCAACTGGTCTTATTCCTATGAAGAATTTTCAAGCCTTAACTGAATTTTATCCTGAAATTAACTTTGATATTTATGAGGACAATACTTTTGGTATTATCGATAAATTGGAAAAGAAAACAATCGATTTAGGTATTGTTCGTACTCCCTATAATCGTAACGGTTTAAAGGCGAAAACTTTAACTACAGAAAGAATGATGGCAGTTACTGTTGATCCTAAATTTAAGGATAAAACGGAATTAAGAATTAAAGATTTAAATGAGCAGCCTCTTATTATCTACCGGCGATTTGAAGAGATTTTTAATCAAACTTTTGCTCATCATGGAATTAAACCGTTTTATGCTGTTAAATGTGATGATTCCAGAACAGCGATCACCTGGGCTAAACGAAAAATGGGAGTGGCTCTTGTTCCGGAATCCATTGCCTCTACATATGCTCCTGGTGATCTTATTCCGATTAAGCATAGTAACTGGATAACACATTTACAATTAGCATGGCGTAAAGATCAAAAGGTTACGCCATTAATGAAAAGAATAATTGATGCTTTAAGCCTTTAAGATTGTAACTTGTAACTAATTGATCCATAATTATTGTAAGCGGATACAAGGAGACGGTATAATGACTGACTTAATTCATGTTTATTCCGAAATTGGCAAATTGAAAACAGTTATGTTACATCGGCCAGGAAAAGAATTAGAAAATCTTTCACCGGATATTTTAAATCGGATGTTAATTGATGATATTCCGTATTTGAAAATTGCACAAAAAGAACATGATTATTTTGCCCATACTTTGGAAAAACAGGGAGTTCATGTCGTTTATTTAGAAGATTTATTAGCAAAATCTTTGACTAATAAAGATGTCCGCACGAAATTTGCAGATCAATTATTAGAAGAATCTAACATCAAAAAAGAAGATCCATTACATCAACTGTTAATGGATTATTTAATGGCCTTGCCAGTAAATGACATGGTTAAACAGATAATTGCTGGAATTAGAAAAAATGAAATACAAAATATAACACCTTCATTAGCCGATCTAGCTGAAGATCCAGATTATCCATTTTACTTAGATCCGATGCCAAATGTATATTTTACCCGTGATCAACAAGCGGCAATTGCTAATGGCATAACTATTAATAGGATGACATTTAGAGCTAGAAGACGTGAATCTTTATTTATGGAAGCTATATTGAAGCATCATCCCAAATTTAAAGATGCCAATATTCCTGTCTGGCGAGATCGTTATACTCATGGGCACTTAGAGGGCGGCGATGAATTAGTTTTGAACAATCATGTTTTAGCGATTGGTATTTCTCAAAGAACTTCAGCAGCTGCCATTACCGATCTTGCTCATAGTCTTTTTGGTCATTCTAGTTATGACACAATTTTGGCAATCAAAATACCGCACAATCATGCTATGATGCACTTAGACACGGTCTTTACAATGATTAATTATGATCAATTCACCGTTCATCCTTTTATTTTAGATAAAGCAGGAAAAATTGATATTTATGTTTTAGAGCAAGACGATCATGGTGAGGTTAAAATTACGCCAGAAAATGATTTGGTTAAAGTTTTAAAGAAATACTTACACGTATCAGAGATTGACTTAATTCCGACTGGCAATGGTGATTCGATTGCGGCTGCTCGTGAACAATGGAATGACGGCTCAAATACCTTGGCTATTGCACCAGGTGAAGTCGTTACTTATGATCGTAATTATGTATCAAATGATTTGTTAAGAAAACATGGCATTTTAGTTCATAAGATTCATTCAAGTGAGCTTTCTCGTGGTCGCGGAGGATCAAGATGCATGTCATGTCCACTTGTTCGTGAAGATTTGTAAGAGGCAGAAAAATGAAATATTTATAAAACGTTTTTCAAGGTAGAAGTTTATTAAAATGCAAGGATTATACTCCAGCAGAGATTAATTACTTAATTGATTTTGCACTTCATTTAAAGGAACTAAAGAAAATATTCCTCACGAATATTTAAAGGGCAAGAATATAGCTCTTTTATTTGAAAAATCTTCAACAAGAACGCGCTCAGCCTTTGTTGTTGCTTGCAATGACTTAGGCGCAAATCCTGAATATATGGGTGCTGGTGAAATTCACTTAGGTAAAAAAGAAAGCATTGAAGATACTGCAAAAGTTTTGGGCAGCATGTTTGATGGTATTGAATATCGTGGCTTTGCTCAAAAGGATGTAGAAGACCTGGCCAAGTATTCTGGTGTACCTGTCTGGAACGGATTGACCGATAAATGGCACCCAACGCAAATGTTAGCCGACTTTATGACCATTAAAGAAAAGTTTGGTCACCTAAAGGGGCTTACTTTAGCTTATGTAGGAGATGGCCGCGATAACGTTGCCGACAGTCTTTTAGTAGCTGGAAGTATGTTGGGAGTTAACGTCCACATAGTTACGCCAAAGCCTTTGTTTACTCATCCAGATGTACAAAAGATTGCGCAGGATTTTGCCCAAGATTCTGGTTCTAAGAATTTGATTACTGATGACATTGAAAAAGGTGTTAAAGGAGCCAATATTATTTACACTGATGTCTGGGTATCAATGGGTGAAAATGACTGGAGCGAGAGAATTAAGTTATTAAAGCCTTATACGGTCACAATGAAAATGATGCAAATGACGGGAACTCCAGATGATCAATTGATCTTTATGCACTGTTTACCAGCATTTCACGATCGCACTACTAAAGTTGACGAAGAAATTTATGAAAAGTATGGTTTAAGTGAAATGGAAGTTACTGATGAAGTCTTTAACTCTCAATACGCTTGGCAATTTACTGAAGCGGAAAATAGATTGCATTCTATCAAAGCAATAATGGCCGCTACTTTAGGCAATTTATTTATTCCATCAGTTAATGAAGGAAGTAAATAAAATGAAAAGAATAGTTGTAGCTTTGGGTGGCAATGCTATTCAAGCAGGTGATAATAGTGCAGCTGCTCAAGAAAAGCAAGTGGAAAAGGCAATGAAAGTCGTTGCTAAAATGATTGAAAAGGGAGATCAAGTAGCGATTGTTCATGGTAATGGACCACAAGTTGGTAATTTGCTTTTGCAGCAATATAAAGGCTCTAGCAAAGATAATCCTGCAATGCCACTTGATACCGTAGTCGCAATGACTCAAGGCATATTGGTTATTGGATGCAAAAGGCTTTAGATGATCAATTTAAGCATACCGACTATCCACATCAAGCCGTTGCCCTAATCACTCAGATAATAGTTGATGCTAATGATCCGGCTTTCAAGAATTCTACTAAGCCAATTGGCCCGTTTTATACTTTTAATGAAATGCAGAAACAAAAAATCTATCATCCTGAATATAGTTATAAGCAAGATGCAGGTCGAGGTTACCGGCAAGTAGTTTCATCCCCAAAGCCCGTCAAGATTATTAATGCACCAGTTATTGATACTTTACTGAAGAGTAAATTTGTCCCAATTGCTGCGGGAGGTGGCGGCATCCCTGTAGTAATAAAGGATAATAATTTGCAAGGGGTAGCAGGAGTAATTGATAAAGATTTTAGTGCCGCAAAATTAGCTGAAGATATTCAAGCAGATGAGTTAGTTATTTTGACTACTGTTGATAATGCTTATGTGAACTATAATCAGCCTGATCAAGCTCCTATTGGAAAAGTAAAAGTAGATCAACTAAAGAAGTATCTAGAAGCTGGTCAATTTGCAGCAGGTAGCATGAAACCTAAAATTGAAGCTGTCATTAATTTCGTAGAGAAAACAGGAAATACTGCAATCATTACTTCTTTAAGAAATGCAAGTAAACTTGATGATGGAGTAGGTACAATCGTTTATAATTAATTGCGGTGAGATAATAATGAATATTTTTCAAGAAGGAAATCCGCAAGATATTGCTCAAGTGTTAGCTGCAAAGGATTATCGTGTAGCTTTACAACAAAAGATTTTTCAAAAATATCCCGATACTACGTTAGTTGATATTAATTTAAATATTCCGGGTCCAATTAAGAATAATCAATATTTGATTGAACTGTTTAATTATGGAATCAAGCAATTAGAAAAAGAGTGGCAGGATAAAAATTATAATTATCGATTGGTAAAAGCATTGAATATTGATGCTGGATATGAAAATTTTTATATTTTGCAGGAATCTAGCAAGAAGGTTAAATTATCGACTATTTCATTTGAAGAGAATAGTTCGGTTGGTCGATTATTCGATGCCGACGTACTAGTTAAAGGCAGACCTGCGATTTCACGTAAAGAATTAAATTATGCAAGTCGCCGTTGCTACTTATGTGATCGTCCTGCTAAAGAATGTGCACGATCACGTCGACATTCAGTACAGAAAATGCAAAAGTATATTTCTAGTTTATATACAAAGTATGTAAATAAGTAAAACGGGATGACAGGTATATTCATCCCGTTTTTTCATCTAAATCTTAAAAAAAGCTAACGAAAAACACATAAAATGATCTAAAATATAAGTAAGATTATGAAGACAGTATATTTTTATAAGGAAAATTATGAAATTAAAGAAAAACCAAGACAATTTAAAACAAATTGCTTCATTGATTGAATATGCTTTTTTAAAAGATTCTGATTTAACTACAAATGCCAATTTTATGAGTCGGTATGATCATAGTGATGGATATGGATATTTTGATCAAGGAAAATTGACTAGTTATATGATGGTAAATCAATTTAAGGGTGAAATATTTGGTCATCATGTTCCAATAGCTGGGATTGGTTATGTATCATCCTATCCTGAATGTAGAGGACGGGGCCATATTTCTAAATTAATGGAAGAAGTTATTCATGATTTGCATGAAAATAAAATTCCGGTGGCAAATTTAGCTCCTTTTTCAGAAGATTTTTATCGTCATTATGGCTTTAGCAATAGTATTTATCAAAAAGAATATCGCTTTTCTGGGGATGCTTTAGCTTCCTTTAAATTACCTCGTAAGGGTAAGGTGATTCGCGGAAAATGGGATGATTTGATTGTTCAAAATGGCGTAATTCAGTTATATGAACGTCAATTACATACTGATGACGAGAGAAATACTATTATTAGAGAAGCTTGGTGGTGGAATAGATTAGATAGTTACTACCATCATCGAGATATTGCGGTTTATTTTGATAATGCCGGTCGTCCAATGAGTTACTTGATTTATCGGATAGTTGATAATTGCTTTATGGCAGATGAATTATATTCAATTACCCCTCAAGGATTATCAAGCATATTAGGCTTTATGGCATCTCATATAGGTTCAGTTAAAGAGTTTTGTATGATGCTACCTGAGAAATCATTATTGGCCGAGCTTTTCCCAGAACAGAATGAATTAGACATTCAACTTCATCCATATATGATGAGTAGAATTATTGATTTTCAAAAAGTTTTGTCATGCATGCGGCCACTGCAAGAAGGTACTTTTAACATTGAAGTTAATTATGATGATCAATGTCCTTGGAATATTGGCGTTTGGCAATTGAATAATCACAATCGTGAAGTTACGTGTGAGCGTAAAGAAGATGAATTAGTTGATTTTTCTGGGCCAATCACCGCATGGACCCAAGTTCTTTTAGGCCGTTTAACTTTAAAGGCTGCTATTGAATTGGGTCTAATAACAAATTATCGTATTAAAAAGTTAGATTTTGTAAAAGGCAAAGTTTCATTTTATGATTATTTTTAAGGAAAGAAGGCATTAAAAATGAGTAAGCAAAAGAAAGTTAGATTACTAAAGTTTTTAAGCGTAGTGATTAGTGGGATAAATATGGTTATTTCGCTGCTGATCATGCTCAATAAGTACCAAATTAGAAAAGATAAAAAGCAGATAGCTAACGAAGGTCATGCTCCCTTGGATGAAGATTAACTATGAAAACATTAAAAATAGCATATTTTAACCAGCTTGGTAGAAAAGATTTAGATCGAGTTGTAGACCAGTTTACGCAAAAATATCCTGATATAAAAATTAGTCTAATTGGTATGGGACATGATGAAGTCTTTGATAAACTAGCTGAGCAAGATGTTGATTTAGCAATTAATGATCTGCGGGATGAACAGGTTGATTTTAATTCACAAATCTTAGGTCAAAAAGCTGTCATGGCTATTCTACAAAAGGGTAGTTATCCTAGCGGTATCCAGATGATTAATAAAGATGATTTAGTCGATTTAACTTGTTTTATTGTCGCTAAACCAGAAGAAGAGGCCGCAGAACTTCATTTATTTAAGGATATTTATCAGATTCAAAGTCCATTTATTGCTTCAAATTCTGTAGAAGAAGCAGCATTATTAGTAGCCTCTGGATCAGGATATTTCTTGATGAATGAAGCGACTGCTGGTTTGATCAGTAATGATACTTTGCAGCAATTATTTTTATTGTCTAATGGACAACAAATGTGGCAAAAAATCGCAGCCTTCTATACAAATGAAGATGCCAAAATTAAAGATTTCATTTCATTAGTTCAAAAATTATATTAATCTATCTTTAAGTAACAAAATACTGTAGAATTAATAATGAAAGCGAATCCATAATTTTACAACTGGAGATGATTTTTATGCTAACAAGAAAGTTATTGCCTTTATCTGCAATGGTATTGGCTTTAGGCTTGAGTGTATTAACAACTCATGTAAATGCCACTGATAATACTTATGGTAATGGAGCAATTATTACAGTGCCTAAAAAGATGCAAGGTACATGGTATTCATATGACCGTAACGCTCATAATGGTAGAAAAATTACTTTTACTGCACATACGGTTAATGGAAAAATTATTTACACTCAAGATAAATCGATTATTAGTGATTACTTTAATGGTAATATCCAAAATCAAACCGATTTTGATCATGTAACTAAAAATTGGATGTCGGGCCAAACGACTAAGATGAAAAATCATCTATTTTATGAAATTAATCCATGGATTAGTTTTGAAAATTGGAGCCTTTATAGAGTAATGCCGCAAAAAATTAATGGTAAAAAACATAATGTTTTGCTATATTCAAGCAGATATGATGGTGGTAATTACTACAGAAGCAAAAAATTAGCTAAACAAATGAAAAATTATAAGTTTAAAAAAGTAGACTATCATTTGTAAAATTTGAATAATAAGAAAATGCTTCGATCACGAAAAGATTTGAAGCATTTTTTAATGGTATTTTACTTCAAATTAAATAAATTATGTTAAGTTAGTTTTGGTGGTCACTTTTTTGTGAAAATAGCATATAATATCAATAAAAATTAAAATTGGTAGGAAAGAAAAATGAAATTAGAAAAAGCACCTGTTTTAAATTTATTTAGATTAGAAATAGATCCAAAAAATCATGAAAATTATACTCAAAAAGTAGAAGAGTATATGTTAAATGCCGATCATGCCTTGTTTATGCAGAGTGGTCATGAAGATCAAAAAGAATATAAGAACTACTTGATCGAAAGCTACCAAGATGATGCTGCTTATCAACAACACGAAGATACAAGTCAGGTTCAACAATTTGAACATAATCTGAAAGATATTGTGACTAGTCAAGTTAAAGTTGAATTATATCCTGAATTTATCTCAACTAAACCTGAAAATTTAGCTGTTACGCACGACAATGATTACGTGGTTTATTTAACCGAAATTGGTGTACAATTGGGCAAAGGTGATGAATTTGCCAATGCGGTAATGAAAGAAATGAAAACTGCGGTTGAAAAAGAAGATGGAATTTTGGCTATGATTGCCGGTACTATTATGAATCAACCTAATGAATGGTTTTCACTAGAGGTATACCGGACTGAAGAAGCATATGAAAAGCATCTAAAGACCAAGCATTTTAAAAAGTATCTTGAAGCTACTAAGTATTCCGTAGAAAGTAAGGGACTACATTTGCTTAAGCCTGACTGTATAGTAGATCAGGGAGAAATTTTTTATAGACCATAACAAAAAAGCAAGTTATTTGATTGAAATAGCTTGCTTTTAAATTATCTACGATTATTATGATTTCTTATTTTAACGGGAAGAGGTTTATTAACTAATGTAGAACTAATAGCCATAATCCCTGCAGTTGCCAAAGTAGCTGCAATAATTATTAATTTAATCAATATTATTTTCCTTTCAATAAGTTATCTATAATGTAACAATCAAATCTTAAGAATTTATATTGAAAAATTAATAGAATGATTAAGAATAGGACTATGCAAAATTAAACTTACCAAGTAAAATTGTATTAGAGTCAAGTCTAATGCTATTCCCGAAGTCAATCTATTTACTAAAAGTAAATGATTGGCTTTTTTGTTTAAAGTTGATATACAATTACGTAATCATGATTATGTAAACTAATCTTCAGCGATAAAGTTTTCGTAAATGGTTTTAATAACTGCTTCTTCATCTTTACGTCTAGTGCCAATCATAATTGAAATTTGTGATGCACCTTGGTTAATCATTTGAATAGAAATATCTTTTTTACCAAGAGGATAAAGAAGACTGGCACAAAGGGTTAGTTTATCTTTCATCCCTTCACCAACGACCATTGTAATAGCATAATCATCAATCCACTGCATTTGATCTGGATTCAAACTAGTTTGAATTTCATTGCAAATCACGTCAATTAATTGGTCATTTAATGCATCCTTCTTAAAAATTACAGTTAAATCATCAATCCCAGAGGGCATATGTTCGTAAGAGACGTGGTGTCGATTAAAGATTTCCATTAATTTTAGAGTAAAACCAGCGCCTTTATTCAACATGTATTTTCTTAAATAAAGAGCTGCAAAATTTTTGCCACCAGCGATGCCGGTTATCGTCTTTTTAGCTGTGAATCCTTCTTCTGGTACAATTAAAGTACCGGGCTTTTCTGGAGCATTTGTATTTTTAACGTTAACTGGAATTTCTCCTTGAATGGCAGGAATCAAAGCTTCGTCATGAAAAACGGAAAAACCGGCATATGATAATTCTCGCATTTCCTGGTAGGTCATTTTTTTAATAGGCTTAGGATGGTCAATGATATTAGGATTTGCGGAGAAAATAGCATCAACATCAGTAAAGTTTTCGTATAAATCTGCATTAAATCCACGAGCTAGAATGGCACCAGTAATGTCAGAACCTCCCCGTGAAAATGTGGCAATATGTGCTGACGGAGTAATACCATAAAAACCTGGGAAAATAATTCGCTCGTCTTTATTTAATTTAATTCTTTTCAAATTTACATATGTCTCAGGATTAACCTCTGCATTATTAGGAGTACCAGTAACTATCAAACCAACATCTTTAGGTTCTAAAAAACGAGTTTTGATCCCTTGATGGTTAAGGATTTTAGTAATTAACATGGCATTTAGGCGTTCGCCATGTGCTTTAAAAGCAGCCATTCTATAGTCAGCATTCGGATAATCGAGTTGAGGTAAAGTTAATAGCAGTCGCTTAATTTCGCTTAGTTCTTTTTCAGGTAGATTAAAATATTGAGCAATTAATCCATAACGCTTGAAAATTTTATTAGCGATATCATCGTAATTGTTGCTTCTTAAACTAGCATAGGCGTATGTAATTAATAGATCAGTTACTTTAATATCATCGTCATTTCTTTTACCAGGTGCAGAAACCACAATTACTTTACGTTCTGGATCATCTTTAATGATTTTTAACGCTTTATCTACGTTGTTGCCTGTAGCAAGCGATGAACCACCAAATTTTACAACTTTCATATTTTTCCCTCGAATTATTTTAAGTCTAAAATTGAACTAATTACTAATTCCATATTTTGTGTCTCGATTACTTTTTCTAAGCTTGGTTTACGATCAAATAATGTTCGCACGCCAATCGATAATTGACCGCCTAATTCCTCGTAGAGCTTTTTAATTGCGGCAATACCTGTTTGAGGACAAACGCGTCCTGTGATAGCTTCATACACTGTTTCTGGAAATTTATATGGACTTGCGGTTGAAACAATTACCATTGGAGTCGTATCACCAGTTTTTTCTTGGTATTGATGAGCAACATATGAGCCAACAGCGGTATGGGGATCGATGACGTAGCGATCATAATTGTAGATGCGGTTAATTTCTTTAACTACTTGTCTTTCCGTCGCAAAATCAGCTGCAAAAATGTCCTGAAGTTTTGAAAGGATGTCATCACTAATGTGATAGTGGCCGCGTTGAGTTAATTGATTCATTAAACTATTGATTTGTTGATGGTCGCCGTCGTAAAGGTCAAATAATAGTCTCTCAAGATTGCTGGAAACTAAGATATCCATTGCAGGTGCAATGGTCAAATGGAATTTGCGACGACGGTCATATTCGCCATTTTTAAAGAAATCAGTCAGTACATTATTTTCATTTGAAGCACAAATTAGTTTCTTAATTGGCAAACCTAGTTTTTTAGCATAATAACCTGCTAAAATATCTCCAAAATTGCCAGTAGGTACAGAAAAGTTAATCTGATCACCTAATTTAATTTCTTGTCTGCGTACTAATTGACCATATGTATAAAGATAGTATGAGATTTGTGGTACAAGACGACCAATATTCATTGAGTTGGCTGAAGAGAATTGATAGCCATTTTTATTCAACTGAGTCTTAAATTTAGCATCATTGAAGATTTTCTTTACTTCGGTTTGTGCATCATCAAAATTGCCTTTAATAGCGATTGCTTGGAGGTTGTCTCCGTGTTGACTAAGCATCTGACGAAGTTGAACTGGACTAACGCCACCTTCAGGATAAAAGACAATAACGTTAGTACCTTGTTGATTGGCAAAACCACGCATAGAAGCGGTCCCCGTGTCTCCAGAGGTTGCAGTCAGGATAATAATGTCACGATCAATTTTTTCGATTTGCACAGCACGTGTCATTAATTGCGGCAACATTTGCAAAGCAATATCTTTAAAGGCAAGAGTTGGTCCGTGGAATAATTCCATGTAGAAGTTATGATCATGCTTTTCAATCGGAACAATGCTGCGATCATCCCATTGTTCACTGTATGCATTAAGTACAGCGCTTTGAATCTGTTCTTTGGAATAATCATCAAAAAACAAACTAATTACCATTGCAGCTATTTGTTTATAAGATAATTTTGGCAAATCTTCTAATTTAAAATTTGCATGAGGAAAATCTGTTGGAACATATAAGCCACCGTCTGGCGCTAAGCCTTGAATAATAGCGGCAGCTGAATTTAACGTATTTTCTTTTGAACCTCGAGTACTACGATATTTCATAAAGCATCTTCCTATTCTTAAGTCTTAATTAATATATTAAACATTGTAACTTGTTTTTACCATATGTTACAATCATAAAAATAAGAAAAGAATTAAAAAAGAGTGATAGATAAAGATGACAATAAAAATAGCGTTACTTGGGTTAGGAACAGTAGGTTCTGGTATTTTAGACATTATAAAAAGTGATAATGGAAAAATTGAACAGACAAGTGGGCAAAAGATTGTTGTTAAAAAAGCCCTCGTTCGAAATAAAGAAAAGTATCAAAAATTTGCACATTCAGTTAATATAATTACTGATTTTAATGATATTTTAAGCGATCCCGAAATTGGAATCGTGGCAGAATTGATGGGTGGATTACATCCCGCAAAAGAATATATTAGTGAGGCATTGCGTGCCGGTAAGAATGTAGTAACCGCTAATAAAGATCTGATGGCTGCTTTTGGAACGAAATTAATTAAACTGGCCCAAGATAATCGTTGTGACTTAATGTATGATGCAAGTGTTGCTGGAGGCATCCCGATTTTACGAACATTAAGTGATTCTTATGTTGGAGACCATATTTTAGAAATTCAAGGTATTGTTAATGGCACAACAAATTATATTTTGTCGCAAATGAATAAAAAGGGACTAAGCTACGAAACTGCCTTGAAACATGCGCAAGAACTGGGTTTTGCGGAAGCAGATCCAACTAATGATGTCACAGGTAAAGATGCTGCATATAAAATGATTTTGTTGTGTCAATTTGCTTTTGGTGCACATGTTAAGATTACTGATTTCAATGTTGAGGGAATAGACCATTTACAAGACTTTGATTTGCAACAAGCTAAAGAATTGGGATATCCGATTAAGCTAATTGGCATTGCTAAAAAGGTGGCGGATAAATTATTTGTAGAAGTTGCTCCGTGCCTTTTGCTTGCAGATAGCTTAATGGCAAATATAGAAAATGAGATTAATGCTTTACAAATTAAAAGTCGAAATTTGGGAACGGCATTATTAACCGGACCGGGAGCAGGTAGTTTAGCCACTGCCAATTCGGTTATGAATGATATTGTTAGTGAAGTTAAAAATCTGGTTAATAAAACTAATGGCCAATTATTCAACCGATTTTCTAGTAAAGATTCTTTGATTATTACTAAAGATATTAAAAATCCATATTATTTATCGTTTAAACAAGAAAAAGTTGCTCATTTGACTAATATTCTTGATGAATTAGGGATAGAGATTCAAGAATTAAAGCAAATAGAGGATAGAACTATCGTAATAACTAAGGCTATTAATCAACTGCAATTAGAGAAATTGAGCGCTGCTAATGTAAAACTAATGGCCAAATATAAGATTTTATAGTGGAGGAGTTATAAAAATGATTATTAAGACACCAGCTTCAACTGCCAATTTAGGACCGGGTTTCGATTCTTTAGGTATGGCCGTATCGCTTTATTTAGAAGTGGAAGTATTAAACATCTCTGATCATTTTCAGGTGGATCATGTGATGCCAGATATTCCCCATGATGAAAATAATTTAATTGTGAAAACGGCTTTAACAGTTTATCCAGGATTGCAACCTCTTCATTTACGAGTAAAAAGTGATATTCCATTAGCGCATGGCTTAGGAAGCAGCTCTAGTGCAATTGCTGCAGGAATTGAATTGGCTAATCATTTTGGTAAGTTAAATTTGTCAGATAAAGAAAAAGTACAAATTGGAGCAAAAATTGAGGGCCATCCAGATAATATTGCGCCAACAATTTTAGGTGGTTTAATTATTGGAACGGAAATTGACAATCATTTTGATACTATTAAAGCACCGTTGCCTAATTTCTCTTTGGTGGCTTATGTGCCGGAATATAATTTGCCTACAAAGAAATCACGTAATGTTTTGCCTGAACATCTGGATTTTAAGACAGCTACACATGGTTCAGCTATTGCTAATACTCTGGTAGCAAGCTTATTTACACAAGAGTATCAAATGGCAGGCGAGCTCATGGAAAATGATGTTTTTCATGAAAAGTATCGTGAACGGCTTGTACCAGAGCTTTTGCAAGTCCGTGAGGTTGCACATCAAAAGCATGCTTTAGCAACATATTTAAGTGGTGCAGGTTCAACGATTATGACCTGGATTGAAGATGAACATGTTAAAGGCTTTTTATCAGGTTTGAGAAAACACGGATTAAAAGATAAGACATTAGTACTTAAACCAGATAATAATGGCGTCCAAATAATTGAAGATTAATAAAATGACCTTGATTAACTAAAATCAAGGTCATTTTTTAATTATCGAAAGTTTCGATAAATGAATCGCCGTCTACAAGTACTCGTTTGGCATTGACAGCGTACCAATATGGAATAACTACAGTATTATCTTCTTTTTCTAATTCACAATCGGCTATATCTAGAACTTCATCTAATTTATTTTCTGGAACTTGAGGATAAAGTTTAAGAAAAGCTTCTTTGGTCATGCCATTTTTCTTGAAGCCGCTACTTGGGTAATTATCTATAGTAATATCTTGAAAATCGGAGAGATCGTATCTAGGTTTAAAGTCATCATCAAAATATTTTATTTCAATATTTTCAATTTCCATAAATGCACCAAGTTGATTAGCCATGTGAGGTAATTTGTTAGCTAATTGTTCAATTGTAAAGCCATTAGTAGTATCTGCTTGTTCACGATGGTGCTTGAGCCATGCCTGCCTTATATCATGAGCATCGCTACGTTTTAAGATAATATTTTTAACTCTTTTAATTAAATCTTCGTGTTTTTTAACAGCTTTTTGCCATTCGATTCTACTAGGATATAGCTGTCTGTAACTAACGGGGAAGGGACGATTAATAATATTGAAAATAAAGTTTAGCTTATCTGTAGGATAAGACTCTAACTCATTTTCTCGCCAA
Source organism: uncultured Lactobacillus sp. (assembly GCA_930989465.1). Classification (GTDB taxonomy): domain Bacteria; phylum Bacillota; class Bacilli; order Lactobacillales; family Lactobacillaceae; genus Lactobacillus. The sequence goes on along the minus strand of CAKNLX010000001.1, from coordinate 49,920 downwards.
ACTAATTGATAATATGAACTCATCGAAATCCGCCTTTCTATTTAACTAAATTATAAACTTTAATTAAATGAAGCGGCAGAAAAGGGGCAAACTTTTGAAGAAATTGAATAAATAAAGTAAGCCTACATTGGCGATATCTAACCAATATAGGCTTATTAATAAATTGTATTTAAACAATCTCTTGCTCCTTGAAGCGTCCATAGACCTTCTCAACTTCACTTACGCTCATAAAGGCATATGGATCTGCTTTTTGAACAATTTGACGAATGTCATACATATCGTAACGATCGATGATCGTGATCAAAACAGTCTTTTCAATATGGCTATATGCACCTTCAGCATCATGCAAAATAGTTATCCCGCGGTGCATCCGGCTTTGAATACCATCGATAATATGTTGGGGATGCTGAGTTACAATCATTACTTGCATCTTCTGGTGTTGCGTATAGACAGCATCGATTACTCGGCCATTGATAAAAATTGTTAAGGCGGAGTATAAAGCACGTGTCCAACCGAACATGTAACCAGCAGCGGCAATAATGATTAGATTGATAAAGATATTGAATTTACCGTAGCTAATCCCAGTTTTTTGTCTGATAACAATTCCGATAATATCTAAACCACCGGTTGAAATTCCATTTTTAAGTGCTAAACCTGTACCGATACCATTAATTGAAGCACCGAAGATGGCACAGACAAGTGGGTCTAGACGCATTTGCCATGGCTGAATCCAATGCATCATGAACGAACCTAAAACAACGGCTACAATAGTAAAAAATGTAAATTTATGACCAATTTTGAACCATGCCAAAATGAATAATGGAAAGTTCAATATAAAGTACATAAATGATGTTGTTAATGTGAAGGGAAGATAACGTTCACTGACTGTGTTGATTAACTGAGCAAATCCTGTGATCCCGGATGAATACATGTGTCCAGGTGTCCAGAAAAAATTCAATGCAATAGCAACAGCAATTGAATAAAAGAAAGCAGCAGATAATTTTGAAAGAAAATTATAGCGTCTGTTAAATTTATCTAATTGATCCATTTATTGTCCTTTTTAGTTGCGACAAATATTATGCAACATTTGTACAACGAAATTATGTTTAATGAATGATATACTAAGTTTAACAAAAGTTGTGTCAGGGACCAATAAAAAATTCCTATACTACAAATATTTTATTTGCCGAGTATAGAAATTTTACTTTGAATATCCGTGATTATGTTAAGTACTATTTCTTTTCATTATAATATTTTTTGATTACATTAATAGGATTTAGCCAAGTGCCATTATCAACGTTCCAGTTTTTGCATGGGAAACCATGTTTATTAATGTAATCTTTGTTGGTTTTAGTTAATCCTAAATGTAAATGAGAGCCGGTCATTTTGCCGATCTTTTGACCGGCTTTAATCTTTTGACCTTTCTTAACGTAAATGTCTTTCTTTTTAGTAAATCCTTCTTGGTAAACTTCAACGTATTTATCAGGACTGATTACCCAAATGAACCAACCAAGTCCGCTACCGTAAGCAACTTTTTTAACAGTACCTGCGTGAATAGCATAAACGTTAGAACGTCCAACTTCAGAATAACCAAAGTCCCAACCATCATGGAAATAATAAGGTGGGTTAGAAGAACGCATATAATCAGTCATACCAAAAGTTTGAGCTTTAAACATTGGACGCACGCCATGTTTTTCACAAGCTTTGAATGGATAGCACCATTTATATGTTTTCTTTTCTTTAACATTTTCTGTAGTGACTGCAAGGGAAGAGTCTTCCGCTGTGTCTGCAGACACGACATTTGCAATATTAAAACTTGAACCTACTAAAACTGTCCCCAATAAAGTAATAATTGTTTTACGAAATTTCATCTATAGTAATTTCAGGTTGCGCCTGATTATTCATCCTCTCTATATGATCTAGACTATTGTAGCGCATTTGTTTTACGAGATAGTTACAAATTTCTTTCTAACGTATATAAGTTAAAATTAGTCCAAAAGAAAATCACTCTGAAAGAACTTCAAGAGTGATTTGAAATTATTTAGTTATCTGATTATTTTGCATAGTCATCAATGCCCAAGTGTTCCAGAATAAGAGCTGCTGTTTCTTCAATTGAACGGTGAGCAACATTGATTACGTAACAGCCTAGCTTCTTGTAAAGTTCTTGAGCTGATTCAAGTTCCTTGTTGATTGAATCCATGTTGGAGTAAGTAGTATCAGGGTTTAGACCATAAGCAATCATTCTTTGACGTCTGATTTCGTTTAAAACAGATGGGTCATTGGTTAAACCGATAATCTTTTTAGGATCGATTTCGTAGATTTCCTTTGGAATATGAGTTTCTGGAACTAAAGGTAAGTTAGCAACTTTTAAATTCTTGTTAGCTAAGAATAGTGAAAGTGGAGTCTTTGAAGTACGTGATACCCCAAGTAACACTACATCTGCTTCTAAGAATCCTTTTGGATCTTTACCATCATCGTACATTACGGCAAATTCCATTGCAGAAATTCTGTCAAAGTACTTTTGGTTTAAGCTGTGTTGTGCTCCGATCTTTTGATCAGGAGTCATATGAGTAGTTTGTTGAATTGCCTCAACTACTGGTGAGAAGATGTCAACGCATTGAATGTTATGCTCACGTGCAAATTTAATTACGGGCATTTGCATCTCATCTTTTACTAAACTATAAATGATCACTAAATTAGGATATTTTTCGATCTCCTCCAAGACTTCATCAAGTTTATCCTTGCTAGTAATAAATGGATAACGACGATAATTAATTTGGGCCTTTGGAAATTCGGCAGCAGCAGCAGTAGCGTTGCTGAATGCAGTATCACCAGCGGCATCTGAAATAATGATGATATTTACTTCATTTTGGTCTTTTGTTTCTGCCATATAATAGCACCTCTTTCTGAAATAATTATACTATTAATGAAAGCGGATTAACAAGGAAATTCGTTAAGCTAACATGTAACAATTATATAGAATGATTAGATTTAAATTTAAGGTTAAATAAAACTGATAAAATGTAAGGGCTTAAAAATATCCCGGATTTTATAAAAAATATTATAAGAATGTATTGACCCGTAAAATTAGTTTGGTATAATTTAAGTAAATGTATGGCGTAACGCCAAGAAATGGAAGGAGGGATCACACATGGCTAAGACAATCGTTCACGAAAACGAGTCTATTGATGATGCTCTTCGTCGTTTCAAGCGTTCCGTTTCAAGAAGTGGTACCTTACAAGAATACCGCAAACGCGAATTCTACGAAAAACCAAGTGTTCGTAGAAAATTGAAGTCAGAAGCTGCACGCAAGCGTAGACATTATTAATAATCTGAAAAGCTCACCCGGGAATGGGTGAGCTTTTTCTTTGCAAAAATATTTGATAAACACAGTATTGAAATAATTGATATTTCGATACTGTGTTTTTATCAAATGAGTTAATAACTATATATAGATATCAAAGCCACCAGTGCTCACTATATCTTGTGGGTGAAGCGAATATTTTTTAAAAGTCAAGTCTTAAAAACAATTCCAATTAGCGTTAACGTTAGAGATGTATTTTTTAGAATTCGGGAGATAAAATGGCAACTTTAGAGATAAAAAATTTACATGTTGAAGTTAAAGACGAAGAAAAAAAAGTCTACAAGAAAATTTTAAAAGGCGTAAATCTTACTATGCATACAGGCGAGATCCACGCCATTATGGGACCAAATGGTACAGGTAAATCAACTTTATCTGAAACAATCATGGGCAATCCTAAATATCGTGTTACTGAAGGTCAAATTTTGTTAAACGGTGAAAATGTTCTTGATATGACAGTCGATGAACGGGCTAGAAAAGGACTCTTTTTAGCAATGCAATACCCAGCTGAAGTTCCTGGAGTTACAAACGCTGAATTCCTTCGTGCAGCAATTAATGCACGTCGACCTAAAGATGATCCTATTCCTGTCATGGATTTCATTAAAGAGCTTAATAAGAACATGGCTTTACTTGATATGAATGATTCAATGACTGAACGATATCTTAATCAAGGCTTTTCCGGTGGTGAGAAAAAGCGTAATGAGATATTGCAAATGTTAATGATTAAGCCAACTTTTGGCATTCTTGATGAAATTGACTCAGGTCTTGATATCGATGCGCTTCGTGTCGTCTCACGCGGTGTAAATGCCATGCGCGGTGATAATTTTGGTGCCCTAATGATTACTCACTATCAAAGATTATTAAATTATATCGTTCCAGATGTGGTTCACGTCATGATGGACGGTAGAGTTGTGAAAGACGGCGGCCCTGATTTGGCTAAAAAGCTTGAACAAGAAGGTTATGCAGGTCTTCGTGATGAACTAGGTCTTGATATTAAATTGGTTGATGAAGATTAGGGGATGAAAATGCTTTCTAAAACTACTTTTCAAGAACTAAGTTCAAAATATAACGAACCTGATTGGCTTATTAATGAGCGCTTAGAAGCTTTTAATTTAATTGAAAAATTGCTACTACCTAAGATGCAGCAATTTAAGTATTCAGATTGGCCACTAACTATTAATGATGACTTTGCTTTAGAACAGTCTGCTTTAAAAATTAGCGATAATTCAGAGTTAGAAGAAAATAAAGTCATTTGCCAAGATATATTCGAGGCTAGTAAGCAATATCCTGAGATAGTGCAAAAATATTTAAATTCAGTTTCTCATTTTAATGAAGATAAGTTGCTAGCATACAATACTGCTTTTATGAACAACGGCCTTTTCTTATATATTCCTGATAATGTCGAAATACAGGAACCAATTGAAATTGAAATTGTCCAAAATAGTATGAGTAAAAGTGCTTTAATTTCACACATTGTAATTGTGGTTGGCAAAAATAGTAAAGCTAAGTTTATCCAGCACCTGTCTACAGTTGGTCATGAGAAAAATTTAGCCAATTTAGTTGTTGAAGTTCAGGCTTTGGCTGGAAGCAACGTTGAATTTTCTTCGCTTGATGAAATGGAAGAAAATACTACACTTTACTTCAATCGTCGCGCTAATTTGGCGCGAGATGCTCATGTTGAATGGAACGTTGCTTTTATGAATGACTGTAATACAGTCGGAGATTTAGCTTCAGAACTTCTAGGTGAAGGCAGTTATGCTTATTCAAAAGCAATTGCTATTACGACTGGCAATCAAAAAGTTGCGGTCAATAACCGAGTAATTAATCGTGGACCTCATTCAACCGGCTTAATTAATCAACGCGGAGTTTTGCTTGAAGATTCTAGATTGATTTTTAATGGAATTGGCCAAATTGTTCACGGAGCGCATGGATCAAAAGCTGATCAACAAAATCGTGTTTTGATGATGTCTGATACGGCACAAGGGGATGCTAACCCACTTTTGTTGATTGATGAAAATGACGTTATTGCAGCGCATGCGGCTAGTGTTGGCCCGGTTGATCCAATTCAGATGAATTATCTAATGAGTCGCGGCATTCCTTACGCTCAAGCTGAAAGAATGGTTATCCATGGCTTTTTAGATCCAGTACTTGGTGCCATTCCTAAGGGAAAAGTAAAGGATCGAATGCTCGCGATTTCGGAAAGAAAATTGATTAATGGACAAAGAAGCTATTACAAAAATAAGAAATGATTTTCCTATTTTAAAACAAAAGATTAATGGCAATAGATTAGCTTATCTGGATAATGCCGCTACCATGCAAATGCCTGTGCCAATTTTGCATAAAATCAACAGTTTTTATCAAACTTCATATGCTAACGTGCACCGAAGTGTTGACACTTTAGGCTTTAATGCAACTAAGCAATATGAAGAGGCCAGAGGGAAAGTTGCGAGCTTTATTAATGCGGCTGATGCAAATGAGATAATCTTTACTAGTGGTTGTACAGATAGTTTGAACTTGGTAGCTGCAACTTACGGCGAACAAAACATTCATGAACAGGATGAAATTGTGTTAACCATAATGGAGCATCATTCTAATCTCTTACCATGGCAACAATTGGCGAAAAGAAAAGGTGCCATCCTTAAATATATTGATTTGACTGAAAGCCAGACTCTGGATTTGGATGATGTCAAGAAAAAGATAACCGCCAAGACTAAAATTGTGGCAATTGCCCATGCTTCTAATATATTAGGAATGATGAATCCTATTGAGGAAGTAATTAAGATAGCTCATCAAGTTGAAGCTGTAGTGGTAGTAGATGGTGCACAAGCCGTAAGTCATTTTCCAATCGATGTACAAAAATTAGATGCAGATTTCTATGCTTTTTCTGGTCATAAAATGCTCGCACCAACAGGTATTGGTGTTTTATATGGTAAAAAGAATTTATTAAATCAAATGCCACCATATCGTTTTGGCGGTGAAATGATTGGTAACGTTACCAAATACAATGCAACTTGGGCAGATTTGCCGCAAAAGTTTGAAGCGGGGACACCAAATATAATTGGTGCAATTGGTTTAGGCTATGCAATCGATTATTTGCATGAAATAGGTATGAATAGAATCCAGACTTATGAAAATGAGCTAAGCAAATATTTGATGCAAAAAATAGAGAAATTAGATTTTGTCGCTATTTATGGCCCAAAAGAAAACCATACAGGGGTGTTTTCATTTAATTTGAAAAATATTCATCCTCATGATGTGGCTACAGCACTTGATATGCAAGGGATCGAGGTAAGAGCGGGACATCATTGTGCTCAGCCCTTGATGCGTAGATTAGGTGTTGAATCTACAGTAAGAGCTAGCCTTAGTTTTTATAATAATAAGGAAGACATTGATCAATTAATTGCAGGTATTTCGGAAACAGAGGAGTTTTTCAATGGGACTAAATAATTTACGTACTCTCTATCAAGCTCTGGTTCTTGATCATGCTAGTCATCCCCGTAATAAAAAAGAGATGAAGGAGGCTACAGCAATGCAAACTGTCCATAACCCAAGTTGTGGCGATACGGTTAATATTTTTGTAAAGGTGCAGAATGAAAAAATCGTAGATGTATCTTTTACGGGTTCGGGATGCACGATTAGTCAGGCTTCGGCTAGTATGTTGACTCAAAGTGTTAAAGATAAAAGCGTTTCTGAGGCATTAGAAATGACGAAAATCTTTTCAGACCTTGCAATTGGAAAAGAACACACATCTGATGAGATAGAAAAATTAGGCGATGCGGCAGTGTTAACACAAGTGATGCAATTTCCTGCCAGAATCAAATGTGCCACGATTTCCTGGTGGGCACTAGAACAAGCACTTCTTAAGAAAGGATAGAAATGACTAAAGCAGAAGATATAGTGAAAGATGAAGACTATCAGTATGGTTTTCATGATGATATTCAGCCGGAATTCTCTACAGGACGTGGTTTAACTGAAGAAGTTGTTAGAAAGATTTCTGCGGAAAAGAATGAACCTAAGTGGATGCTCGACTATCGTTTAAAGGCATATCAAATATATAAGAAGATGCCAATGCCTGATTTTGGTCCTGATTTATCTGATTTGAATTTAGACGATATGCTTTACTATCAAAAATATACAAAGAAAAAGTATCGTGATTGGGACGATGTGCCAGATGAAATTAAAGAAACTTTTGAGCGGTTAGGTGTTCCTGAAGCAGAAAGAAAGTATCTGGCTGGATCTGGTGCACAATATGAATCAGAAATGGTTTACCACAACATGAAAGAACAATTCGACAAGATGGGGATTGTCTTTACGGATACTGATACAGCTTTAAAGAAATACCCTGAATTGTTTAAGAAGTATTTTGGTAAATTAGTAAAGCCAACGGACAATAAATTTGCGGCTTTAAATTGTGCTGTATGGTCCGGTGGGTCCTTTATTTATGTGCCAAAAGGCGTAAAAGTACCAACTCCAATTCAAGCTTACTTTAGATTGAACGCTGAAAATTCAGGGCAATTCGAAAGAACTTTAATTATCGTTGATGAAGGAGCGAGTCTTGACTACGTTGAGGGATGTACTGCTCCGCAGTATTCATCAGATTCTCTTCATGCAGCCGGTGTTGAAGTGAACGTCTTAAAAGATGCTTACTGTCGCTATACAACTATTCAAAATTGGTCGGATAATGTTTATAGTCTTGAAACCAAAAAGGCAGTAGCTGCTAGTCATGCAACGATGGAATGGGTCGATGGTAATTTGGGAGCCCAAGTTACCATGAAATACCCTAGTGTTTATTTAAATGGGGAAGGTGCACGTGGCACTATGCTTTCAATTGCTGTTGCTCATAAAGGCATTCACCAAGATTCCGGTTCAAGAATGCTTCATAATGCACCTAATACATCTAGTTCAATCGTTTCAAAATCAATTGCTAAAGGTGGCGGTTCAACTGATTACCGTGGTAGCGTAAAATTTGGTAAGAATTCTTCAGGTTCTAAGTCTCATGTTGAATGCGATACAATTATTATGGATGATAAGTCTTCGTCAGATACGATTCCAACTAATTCAATTGAAAATTCCAATGTAGCAATGGAACATGAAGCAACAGTTTCAAAAATTTCGGATGAAGAACTTTATTATCTTGAAAGTCGTGGAATTCCAGAAAGAAAAGCAACTGAGATGATTATTATGGGCTTTGTAGAACCTTTTACTAAGCAATTGCCAATGGAATATGCTGTAGAACTTAATCGCTTGATCAGTTTTCAAATGGAAGGAGCAATTGGCTAATGGGTGAAGAAAGTCTGTTGCCAAAAGAAAAAGCAGTCTATGATGCTTTAAAAAATGTAATTGATCCTGAATTAGGTGTAAGTTTAGTTGATTTGGGTTTGATTTATTCAGTTGAAGTTGATGATCAAAATGTTTGCCATATTAATTGGACTTTAACTACGATGGGATGTCCGATTATTGAATTGTTGCAAGATATGATTAAGAAAGCTGCACTTCAAGTTGATGGAGTAGAAAAGTGTGAAGCTAAATTAGTCTACTATCCTCAATGGACACCTAAAATGATGAGTCAAGTTGCAAGACTTACTTTAGGCATTCATATTTAGAATAAATTGTAAATCTCAGGTTTTTTCCTGAGATTTTTTGCTTTCCGCACATAAATCATTGAAATAAGACAAAATATTTGCTTTTTATGCAAAAAACTTCAATATATTCCGTTGAAAACTTAATAGTTATGTACATAGTTTGCTATAATATTATTGGGTTTTTAATAGAAAGAAGGAATTATAAATTGAGTTTGTCAGATAAGATCATGACTGATATGAAAACAGCCATGAAAAATCACGATAAGACAACTCTTGATACTGTCCGCATGATCAAATCTGCTTTGATGAATGAAAAGATCAAGTTGGGACATGATTTAACTCCAGATGAAGAATTAACGGTTCTTAATCGTGAGAAAAAGCAAAGAGAAGAATCAATCGAGGAATTTACTAAAGCCAAACGTACTGAATTAGTTGAAGAAACTAAGAAGGAATTAGCTGTAGTAGAAAAGTATATGCCTAAACAAATGAGCAAGGAAGAACTTGAATCTGCTGTTAAGGAAACGATTGATGAAGTTGGTGCCAAAGGTAAGTCTGATTTTGGTAAAGTAATGAAAGCATTGATGCCAAAAATTAAAGGACGTGCCGATGGCAAGGCTGCTTCACAAACAGTTCGTGATCAGCTGAATTAGTAGTAACAAGAAGGAGCGGGTCTTTTTGGCTCAAACAACTTTTATACCTCAAAAGGTAGAAGACATTCAAAAATTAGTTGGAGTTAATGATGGAAATCTAAAGCTTCTTTCAGAGGGTTATGATTTGTCTATTTCGGATACTGGCAATGAGATTGTAATTGTTGGAGATGATGAGGCAAATATTAAAAAGGCTATTGCTGTTTTAAAAGCGTTAGACAATGTTGTGAATACCGGCGTTAACGTTGGTGCGCCCGACACTGTGAGTGCGATGAAGATGGCGGATAAGGGTACAACTGAGTACTTTGCAGATCTGTATAAAAAGGTTTTAATTCGGGATGCTAAAGGTAGACCGATTAGAGTCAAAAATATGGGTCAAAAGCGTTATGTTGAAGCCATTGATAAATCTGATGTTGTTTTTGGAATAGGACCAGCCGGAACAGGTAAAACTTTTTTGGCTGTTGTCTGTGCAATCGCTGCCTTTAAAAAGGGTGAAGTTTCCCGCATAATTTTGACTAGACCGGCTGTAGAAGCTGGCGAGTCATTAGGCTTTTTGCCAGGAGATCTAAAAGAAAAAGTTGATCCTTACTTAAGACCAATTTACGATTCTTTGTACGCTATTCTTGGTACTAATACGACTGACCGCTTGATGGAACGTGGTGTAATTGAAGTTGCCCCACTTGCTTACATGCGTGGACGTACTCTTGATGATGCCTTTGTAATTCTTGATGAAGCCCAAAATACTACAGATGCACAGATGAAGATGTTCTTAACACGTCTTGGATTCAACTCTAAGATGGTCGTAAATGGAGATATGACTCAAGTCGATTTGCCGGGACGACAGCATAGCGGTTTGATCGATGCTAAGCATATTTTAAAGAATATCGACCAAATTAAGTTCATCAACTTCTCTGCAAATGATGTCGTTCGACATCCTGTAGTTGCCAAAATTATTACTGCTTATGAAAAAGAGGACATTAAAAATTAAAAATGGATCCAATTGATGTTACTTATCATGATGAAGTCGGATTTTTAGACGATAAGAATCGCGACTGGCAAGACTGGATTATGAAGTTATTGCTTTTAGCTAAAAAGGAAATTGGCAAAGATAATAACTTAGAAATGAGTATTAACTTTGTCGATGAAGACCGTAGTCATGAGATTAATTTGAAATATCGCGATAAAGATCGTCCAACTGATGTTATTTCTTTTGCAATAGAAGATGGTGAGGATGCAATTGATTTATCAGCTTTTGAAGATGATCCAGATTTTCAAGAAGATATTGGGGACTTGTTTATGTGTCCTAGCGTGATAAAGCGTCATAGTAAGGAATATGGTACAGGATTTGATCGAGAATTTGGCTATACAGTAGTTCATGGATTCTTACATTTAAATGGCTATGATCATATCAAGCCTGATGAAGCCAAAGAAATGTTTGGCATTCAAGGAAAGGTATTGGAAGAATATGGGTTGCCATTATATCCTGATCAATTAGATGAAGGCAGAGGTAAATAGATGGAAGAAAAACAATTTAAATCTGGCTTTGTTGCTTTAGTTGGTCGACCAAATGTAGGTAAATCAACTTTAATGAACTATTTAGTAGGTCAAAAAGTAGCAATCACATCAAGTAAGCCACAAACAACGCGTAATCGTATCTCAGGTATTTATACTTCAAATAAAATGCAAGTTGTATTTGTTGACACGCCAGGTATCTTTAAACCTCATTCGAAACTTGACGATTATATGGATAAGGCTAGTTTATCTAGTTTGAATGACGTTGATTTAGTCTTATTCATGGTTGAACCTGAGGAAATTGGTAAAGGTGATCAATATATTGCTAACTTGTTAAAAGAAGTTAAGGTACCAGTATTTTTGGTAATTAACAAGGTTGATCAAATTCATCCTAATAAACTTTTGCCAATTATGGATTCATATCATAAACTTGAGGGTTTTAAAGAAATACTACCAATTTCTGCTACTCAGGGTATTGGTATTGAAGATTTACTTAATACAATTAATAAGTATTTGCCAGAGGGCCCACAATATTATGGTGCTGACCAGATCACAGATCGCCCAGAATATTTTGTGGTAGCCGAACTTATTCGTGAACAAATTCTGCGACTAACTTCCCAAGAAGTGCCACATGCTACCGCAGTTGCAGTTGATCAAATGAATAAGCATCAAAATGGCAAGTTACTAATAGAAGCTACTATTTATGTGGAGAAAGACGGTCAAAAAGGCATTATTATCGGTAAAGGTGGTAAAATGCTCAAACAGATCGGTATTAATTCACGTAAAGAAATAGAGCATTTACTTGGTGAAAAAGTAAATCTACGCCTTTGGGTTAAAGTTCAACACAATTGGCGTTCAGATCCAAGCTTTTTGAAACTTATTGGCTACGACAAGAAGGAGCTTAGTTGATGGCACGTGAACTGAAAGAAGTTCAGGGCATCATTTTTAAAAGGCAAAAATATAAAGAAGCAGACTTATTAGCTAAGATCATGACTAAAGAAGATGGCATTATTACATTGATTGTGAAAGGGGCATTGAGACCAAAATCACAATTGAGTGCAGCGACATTGAATTTCTCAATGGGTACATATGTCATTTATACAAACGGTCATGGTTTAAGCAATCTGCGTACATATAAAGAAGTGAAGCAGTTTGACGGTTTGTACCGTGACTTGACGAAGAATGCTTACACTTCTTTTATTTTTGACTTAATTGATCACGCTTTTGTCGAATATCAACCTCTTGGTAAATATTATGACTTAGCGGTTTTTGCCCTGAAGAAGATTGATGCTGGTGTAGATAATGAAATGATTACGCAAATCGTACAGATGAAAATGTTAAGTGCTTTTGGAGTTGAGCCCGAATTGCGTCATTGCGTTATTTGTGGCAAGGAAAAAGGTACATTTGATTATTCGATTAAATTAGGCGGAATTATTTGCAGTGATCATTTTGCAGTAGTAAATAGTCGGCTGCATTTAATGCCTAAGCAGACTGCAGTATTGCGCACAATCGGACTTTTACCTATTAATCGGTTGGGCAATATTGAATTAAATGCTGAGACTAAAAAAGCAACTCGTAAAGCAATTGATCGTATCTATAGAGAAACAATCGATTTAAATCTGAAAACTAAAAAATTTTTAGATGAAATAAAGCTGTTTTAAAGTCTGGTTTTAACCTAATTCATGTGTTAAAATAAACACGTATTTGACGATGATGAGGATTTAAAAAAGTACTAATTTAGCGAGTGTCGATAGGTGGAAGGGCACATTAGGAAAAGGCACCTCTAGTCATATTCAATTAAGTGCAGGAAGAATACTTCCTGAATTAGGGTGGAACCGCGATAATATTTCGTCCCTATGCAAAATTTTGCATAGGCTTTTTTTATGGCCTAGCGCAGGAGGAGAATTAAGGAAAATGGCAGATAAGAAATTAAACATTCAAAATATGATCTTTAAGCTGGAACAATTCTGGTCCTCCAAAGGTTGTATGATTATGCCTTCATATGACGTTGAAAAGGGTGCAGGTACTATGAGTCCTTACACTTTTCTTCGTGCAGTTGGTCCAGAACCATGGGCAGCTTGTTATGTAGAGCCTTCTAGAAGACCTGCAGATGGTCGTTATGGTGAAAACCCTAACCGGTTATTCCAACACCACCAATTCCAAGTTGTTATTAAGCCAGCTCCTAAGGATATTCAACAATATTACTTAGACAGTTTGAAGGTTTTAGGTATCGATCCTTTGGAACACGATATTCGTTTCGTAGAAGACAACTGGGCTAATCCATCAATGGGTTGTGCCGGTGTTGGTTGGGAAGTATGGCTTGATGGTATGGAAGTTAGCCAATTTACTTACTTCCAAGTTGTTGGTGAATTAGATGTTAAGCCAACTATGAGTGAAATTACTTATGGTGTTGAAAGACTTGCATCATACATTCAAGACGTTAACAATGTCTTTGACCTTGAATGGGGCGACGGCGTACTTTACCGCGATATCTTTAAGCAACCCGAATATGAACATTCTAAGTATGCTTTTGAAGAATCAGATCAAGAACAACTTCTTAAATTCTTCGATATTTATGAATCAACTGCTAAGCGTTTACTTAGTCAAAATCTTGTACACCCAGCATACGACTATATCTTGAAGTGTTCACATACTTTCAACTTGCTTGATGCTCGTGGCGCTGTTTCAGTAACTGAACGTGCTGGTTACTTATCAAGAATTAGAAACTTGGCTCACGAAGTTGCTGTTAAGTTTGTCGAAGAACGTGAAAAGCGCGGCTTCCCATTACTTAAGAGTGCAGAAGATAAGAAAGCGGGGGTAGAAAATGGCTAAAGATTATTTATTTGAAATTGGTACTGAAGAAATGCCAGCTCACGTTGTTCCACGCAGCGTTAAGCAATTAGCTGACAGAACAAGAAAGTTTTTAAAAGAAAATGGCTTAAAATTCAAAGATATCAAGACTTTTTCAACTCCACGTCGTTTAACTCTTTTGGTAGAAGACTTAGCTGAAAAGCAAGATGATATCGATGAAATTAAAAAAGGTCCTGCAAAGAAGATTGCCCAAGATGCTGATGGTAATTGGACCAAGGCTGCACAAGGTTTTGCTCGCGGTCAAGGTATGACTACTGATGATATTTACTTCGAAGAACTTAAGGGTACTGAATATGCTTACGTTCACGTACAAAAAGAAGGTAAAAAAGCTAGCGATATCTTGCTTGGCATGAGCGATATTATTAAGGCAATGACTTTCCCAACTAAGATGCGTTGGGATTCAAATGATTTTGAATTTGTTCGTCCAATTCACTGGCTCGTATCATTATTTGGTAGTGACGTAGTTCCAGTTAAGATCTTGGATATTACTGCTGGCCGTAAGACTCAAGGTCACCGTTTCTTAGGTGATTCAGTAGTATTGGCTAATGCAGATGACTATGAAGATGCATTGAAGGATCAATACGTAATTGCTAACGCTGAAGAGCGTAAAGATATGATCGTTAACCAAATGAATGAATTGGTTAAGAAAAATCATTGGCAAGTAAAACCTGATCGTGATCTTCTTGAAGAAGTTACCTACTTAGTTGAATATCCAACTGTTTTTGCTGGTTCATTCGATGAAAAGTACTTAAACATTCCTGATGAAGTTTTAATTACTTCAATGAAGGATAACCAAAGATACTTCGAAGTTTACGATGAAAATGGCAAGTTAATTAACCACTTTATCGCTGTTCGTAACGGTAACAAGGATTACCTTGACAACGTTATTTCTGGTAACGAAAAGGTATTGGTTGCTCGTCTAGACGATGCTCAATTCTTCTATGATGAAGACCGTAAGTATCCACTCAGCCACTTTGTTGATCGTCTTAAGAATGTTTCATTCCACGATAAGATTGGTTCAATGGCTGAAAAGATGCAACGTGTTCGCATGATTGGTGATTACCTTGCAAAGCGTTGGAATTTACCTGAAAATGTAGTTACTGATTTTGATCGTGCAAGTGAACTTTACAAGTTTGACTTAGTAACTCAAATGGTAGGTGAATTTGCAGAACTTCAAGGTGTAATGGGGATGCATTATGCTCGTCTTGCTGGCGAAGATGAAGAAGTTTCAGTTGCTATTAAAGAACACTACATGCCAGCTACAGCAGAAGGTCCACTTCCAGAAACTACAGTAGGTTCATTATTATCAGTTGCAGATAAGATTGATACTATCATTACCTTCTTTGGTGCAGGTATGATTCCTACATCATCTAATGACCCATATGCACTTCGTCGTTATGCTTATGGTATTGTTAGAATTTTGCTTAATGAAAAATGGTCACTTCCATTTAATGAAGTATTACCAGAAATCATTAACATGCTTGGTGGTGTAACTCCAGCTAAGCTTCCTAAGGGCGATGCTGAACAAGAAATAGCCGACTTTATTCGTGATCGTGTAAAGCAATACTTACAGAAGAATAAATTTAAGTATGATATTGTTGATGCTGTTCTTGCTTCAAGTCAACAAGATCCAAGTCAAATTTTAGCTGCTGCTAATGTATTGCAACTTCACCATGATGATGAAGAATTTAAGCCAGTGGTAGAAAGTTTGACTAGAATTAACAACATTTTGAAGAAGGCTAAGTTCACTGGCAAGGTTGCTGTTGATGAAAGCTTATTTGTTGATAATAGTGAAAAAGAACTTTATGCTGGTGTTCAAAACTTACAAAATATTGACAGCTTAGCTGATTTGTACCAAGGATTTGTTCATTTACAACCAGTAATTGATCAATACTTCGAAGCTAATATGATTATGGATAAAGATGAAAAAGTTAAGAATAATCGTTTAGCTCAATTGTTTGCTATTAGTGAATTAGCTGATCGTTTAGGCGATTTGAGTAAGTTGGTTATTAAATAATTAGATAGAAAAGGTGTTTCATATGGCTGGACGAATTCCTGAAGATTTTATTGCGGAAGTTCGCAGTAACGTTAATATCGTGGATGTAATCAGCCAATACGTCTCACTTGAAAAGAAAGGCAAAGACTATATCGGTCTTTGCCCTTTTCATCAGGAAAAAACACCATCTTTTACGGTGAACGAGGAAAAACAGTTTTTTAAATGTTTTGGTTGCGGTAAGGGTGGCAATGTCTTTAAGTTTTTAATGTATAAAGACAATCTAACTTTTCCTGAAAGTGTTCAACGAGTTGCTGAATTTGCTCACATTGCAATGCCAGCTGATTATAATGCAAATGGTGGAACAAAATTAAGTCCCATTATGCGTATTAATAAGGACGCGGTAGACTTTTATCATCGTGTGTTGTTAACTACCAAAGCTGGTGAGCGGGGGATGCAATATGCAAAAAAACGTCAATTAGATTCTGATACACTTGAGCATTTTAAAATAGGCTATGCTCCTAAAGAAGATAATGTTTTAATAACTTATCTGAGAGGTAAGGGGTATAAGGATGACGAATTAGCGCAAAGTGGTTTATTTGTACAAACTCAGGACGGTCGATTATTTGATCGTTTCCGCGATCGCCTTATGTTTCCTTTAGAAGATGAAAATGGTCGTTCCATTGGATTTTCTGGACGTCGAATTTCAAATGATAAAACTGAAGCTAAGTATATGAATAGTCCGGAGACTGAAGTTTTTACTAAGTCTAAAGTTTTATTTCATTTTGCGGAAGCCAAAAAAGCGGCTCGTAGTGAAGATCATCTAGTTCTATATGAAGGGTATATGGATGTAATTGCTGCTTATAAAGCTGGAATCAAATCCGGTGTTGCTTCAATGGGGACTAGTTTGACTGATGATCAAGTTTACATGTTGCGTCGTGTAACTCCAAATATTATTGTCAATTATGATGGTGATGATCCGGGGGTTCACGCTGAAGAACGTGCAGCACGAATGTTTAGTAAAGACGGCAATTTTAATTTAGGAATTGTTGTCCTGCCAGAGAAGCTTGATCCAGATGAATATGTAAGAAAATATGGCGCTGAGAAGTATCGAGGAGAAATAAAGGGTGCTTTAACTCCTACAGATTTCTTTCTTAAGAGATTAGCTCAGAAATACAATTTAGATAATGATCGCGAAAAAATTACATATTTAAATGAAGCAGTTAAAGAAATTAGTCAGGTTAAAAACCCAGTTGAACAAGATATGTATCTGGAAAAATTATCTAGATCAGCTGGTGTATCGCTTAATTCTTTAAAAGCTAACTTAGCTCGTGAGCGGCGGAAAAATAATCGTGCTCGCAGTCATACTCGAACTCGTAATCGTGATTATTATGCTCAACAACCAAATGATTTAAATCTTGGTGATCCTGCTACGAGTGTAGACACATTGCCGATTCAGCAAACAGAAGTGCAAAAACATCCCAGTCAGTCACGTTTGCTTTATTTATTTATTCATTCGGCAAATGCTCAACAGTATTTACAGGAAGGTAAGTTTCATTTTCCTGATCAAGATTATGAAACTTTATCCCAGTTATGGCTAAAATTTGCTGCAACGCATGAGAATCCACAAATTGATAGTTTTTTAGATTTTATTCCTGAGCAACTTCAAGGTATAATAGTAGATGCTGAACTAGCACATATGCCGAAGGATTTTACAATTCAAGAAATTAATGAGCACGTGTTTGCACTTCAAAAGCGCAGCATTTATTCCCAGCTGAATGAGCTTCAAAATCAATTGCAGGATGCTAAGCGCAGAGAAGATGTTCAAAAAACAATAGAAGTTACTCAAAAAATTATTGAGTTGAAGAGAATCTTAGGTTAATTAAGGAGGCTTTTTAGTGGCAGAAAAAGAAACTACACAAAAACTATCTTTAGACAAGATGGTTAAGAAAGTCGTTAAGGACGTTAAAAAAGACAAGATAATCACAGAAAAAGATTTCACTGCTCGTCTGATTAAGCCATATAATTTGCAGGGTAAGGCTGTCGATCAACTAGTACAAGAGTTTGAAGATAACGGTATTAGTATTGTAGATGAGAATGGGGATCCATCACGACTAGCCTTAAAGAAACAAAAAGATGTTGAAAAGGCTGAATTAAAAGATATGTCTGCACCATCCAGCGTTCGAATGAACGATCCAGTGCGGATGTACCTGAAAGAAATTGGACGTGTACCTCTTCTTACTGCTGATCAAGAAATTGCACTTGCCAAAAGAATTGAAGAAGGGGACGAAGAAGCAAAGCAAGAATTGGCTGAAGCTAACCTTCGTTTGGTAGTTTCTATTGCTAAGCGTTATGTGGGACGTGGAATGTCATTTCTTGATTTGATTCAAGAAGGTAACATGGGGCTAATGAAAGCCGTAGATAAGTTTGATTATCGTCTTGGATTTAAGTTCTCTACTTATGCTACTTGGTGGATTAGACAAGCTATTACTCGTGCTATTGCAGATCAGGCTCGTACAATCAGAATTCCTGTCCACATGGTTGAAACGATCAACAAGTTGATTAGAATTCAACGTCAATTGTTACAAGACTTAGGTCGTGAACCAACTCCAGAAGAAATTGGTGCTGAAATGAATATGTCAACCAATAAGGTTCGTGATATTCTTAAAATTGCACAAGAGCCAGTTTCTCTTGAAACTCCTATTGGTGAAGAGGATGATTCACACTTAGGTGACTTCATTGAGGATAAGGATGCAACTAGTCCAGAACAACATGCTTCTTATGAGATGCTTAAGGAACAACTTGAACAAGTACTTGAAACTTTGACTGACCGTGAAGAAAATGTTTTACGTTTGCGTTTTGGTCTTGATGATGGCCGTACTCGTACTTTGGAAGAAGTAGGTAAGGTATTTGGCGTAACTCGTGAACGTATTCGTCAGATTGAAGCTAAGGCTTTAAGAAAGCTTCGTCACCCAAGTCGTTCAAATCAATTGCGTGACTTTATGGATTAATTATCTAGATCTATAAAAAAGACGTTAAGCATTTGCTTAACGTCTTTTTTTGATTTGCTTTATTGTTTGCTGACTTTTCCTTTAGCGATATCATCTTCAATGATCTTCATTGGGTTGAGCCAAGTACCATTGTCTTTCCAGTAGTAGCGACATGGTACACCATGTTTATCAATGTATTTCTTGTCTGTCTTAGTTATTCCTAAGTGGATGTGAGAACCGGTTAAGCGACCGATCTTTTGGCCTAACTTAATCTTTTGGCCCTTCTTTACGTAAATATCTGTGATGCTGAGAAAACCTTCTTGATAGATTTCTACATAGCCATCATCAGAAATCACCCAAACATATAAGCCAAGGCCTGGAGCATACTTAACTTTATGAACTGTCCCAGCATGCACAGCATAAACAGTGGAGTGTCCTACTTCGCTGAAGCCGAAGTCGTAACCATCGTGGAAGTAACTCTTAGTAGGGTAGTAACGTCTAATTACGTCAGTTTCACCGAATTTTTGGCCTGATTTAAATTTTATTTTCTTTTCGTAAAGGCGTTTAAAAGGATAACCCCAGGTAACCTTATGAACTACTTTTTTCTTCTTTTTAGGCTTTTTCTTTTTTACGACTTGAGTCTGAGGTCTATTGGCATTTAAATCAAAGTGCCGAAGCGGTACCGAAGCAAAAATAATAATTGCAATTAATGCAATAAAAAGCGATACTTTGCTTTCTGTTTTTTTCATCTAAAAAAGTTCATCTCGTTTTCCATCAAGCATATGTTCACTAACATTGGGATCAAAGAACACTGGTAAATCATGATCAAAATTATAAGCTAGTTTATGTTGCTGCAGCTCATCTTTAGTCATCCAGGTTAAAGTTCCTTCATCTGATGCCTTGACTGTCCCCGTAAATTTATCGGCAGTATAGAAGAAAACTAAATAACGCTCATGATTGTGATCATAAAACTGTTTTACTCCAACAAGTCGTGGATGAGAAATTGTTAGTCCTGTCTCTTCTTTAATTTCTCGAATAACTGAATCACAAAAAGACTCATGTGGTTCGACATGACCACCTGGAAAGGTAAGACCTGGCCAAACGGGATCGTTACGATCTAAAACCAAAATCTTATCTTTGTTTTTGATCATACACATGTTAGTTAAAGTTACTGTCTCAGTTCTTTTCAATGCAAAAACCCACTTTCTCTGTACGATTATAGCAAAACATGACTAAAAACAACTACTAAATATGCTAAAATTTGATTAAACATACTCTTTATGGAGGATTAAATGAACTTAAGATTAAATACGCTGGCAAAAATGGTTGATCCTGACAGCAAAGTTGCAGACATTGGAACCGACCATGCTTATTTGCCAATTGAATTAGTTAAATCAGGAAAAATAAAATTTGCCATTGCAAGTGATGTAGCTGAAGGTCCGCTTGAAAATGCTAAAAGTGATATTGCAGAGGCAGGTTTAAGTAACCAAATTGAAACGCGTTTAGGCAATGGCTTGGAGACTATTACTCATCAAGATCAAGTAGATACTGTTGTTATTGCTGGTATGGGCGGTAAATTAATGGTAGATATCTTAGATACAGCTTGGAGTAAAGATTTTCAATTTAAGAATTTAGTGCTTGAGCCTAATATCGGTGAAGCAGGCGTACGTAATTGGTTAATGATGCATAATTATCAAATTGTAGCTGAAAAGTTAATTGCGGAAGCAGGCCACACTTATGAATTAATTAAGGCAAGATTAACTTCAGACAAGCATGATTTAACTGAAAAAGAGATTTTCTTTGGCCCGTTTATCATGCGTGAAAAAAATCCAGTCTTTTATCAAAAGTGGCAAGGGCAATTGCAATATTATGAAAAATTGCTGCAAAATTTGAATAAAGCACGCGAGAAAGATGAAGACCGTATTAATGAAGTTGAACATAATATTCAACTGATTAAGGAGGAATTAAGCGATGACTAAAGTTAAAGATATAGTAGAACGCTTGAGACAAGATTTCCCAGAAGACATTGCTTCTAAAGGCGATCCTGTTGGCATGCAAATTGGTTCAATGGATGCTGATGTTACTAAAGTAATGACTACTTTAGATGTACGTCCGCAAGTAGTTGAAGAAGCTGTCAAAAAAGGTGTTAATTTTATCGTTAGTCATCACCCAGTAATGTTTAGACCAGCTCGCAATTTGAACTTTGCTAATGCGCAAAATGCAATGTATGGTGAGATTATCAAAAATGGAATTACGGTATATTCAATTCATACCAATTCTGATAAAGCTCAAAATGGTTCTGCCGATTGGCAGGCTGAAGAATTAGGATTAAAAGATGTAGAGCCATTTTGTTTAGATGATGATGGCATTCCAATGGGACGTAAAGGTAAGTTGCCTAAAACAATGTCAGCTTATGATTTTGCCTATTATGTTAAAGATAAAATGAACATTAAGATGGCTAGACTGATTACTGCGGATAATGAAAAGATGATTTCAACTGTTGGCTTTATTTGCGGTGATGGCGGTAAATACTGGACTAGGGCTTTAGATGATCATCTTGATGCCTTTATCACTGGGGATGTTTATTACCATGTAGGTCATGATATGATTTCATCTGGCTTAACGGTAGTTGATCCTGGTCATTATACTGAAAAATTGTTTAAATATAAGGTATACGATCGTCTCAAGAAATGGAACGAAGAGAATAACTGGAATGTTTGCGTTGAGCTTTCAGAAGTTTCAACTAATCCATTCCAAGATTTGTTTTAAATAGAAAGAGGACAGAGTAAATGGAATACCCAAACTTGTTACCAAGATTTTTAAAGTATGTAAAAGTAAATTCACGTTCAGATGAACATTCAGATCGTTTTCCTTCAACTGAAAGAGAAGAAAACTTCCAAAAGAATGTCATTATGAAGGATCTTGAAGACTTAGGTTTAAGTGACATTCATTACAACCAAAAAGCAGGTAGTGTAATCGCTGAAATTCCTTCAAACGTTGATTATGATGTGCCTGTCATGGGCTTTTTAGCACATAGTGATACAGCTGACTTTAATTCGGAAAATGTTAAGCCACAAATTCATAAGAACTACGATGGTGAAAGCAAGATTCAATTAGGAGATTCAGAATTTTACCTTGATCCAAAGGTCTTTCCACACTTGAAGAATTACAAGGGTCAAACTATAATTACTGCCTCAGGCGATACCTTGCTTGGTGGGGACGACAAGTGTGGTGTTTCTGAATTAATGACCTTTGCGGAATACTTAATGAATCATCCAGAAGTTAAGCACGGCAAGATTCGCTTAGCATTTACTCCAGATGAAGAAATTGGTACCGGTGCAGAACATTTTGACGTAAAAGATTTCGGAGCCGATTTTGCCTTTACTGTTGATGGTGAAGCACCAGGTAAGTTGGACTGGGGAACTTTCTCTGCTGCTCAATTTAGTCTTGATATTCAAGGGGTTAACGTTCACCCAGCTGTAGCTAAAGGCCAAATGACTAACGCTGTGCAAGTCGGAATTGATTTTCATAATCAGTTACCTGAACACGATCGTCCAGAACACACCGATGGTCGTGAAGGTTTCTTCCATTTGTTGAGTTTTAATGGTACTGTTGATAACGCTCATCTGGATTACATTATTCGTGACTTTGAACGTGATGGACTTGAAGACCGTAAGAATTTGGTTAAGTCAATCGTTAAAAAGATGAACGATGAATTTGGCGTTGAACGTATTAAGCTTCAAATGAATGATCAATACTACAATATGGCTGATGAATTGAAGAAGCACATGGATATTGTGGATTTAGCTAGGGATGCATACAAGGCAGAAGGTTTAGAAGTTAATGAAGATCCAGTTCGTGGTGGTACAGACGGCTCTCAATTAACTTACATGGGTCTGCCATGTCCTAATATTTTTGCCGGTGAAGAAAACATGCATGGCCGCTACGAATATACTGTTCTTGAATCAATGTATAAAGCGGTCGATGTCATGATTAAGATGGCAGAATTAAATGCGGAAAGAGCTAAGTAGTGAAACTATTTTAGTCATAATCATTTAAAATATATACTTTTAAACAACATGAAATCATTGATAAACCAATGAATTGTTTTGAACTTTATCTTATAAAAATAATTCACTGCTATTATTAAAAGCTTATACATCCTTTATTAATAGGATGTATAAGCTTTTTTTATTATTTTTCTAAATTGTGAAACAAATTTAATGCTTGCAAAAAGGCAAAAAGATAGTTATATTATTAGTGTAATAGATATGTAATACAGCTAAAAACAGAAGGTGAGTAAATGGAATTTAAAGATAATATTCCCATTTATCTTCAAATTGAACAATATTTATATCTTCAAATTGCTTTGGGGAAGATGAAAGCAGGAGAGAAAATCCCATCTGTAAGAAAGTTAGCACTTGAATTGACAGTTAACGTTAATACAGTTCAACGTGCTTTGCAACAGATGAACGATCAAGGCATTCTTTACACTAAGAGAGGCGAAGGTAATTTTGTTACTGAAGATATAGAATTATTAGTCAAAACTAAGCAAACATTGATTGATAATCAATTAGATGAGTTTGTTCAGAATATGGCTAAGTTAGGTGTTGAAAGAGATAGTTTAGTGACAGTTTTGGAAAAGTATTTAAAGGAAAGTGAGGAGTAAAATGTCAGATTTATTACAGGTCAAAGATTTATCTTATAAAAAGAATCAGAAGATGATTTTAAAAGATGTAAATTTAAATCTATCTTCAGGTAAAATCGTTGCTTTATTAGGTGAAAATGGTGCTGGTAAGACGACTCTGATGCGAATTATTGCCGGCGTCGCAAAGAATTATCGCGGTGAAGTCAATCTTGAAGGTTCAACTAAAGAAGCCGAGAGAAAGGCTAAATTGTCCTTTACTGATGGCTTAACTGGTTTCAGTGACTCCACTAAGATTAAGGACGTGGTTAAGTTTTATGCCATCATTTTTCAAGATTTTGATGAAAATGAATTTACTGAATTACGTAAGTTCATGAAGCTTGATCCAGAAATGAAACTCAGTCAATTATCACGTGGTATGAGAGAAAAGTTGATTATTGCATTGACCTTTGCACGCAAAGCTGATTTGTACTTACTTGATGAACCTTTTGGTGGAATTGATGCGATGGCACGTAAGAAGATTATCAACTCTATTATTCTTTGGAAAGAAGAAAAGGCCACAATTTTAATTTCAGATCACTTTGTCAACGAAATTTCATCATTGCTTGATGAAGTAGTTGTTGTAAAAGATCATACAGTTCTAGAACATAAATCAGCTGATGATATCCGTCAAAATCATAAGAGCATTGAAGAATACTATGAAAGTTTTTATGCAGATGAGGATGATGAATAATGACTAGTTTCAATACTTTGTTCAACAGGATGTTTCAAGAAAAAAGTAGGGCAGTTTATCTAATTTATTTGATTCAAGCATTTTCAAGTTTGTGCTTTTCGCTTTGGATGATTTTTTCCATGAGAGGCGAACCCAATGTCATGATGATTAATGGTCATCGTGAGGTAACTAACCATTTGATTGCTTACTTATTGATCTTTGGTGTCATGATGTTTATCACATCATTTTTTGCAAACTTTGTCTACTGGATTATTTCATCCGTTAAGAATGAAAAGATTAACCGTAGTCAAACTTGGCGACTGATTCCTATTAATGATACTGAATTTTTGCTAAGTAATTTTGGGACTGCTTTTATTTCTTATTTGTGGTTAATCATCTTGGAAGGAATTACCGTAGCAGTTACTTGTTTACCTGTCTTAACGGTGAATGAAGTTAGAAAGAATTTGTCTGGTTTCTTTGAGGAAAGTCACCGCTTAGCTGTACAAGACTGGTGGAGTCTGCTTGGAGCTTTAGTTTTAGTAATATTACTCGGTTATGCTTGGTATGCCATTGTTAGCCTTATTAACTTAAGCAGCCGCAGTATTATGGACTTTTTGCCTAACGGTTCTAGCAAATTTATTATGTTTATCGTTAGAGTAGTAATTATTATTGCGATTATTTGGTTATTAAGTAAAGCAACTACAGTTGTTTTTGGTGCAATTAGTAATTTTATTCCATTCTTAGCTGATGGTAATAATGATTTGCAAATGAGTGGTACATTAGTAGCATTTTTACTCTTTGATGTGGTAGTAACCTTGATTGATATTTTGCTCTTGAACAAATTTGTCGAAGCAAAGCAAAATTAAGGAGGTACTTATGACTAGTTTTTCAGCCTTATTTAGGCAAATGTTTGTCCAGAAACGACGCTATGCTCATCTAGTATTATTGGTACAAACCTTTGCAGTGATTTTTATTTTTTTAATGGATCTGATCACTAGCAACAATTTTGCTAAAGGCTATTTGGTGTTTGGTCAAGGTTCACATCCTAGGTTTTGGGATGTTATTTTGGCCTTAGGAATAATGACTACTGCTATTGGTGATGTTGTTTTTCTTGGCTTACTTTGCTGGCAAAATGAAAAGATTAATTTGAGTCAGACTTGGCAGTTGATACCAGTATCAAGTATTAAGCTTTGGTGGATCAATATTTTTACCAGTTTGGTTGAATGCGCATATATCTTTGTCATTCAAGTTGTGCTGGGGATCATTGTCTTTGTAATTGATTGCCTTAGCTATGGCTATAATATAGTCAAAATTTTCAATCAAACCTCCGGCTTCAATTCATGGTCTGATTATGCAGGCTTTTTTGAATTGATCTTTTGGCTAATTGGATTGGTTTTAATCATCTTTTGTTTTGTTAGTTTTGCCAATTTTTTGACCAGAACTATTACAGATCAATTACTTGGTAAGAACTCAACTGTGATCAAGATTTTTGTTATGGCAATCTTGGTAATCGTAGGTGTCACCATTGCCTTTAGAATTAATGATCAAATAACTACGATGTATATCAATCATATGATGAAAAATCGAGCATACAGTGGTGATACATTCCCAATGATTACTATTGAATACTTTGTTGGTTCACTAATTTTAGGGATAGTTAACTCTTACTTAGTACAAAAATTCGTTGAACCCAAGATAAGATAGGAAAGTGAGAAACTTGACTAGTTTTTGGAATTTATTTAAACAGATGTGGTCACAAAAACAGCGTTATATTTATTTGCTGTTTGTAGTTAACATTTTTACAGTCATTTTTATGACCGTATTGAGAATAACCATGCCCAGTAACTTTTCAGTTAATTCAGGTTTAACAGGATACTGGGAAGATACTTACATGTGGCTGACCATCTATTTTGACATTGCCTTTTGTGCAGCGACCTGCTGGCAAAATGAAAAGATTAACTTGAGTCAGAGCTGGCATTTAGTAGCTGCTGATGAAAGAAAGACTTATCTAGCCAATGTGTCTACAAGCATGGTTGCCTGTGCTTTGTTCTTTTTCTTGCAACAAATTATTAATGGGATCTTGTTGCTGCCAGGTTACGGATTAAACAGTTTTATTCAAGTCTATCGAGATTTTCAGCTTTGGCCAGCACACTATGATTTAATGAGAGATGTTTTATTACATTGGCTCTTTATCATTATGATCATTTTACTTATTTATCTTTTTGTTAGTTTTGCTAACTTTGCTTCAAGGATGATCACAGATTTTCTTCCATTTAAAAGCACGTTGTGGATTAGATTACTAGTAATCGCAATCTTAGTAGTTGTTGCTGTGTATTCAGGCTTAATTATTTTCTCTCATTTAGAAACTTTGATCGATATTAAGCGCATGTCGCCTGACGCTAATATAATTTGGCAGTATGATCCAATGTGGTTGGACACATTGATTTTATTTATTGTTAATCTTATATTTGACAGTATTGATTTCTGGTTTGTTCATAGCTTTGTGGAACCTAAAATCGCAAATTATTAAAAAAGCAGTCATCATTAAGATGGCTGTTTTTCTTGTTATAATGATTTTGAGGTAAAGTTATGAAAGAAGAATCATTATTTTCTTTAGCAAATCAAAATAAAAATACGCCATTGGCAGACCGCGTGCGTCCACAATCCTTAGCGGATTTCGTTGGTCAAGATGATTTAATCGGTCCAGATAAGATCTTGCGTGAATTAATTGAGAAGGATGAGGTGCCCTCATTAATTCTATGGGGACCACCTGGCACAGGCAAGACAACTCTTGCTGAAATCATCGCTAAACGCACGAAGGCGCATTTTATTACCTTTAGTGCGGTTACTTCTTCAATCAAAGATATTCGGAAAATTATGGAAGAGGCAGAGCAAAATCGCCAATTTGGTGAGAGGACAATTGTATTTATTGATGAAATTCACCGTTTTAATAAAGCTCAACAGGATGCTTTTTTGCCGTTTGTGGAGCAGGGGAGTATCACATTGATTGGTGCTACAACCGAAAATCCTTCTTTTGAAGTAAATTCGGCGCTTTTAAGTAGAGCGAAGGTATTCGTGTTGCACTCTTTGACTACCGATAATATCATTCAACTTTTAAAACAAGCGTTAAAGAATCCAAATGCTTTTCCTGAATTTAATATAAAAATCTCAGATGAGGCTTTACGTAAGATTGCAATCTTTGGTAATGGGGATGCACGTAGCAGTCTAAATACTCTTGAAATTGCCGTTTTGAATGGTAAAAAATCTGGTAAGACTGTTGTAGTTGATGATGATATTTTAAGTCAGTTAATTGATACTAAATCTTTACGTTATGACAAACATGGTGAAGAACACTATAATTTAATTTCAGCTTTGCATAAATCAATGCGTAACAGTGATGTTGATGCAGCTGTTTACTGGGTTAACCGTATGATTGAGGGCGGAGAGGATCCTTTATATATTGCTAGAAGACTAGTTCGTTTTGCTAGTGAAGATGTGGGTTTAGCAGATACCAATAGTTTAAATGTCGCAATTAATACTTTTCAAGCATGTAAATACATCGGTTTGCCAGAATGTGGAGTTCATTTAACAGAATGTGTGATTTACTTGGCCTCTACACCAAAATCTAATTCAGTTTATGTAGCACAAGAAAAGGCAAAGAAATTAATTAAGAAGACAGGGAATCTCCCAGTTCCATTGCAGATTAGGAATGCACCAACTAAGTTGATGAAGGATTTGCATTATGGTGAAGATTATCAATATGCTCAAGACAGTCCGGATAAATTGACCAATATGAAAACTATGCCGCCAGAGATAGAAGACGAGGTATTCTATCATCCTAGTGATCAGGGAAATGAGATTCGATTTAAGAAGAGGCTAGCTCAAATTAAGGCTTGGCATGAAAAACACGGATAAAAAAGGCTTCACTCAAATTAAGAGTGAAGCCTTTTTTATGATTACTAATTAAGCATTAGCAGACATATAGTCATAAAGTTGATTAATTTCTTCGTTGGTGAATTCCCCATCACCAGTTTTCATTGCATGCACCTTTTCAACAGATAGGTGACTAGCAAAAGCTAAATCAGTATCATTAACATGGTGTTTAACTTGAAAATCAATAATTGCGTTCGATAATTCTTCTTGTTGCTCATTCATAATAATCTCTCCTTACACTTTAATTTTAATCAAATTATATACAAAATAAAACTTTTAAATAATTAAAATGTTTTCCACTGAGTAAATGGCCAGTAGCGGAAGACAACTTTCCCAATAAGTGCACTCCGTTTAACAAAGCCAAAGTAACGAGAATCTTTAGAAACATCTCTATGATCACCCATGACGAAGTAGTGATTCTTAGGTACTTTTTCTTTTAATGTAAAATTGTTAGTATATAGTTCTCCTAAACGATGAGCTTGCTTTTCATACTTGTTATTCAAATATGGTTCAGCGATTTGCTTACCGTTAATGTAAAGCTTATCATTTTTTGAAGTAACCATATCGCCAGGTGTGCCAATTACACGCTTGATATATAAAGCGCCTTTTTGATCAGGAGCTTTTAAAATCACAATATCATTGCGCTTAGGCGTAAAATGACGAACGGCAATTAAACGATCACCATTTTCAAATGTTGGCTGCATTGAGGGGCCAGAAACTGTTTCATTTGAAAGGAAAAAGCTAAATACAAAATAGTAAATCCCCATCAAAATCGCAAACATAATGATTATATCGAGAACAAAAAGACCTATGCTTTCTTCGTCTTCATTTTTCTTCTTAGTTTTTTCTCCCATAAACAATCTCCTTTTATTTGCTATTTTTATTATAACTGATTTCTATGACTTTGAATGGTAAAATCATTAGGTAAGGTAGGAAGATATGACGAATTATTTGCACAAATTAACTATGTTAGATGATGAAATTAATCATCCTCTGATACATGGTCAAGTAGAAGAAATAAAACAAATTGATCATTACGTTGGTAATGGTAAGCCGTTAAAAGCCGCACCAGATAAATTGGGATTATTACCAGATCAATTTGAAGATGTTTTAAAAGAAATCGGAAATAATCAAAAAAGAAAATTAACCGATATTAATAACTTATTTAATAATTTTCGGCAATACTTATCTTTGAAATATGGCATTTGGTCAATAGCCAATTTAAAAACGGCAGCTTTGATAAAAGATAAGATGCAGATTGATACTGCTTTGGAAATTATGGCTGGCAATGCTTATTGGTCAAGTACACTAGCAAATGTTGGAATTCAAACAATAAGTACGGATTCCTTAGAATGGGCTAAGACTTCATCAACAGGTGCGGAGCCATTTCATCCAGTTATTAATTTAGAAGCAGCGCAAGCAATAAAAAAGTATTCCGATGTGGATTTGATTCTTTGCTCTTGGTCACCCAATTTCGGTCAAAGTGATCTTGCGGCAATTGATGCATGGCAAAAATATAGTAATGCAAAGCATTTTATCTTCATTGGTGAAGAAGATGGGGCAACTAATTCGCCAGAATTCTGGCAACGTAATTGGTTTAAACATACAGCAGCTTTGAATGAAATTAATAGTTCATTTCAAAGTTTTGATTTTATTGATGAACGGATATTTGAGATAGATAATGAATTTTAAAAGAATTTTTTTACTTTTAGTACCGTTAATTATGTTTTTGGGAATAGGCACTATGATTTCTAATATTCAATCTGATTATGCAGATGAAGTATTAGAAGCCCATGGGCTGACTAACAATACACGCTATTTTAGAACAGATAGCGATGAAAGCATTAGTTCTTTTTTACGTTACCTAAATAAGAACTATAAAAATCATCAGATTCAATTACACTTCGATAGTAATTATGAAAAAAAGCAAGTCTTAGTCTGGAGTAATCATGTGGTAAAAAGTTTGCCGACAGAAACAGGACGCTATTTTTCTCCAGATGATTTTGAAGGGAAAGTCTCATTTGCTGTATTAGGTCCTACTGCTAAGATCAATGTTTTAGAAGCACAAAATAATAAATATGTTGTTTTAGGACGAAATTATTATTCTGTAATTGGCACGTTTAAAAATTATCCTCAAGTTGAAATGGATAAATATTATCTGAGCACAGGAGTAAATCAGCCTACAGCACGAGATCAGTTAAGAAATTATAGGATAGTGATTGATAGTACTCCGTATGTAATTAGTAAGATAGCTAAACATTATCACGCTAAGCTTCATATTCCTCCATTTGTACAGGAACATCACCGTGACCGCTTGTCAGTATTGCCTAATATTTTAATGTTAGTAACTTGCATGATACTAGGTGTGGTAACTAATATAGTACTTGCAATTTTAATGATGCGACAAGCTAAATTAACCCACCTTCATGGCGATTTATTCCGCAATTGGGTAATTAATCGTAGTGCTCGTACTTTAATGGTAGAAGGCGTTTGTGGACTTTTAGCATATATCTTTTTAAGATGGCATGCATTTTATTCAGTGGCTAGTGTGTTGAGCATAGTTTTACTTATGGCATGGCTAATGAATGTAGTGGCATTTTGTATCACGTTATATCACTTAATAAGAAAGGATAAAAAAGTTGTTAAAGCTACCCGTTGAATTTAAAGAAAAATACGAAAAATTATTAGGCGATAAAGAAGCGACAGCACTTTTTACGGCAATGAATGAAGAAAGCAAAAAAGCTTTTAGAATTAATACGTTAAAGAATCCGATCAAATTATCTTATGACTTAAATAAACCAATTCCTGATCTTAGGGATGCATATTATGGCGAAATAAGCGGTGAAGATCCTGAATGGGTAAGTGGATACGTTTATTCGCAAGATCCTGCTGCGATGTTTCCTGCTGCGTTGAGCGGTGTTAAGCCTGGAGACAGGGTATTAGATCTTTGTGCTGCTCCTGGTGGGAAAACAACTGAATTAGGAGAGCAGCTAGAAAATGAAGGACTGTTAGTTGCTAATGAAATCTCAGGTACTAGAGCTAAAGCCTTGAGAGAAAATATTGAGCGTTGGGGAATAAGCAATGCACTGATTACTAATGAAAGTCCAGAAGCATTATCACCAGTTTTTCCAGGATTTTTTGACGTAATTTTAGTTGATGCTCCATGTAGTGGGGAAGGGATGTTTAGAAAGAATCCTGAAGCAATTGATTATTGGTCTCAAGATTATGTTTTGACATGTCAAAGAAGACAAAAAGATATCTTGAACGAAGCAGTTAAGATGCTCAAGCCAAATGGACGCTTGATCTATTCGACTTGTACGTTTGCTCCAGAAGAAGATGAACAAATTGTTAGCTGGTTAGTTAATGAACACGATTTTAGTATTTTAGATACTGGAATCAAAGATGAAAGAATAAGTCTAGGTCATCCTGAGTGGAGTGATAATAATCCAGAATTAACCAAAACGCTTAGATTTTGGCCACAAGATGGAGTCGGTGAAGGTCAGTTTGCTGCTGTATTGCAGAAAAATGGTGGCAATGTAGAAGTTGTAACCAAAAAGAGTAAAAAGAAAAAGCAAAAAAAGAATCCATTGCGTTTGACTAAGAACGAACAAGAACTAGTTGCAGAGGTGATTAATCAATTTAATTTGCCTACTAGTTTGAGTGATTGGCCTAAAAAAGCAATGGTTAGAAATGATCATGTCTTTATTCCTGCGATTGTTTTACCTGAAAAGACTAAGCTGCACATTGTTAATAATGGTGTCGAATTAGGAATTCTAAAGAAAAAGAGATTCGAACCGGGTCATCAACTTGCAGAAGTATTAGGTCAATTGGAGCAGACATGTGTAGTTGATTTGGCAATCTTGGATGATTACCAAAAGTACTTACATGGAGAAACGATTAAGGTCCAAAGTGATTTGCGTGGTTTTGTGCTGGTTAGTTATAGTCAAATGATTTTTAGTTTTGGCAAAATTACTGGTAATGGAATTTTGAAAAATTTCTATCCTAAAGGACTTAGAAAATAATCGCGGCAGTTGCGGCTATAAAAGAAATTTTTCGACTGTTTCTCAATCTTCGGCTTGGACCGTAAGAAAAAGAACTAAATAAATATTAAAAGGATTAAGCATTAGATCCGGGGATCAGGAATGCTTAATCCTTTTTCTTTTCTACAATAAAAATAAAAGTAAGAAAGATATAGAGGCCAAAATAATAAAAATTATGTAAAATAAAAGCACTAGATTGTCTAGTGCTTTTTTGATATTAAATTAATTGATCTATTTGGTTCTTTAGTTGTAGATCATAGTATTTTTTTATTTGGGGTAGGGATGCCAAATCGTTTTTACCATAAATCGCAATTAAAGCAGCTAATTCATCTTTCCAATCGCTGATTAAGGTTTGAAGTCCTTCAAAACTATTTTCGTTGAATTCCTGTAAAAAGACATTAGAAATGCCAACATACTGTCCACCTAAAGATAATCCCTTTAAGACGTCTAGTGGATTACGTACGCCGCCAGATACAATAAAGTTAACGTCCTCTTTTTGTGCCATCAAAGCTGAAATAACAGTGGGTAAGCCAATATCTTCAAGATATGAGACATCGCGAGCATTTCGTGCATTTTCAATTTGCGCGAAGTTTGTTCCGCCACTACCTGCAACGTCAAAATACTTAATGCCATTTTCTTTAAGTAGGTAAATGCTGTCTTGATCAAGACCAAAGCCGACTTCTTTAATGATGATTGGAACATCGATTTGATCGCGGATTTCTTTAATATTCTCTAGCCAATAAAAGTTGCGATCACCCTCAGGCATAGCAACTTCCTGTACTGTGTTGAGGTGAACTTGCAGAGCATCTGCATCAAGTTCTTGAATAATTTTTTGAATAGCTTTTACAGGCGTTTCAGGATTAACATTGACAATTAAAACGCCATTTGGGTCTTCATTGCGAGCAACATAAAAACTTTCTAATTGATCCTTTTCCTTAGCTAAAATGCTAGCAGAACCAAGAGCTAGAGCAATCTTTTCTTGATGTGCGATCTTTCCCAGAGCCTGATTAATTATTAAGGATTGCTTTGATCCACCTGTCATTGCATTGATAAAAAAAGGAGCAGAAACGCTTTTATTAAACATTTCTGTTGCCAAAACAGATTGATCAACCTTACTTTCTGGTAGAGCAGGGCGTAACAGATGCATTTGATCAAAACTATTATATTTTTCTTTATTAAAAAACATCTGAGCTAATTTCAGATGTTCTTCTTTTCTTTCAGATCTAATTGACATATTTTTCTCCAATTAGTGAGCAAGGCTAATTTGGTGAACTCTAAAGTTCAAAGGCAGAATACCATTACGACGCCATTCATTCTCTAAGGCATCAACGTCAGTATCTGAATCAGTGATTACAATTCCGCAATCACCATTACCAGCCCCAGAAGTTTTTGCGGCACCACCAAAGTCTTCAGCAATTTTGATTAATTGAGTCAAACGTGGAATTTCAATGGCAATTTGGTTAATTTTAGCAAAATGTTGTAATAAATGACGATTAACACGAATTTGCTTCTTTATTAATGGAATATCATTTGCCTCAAAGCCGGCAATCATCTTTAATACGCATTCTCTAGAAGCAGCTAAGAAGTTTTTGTATTCCATATTTAAAGCTGCCTTATTAGCGTTGGTTTCATCAACTAAACGAGAAGTTGATGCTGGCTTTTGACTCCAACCAATCATTAATTTCATATCGTGAGGTGGGGTTAGCAACTCAATCTTAAGTCCTGGCCAAGCTTCATTTACGACTTCTGATAAGGTTTTATTAGCTAATTCATATTGTAGCCATTTTTTATCAAAAGTTTGGTAGGCTAGCCAACCACCATAAACACTAGCTGCAATGTCACCAGCAGAACCATTACCTTGGACAGAATAATGGGAAATGGCAGATAATTTATATACTAGTTCATTGCTCATTTTGACACCATAGAAGTGTAAAATAGCTTTAACCGTAGCTACAGTGACAGCGGCACTTGAACCTAAACCATACTTTTTACCATCAGCAGAATCTAGATCTGAATTAACATGCAGATCGTAGACTTTCATCTTAATGTTTTGTTCAATACAATATTGTTCTGTGTAAGAAATTGCAGATAAAATGTATTCAAATGGGTTATCACGATTATCGATTACCATCTTAGAACCTTGACGGATCCAGTGAATAGAATCTTGTGAATATTGTTTAGAGTGGATTAAGCCCGTAGAAGTCTTGCTTTTAGTAATTGAAACACGTACAAATTGATTCACGGCAACTAAAACAGCAGGACAGTTTTGTTCTAAAACGGCGTATTCTCCAGCGATATATAATTTTCCGGGTGCTTTTTCTGTTATCAAAAGAATTAAATCCTCGAATCTAATTAACTTTCTATTACAACGATTAATCCAAGTAGGTAATACCAGGACCAAAATTTGCAATCACTATATTAACATTATTAAATACTGACTTAAAGCGTTCAACAATTTCTTTGCTATTTCTTAACCGGCAAAGAACTTTAATGTTTGGACCAGCATCTATAGTATAGTAGCATTCAATTCCTTCTTTGCGAAGATCTTCAACTAATTTAATGGCGCGAATTGTGTCTGGTTCAAAGTACGTAAATTCAGGTTGAGCGGTTAAATTGATGGCATGCATTTCATTAGCATTTAATTCTGCTAGTTCACCTAATGCGGTAAAGTCATTATTTTTAATGGCCGTAATCATTTGCTTTAGTTCACTTTCATTGCGTTCAAGCCAAGGCTTAAAGAAAGGAGAAGATTGTGCTTCTTTCATGCCGCTAGTAGAAGAAATCTTCTTTTGCTTAGTGTTTAATTCTACAGCCAAAAGGTGTAGATCCATTTGAGGATGTTCATCTAAAGCATATGCATAAGAACTTTCGTCGGAATCTCCCTTTTGCCAAACCGAGAACCCACCAAAAATAGAGCGACATGCGGAACCAGAACCGATTCGTGCTAAACGTGACAACTCTTTTTTGTCAACTTGGATATTATAGCATTGGCAAAAAGCAGCTGCCAATGCGGCGAAGGCTGAACTAGAAGAGGCGAGTCCAGCAGAGGTTGGAACATGATTAACAGATTTAACGATTAAGTTGTCATGAAAACCAAATTTATTTTGAAGTTTGGCCAAATATGAAAAAACTCGTTGGCTTTGTTTAGAATCTTGCTTTTTTCCATTTAAATAAAAAGCAGGATCATCGTTTGTCTTTTCGATTGTAGTATCGGTATAAAAAGCATCTAGTGTCATTGAGAGACTAGACATTAAGGGAAGTCTTAATTCCGCATTTGCTTTACCCCAATATTTAATTAAAGCGATATTTGTATGAGCACGTACTATTTTTGACATTAAATTTTCTCCACCCAGTAGTTACTAATTAGATCTTGACATTTATCCGCAATGTTTTTGGCGATTTCTTGGTTCTCGCATAGAGCAATAGTAATTCCGCCTAAGCCACCACCAGATAATTTGAAGCCAAGGGCACCATTATCTAGAGCAATTTTTTGTAATTGATCAATTTTGGTAGTTGAAATATTAAAAGAATGCAAAATCGTTTGTGCTTCATTAAAAATATTACCTACAGTTTTGATATCATGATCAATCCAGGCTTTTTTTGTCAGATCAGCTAATTCGCCTAAGCGTTTCATATTAACATTTGCCTCTTTTGATTCACTTAAAAGTTGACTTACTTGAGTAACAGCCTTCTTAGTATTGCCTAATTCTCCAGTGTCCATAATTAAAAGTGTAGCACCTAATTCAGCTTGTAAAACTTTGGGTCCCATTTTTTTGTTAAAAAATACTAAGTAGTTGGAATTAACTGTAGCGGCATCAAGACCAGAAGCCTTGCCGTGATTAATCATTTCTGCCTGATTGGTAACTGCCATAATTTCAGATTCAGATAAATTTAAAGAAAAGAATTCGTTTAAAGCCTTTGTAGTACCTAGAGCAACTGTAGCGCTGGAGCCAAATCCTCGTTCCATAGGGATTTCTCCAGTATATGTGATCTTTAATGGCTCATCGTTGTTTGCCTTTTTTTGCATAGCTTTGACAACATACTTCAGACCATCATATTCACTCGGAGCATCATAAAAAGAGCCATGGTAGCGTGCGGTATCCATCCACATTTTAGAATTGTTTTCGACAGTAGTTTTAATATGCAAAGCTTTGATAGGCATCGCTAAAGCATCATAGCCGTAAACAACAGAATGTTCACCAATAATAATTACTTTCCCATGAGCTAAAAAACTAGTTTTCATTTTTTAATCATCCTTAAAATAGATTTAATAAAAGATATCAACCTTGCTATGATAAAATAATAAACAAGGAAGTGCGAACAAATGATCAAAATTTTAACAGGACGACAAACTGACCCATTACAAGAAAAAATTCTGGCCTCAGCAATTGAAAATTATCAAAAGCACCCAGAAAACAAAACTTTTATCATCGTTCCTAATCATATTAAGTTTACCACAGAAGTTAGAGCGATTAATAAACTTGCATCTAAGAAAAAGCAAACGGAGACAGCAGTCAAAAATCTGTACGTGTTATCGTTCTCGCGTTTAGCGTGGTTTTTCTTAAAAGATGCTGAACAGGGATTGCCTACACAATTAGATGATGCTGCTAGTGCGATGTTGCTAACCCATATTATTGAGGAAAAGCAAGACGAGCTGATTATCTTTGAACAGAGTAATTCAGGGATGGTACGTCAACTTTATAATACGATTTTACAAGTGTATGACGGCAATTTGGATTTGGATAACATAGATGAAACTAATTTAGATCAAGAAACTAAAAGTAAAATTCATGATTTACGGATTATTTATAATGCTTTTATTGAGGAAATAGCGGGCAAATTTTCAACTAAAAACGAAGTACAAGTACAGTTGAATGAAATTTTAGCTAAAAATTCTGATTTAAAACATGTTAGTTTTTATTTCTGTGATTTCTCTCATTTTTCTCTGCAGGAAATGTTAACTATTCAAATCTTAATGAGAAAAGCTAAAGATGTAACACTGGCTTTTAAAACGAGACTAGGAAACATCAATCCTAAAGCTGAAGAAGGAGATTATGATTACGTCATTCAACAAACTATCCAGCGATTAGTTTCGTTTTTGCAAGAGAGAGATATGGATTATGTAGCAAATGAATTTCCGATTGCTGCTGAGCCTACTTCACGTGAAATCCTAAACAGCCTTTGGACAGAAACGATTCCTAAAGTTGATGAATTAAATCAAGTACAACTTGTTAAAGCTGATTCTCGGTATGCGGAAGCATATTTTGTTGCGCGAACAATTTATCAACAAGTGGCTCTGAATAATTATCGCTACCGTGATTTTCTAATTTTGGCACCGGATTTGAAAGAATATGAGACATATTTAACGCCAATTTTGCGGCAAAATAATATTCCTTTCTTTAATGATTTGCAGCAGGAAATGAAATATCACCCTCTAGTTGTATTGATTGAAAATCTGTTCAATTTACGTGACTTAAAGGATAGTCCATTTCAGACGCAGAGTATGCTTGCCATATTAAAGACGCATTTGCTCATCCCATCTTGGTATAAAGAAGAAGCTGAGTATATTCATGATGTAGATGAATTAGAAAATTTTGTTTTAGCTCACGGAATTAATCATAATTTGTGGAAAAAACATTTTGCAGATTTTGTAAGTGCAGAAGTTATCAGATTAGATAAAATTGATGAAGAAGTGGTCAAAATTGATCGATTACGTGGTTATTTGGTAGATAAAGTTACAAATTTGTTTACTAAATTAGAGCAAGAAAAGGAGAGTCAAAAAGCTCTAACCATATTCTTTGATTTTTTGACTAAGAACGGAATTGCTGAGCGTTTAGAACAATGGCGCGATGATGCGAATGAATCTGGTGATTTGCAACAAGCACAGCAACCTGAACAATTATGGGACTTGCTGATTCAATTATTGAAAGATTATCTGGCAATTAACCCAGAGCAATTTGATTTAGATGAATTTTTTAATATGATGATTAGCGCATTCAAGGAAGCTGCTTTCTCGCAAATCCCTTCAACTCTTGATGCTGTCAACTTATCAGAAATGGGAATGGTTCAAGCCAGTGGGTATAAGCAAGTCTTTATTATTGGTGCGACAAGCGGAAATTTACCTGCAATTGAAAAAAAGCCAGGTTTTTTGACGACAGAAAATTTAAATCAATTGCAAAGTAGTTTTGAATCTGATGCATATTTGGAAGATAATCAGCGACTAAATAATTTAGATCAAAATTATCAGTTTGGCTTGTCTTTAGCCTTAGCGCAGGACAGAGTGTATATTTCTTATCCTGTGTTAAATGCATCAAATGAGAAATTAGATCCGTCAATTTATTATCAGCGTCTACAAAATTATGGTGCGCCTGAATTTAGTCAACATGATCTACCAGAAAAGATGCAGGATCTTTTATCTTTCATAACTAATCCTGATGCGAGCCTAGGTTACTTAGCCTATATGAATTCTAATGCTTCATCTGATGCAATAAATGAACTTCTAAGAATTACACAGAAATATTTACCACAAAAAGTAAAAGTTGTGCTTGACGCAAGCGACTTTGATAATCAGCCTGAAGATATCGGAGAAGATTTAGCAGCGGAACTATATGGTAAGAATTTGTATTCATCAGTTTCACAGTTGGAGACTTTTTATGAAAATTCTTATGAGTATTTCTTGACCTACGGGTTAAAATTACGGCGCCGCTTTGAAAATGAATTTGATGTTATTCAAGCCGGAAATTATTTCCATGAGACATTTGATCGGTTAGTTAAGCGATTGAATGAACAGCATCTTGATTTGGCCGATTTAAGTAGTGTAGAGCTTGAGCAGCAACTTAATCAGGTTAGAGATGTTATCAAGGATGAAAGTAAATATGCTCAATTGATGAATGACCCGTTTAACCAGTATTTATTCCACTGTTTAGATCATACGACTTCCAAGGTAGCTCGAAATTGGCGTAAATCACTAGCTGAAACACCGCTGCGAGCCAAATATTCTGAATTAAGTTTTGGTTTAGATCAAAAAATTAAAGGTATCAGTTTAGATATTCCGGATTTAGCTGGTAATCATCAAGTTAATTTACGCGGGAAAATAGACCGAGTAGATTTAGCTAATTTTGCTAATAAAGATCAAGTTTTAGCGCAAGTGATCGATTACAAATCTTCTGCTAAAAAATTTGATTTAGGGATGTTTTATAACGGTATCGCCCTTCAGATGGTTTCTTACTTGGATGTTTTAACTAATAATAATCATTTCTTTGCGGAAGAGGACAAGCTTTCGCTATTAGGTGCTTTTTATCAAACAGTTACTAGACAGCTAGAAAGACTAAATAGTAATAAGTTAATTGATAGCAGCTTAAACTTACGTGAAAATGCAATAGATAGTAAGCCTAAGTTGATGTATACGGGCCTAATTAGTAATAATCCGGAAATTTTGTTAGAAGCTGAGCCATTATTAGATGGTAAGCCTAGTCAAGCTTCTCAACTTTATACAGGAGTAGGAACCAAGGCAAAAGGCGGCTTTAAATTGCCAGCAGATCGTAACTTTAGCGAAGAAGAAATTCAGTTGCTATTGGAATATGATGAATATCTTATTAAAGAAGCTTCTAGGCAGATTTTATCTGGTCAAATTGAATTAAATCCATATCGTTATGGCAGGAGCAAAAACGCTCTAACATATTCAGACTTTAAAGATATTTTCTTCTTTGACGCCATGCTTAGACATAATCAATATCACGAGATTAGCAACATGAGTAAGAAAGATTTGTTAGCTAAAATTAAGGAAAAACTAGGAAAGAAGGATTAGTTTTGCCACAATTTACAAAAGAACAAGAAAAAGCAATTAATGATCAAGGGCATGATATTTTAGTTTCCGCATCTGCCGGTAGTGGTAAAACTACTGTTTTAGTTGAGCGTGTTTTAAAAGAAATTTTAGCAGGTACGCGAGTAGATGAATTATTAGTTGTGACTTTTACCAAAGCCGCAGCCGAAGAAATGAAGATCAGAATTAAAGCCGCTTTAACTAAAGAATTAGCCAAACCTGGAGTTAATCATAGATATTTGCGTGAGCA
Organism: uncultured Lactobacillus sp.; assembly: GCA_930989465.1. Classification (GTDB taxonomy): domain Bacteria; phylum Bacillota; class Bacilli; order Lactobacillales; family Lactobacillaceae; genus Lactobacillus. Next base: position 9,562 of record CAKNLX010000001.1, on the reverse strand, counting down.
GTTAAATCAGGTAGATACCGCTAATATTTCAACTATTGATGCATTTTGTTTGGATGTAATTCATCGCTTTTATTATTCAATTGAGTTAGATCCTAGTTTTACGATCTTAACTGATGATACGCAAGCTGCCTTGTTGAAAGAACGTGCTTTGCGTGAGATCGAAGGGGAAATGTTAACTAATAAGGATCAAGCTTTTAGACATTTCTATGATAATTTCGCTGGTGATCGGGATGCAGATAGTCCTCGTGATTTGCTATTAGATTTATACAATTTTGCTATGGCAAAACCAGAATATCGCGCTTGGCTTAAACAATTGCCACAGATTTATGATATTGAAGACAGCGTTGTGGAATCAAAGATTTGGCAAAAACAAATTAAGCCGTATATTGTGGCTAAATTCTCGGAATTACAGGACAAGATAGCATCTTATTTATCACAAGCTGTGATGGAAACTAAGGAATTGGCTAAGGTAAAAGAGTCATTCACGCTGTTTGCACAAAATATAGATAATTTTGTCCAAGCGGTTAAAGAAGATGCTGATTATGATAAGCAGAGAGAGTTATTAAGAAGCTGCGTATTTACAATTAGTTTTCGTAAATCGAAAAAATGGGATGAAGACCTGGTAGAGTTTTATGAAGAAATCCAAGCTTTAAAAGATGAATCGAAGAGTCAGGTATTCGATACCTTTACTTCATTTTTTGCGGTAGCTGAAAAAGAGCAGATCAAGATTATGCAAGACGGGCAAAAGATTGTCAGTGCTATTTCAGCTGCTGAAATTAAATTAATTGAACGCTTTAATCAGTTAAAACGTAATGAAAATTTGCTTGATTATAGTGATATGGAGCAATTAGCTTATCAAATCTTAAGTCAAGATACGTCTAGTTCCCAAATGGCGCGCGATTTTTATCAAAATAAGTTTAAGGAAATTCTGATTGATGAATATCAGGATATTAATGCTCTGCAGGAAAGAATTATTCAGCAAATTAAAAATGAGGAAAAGAACACTCTTTTCATGGTGGGGGATGTAAAACAGTCAATTTATGGATTTAGACAAGCTGAACCAAGTCTGTTTTTACAAAAATATCATCAATTTGCCCAAGAACAGAATGAACATGAAGAACGGATTTTGTTGTCAGATAATTTTAGATCAACCGAGCCAGTAACAGAAACAGTTAACCTAGTGTTTAAGAGCATTTTAAGTACTGATTTTGGTGGGATTGATTATCAAAAAGAAGGGCAGCTAGTTTTTGGGGCGAAATATTATCCCAAATCACTGCCTCAAGCAAGTGAAGTGATTATTCATGAAAAGAAAAACGGCACTAATAAAGATGAAAGTGAGATAGACTTTTCTGAAATTCAAATGGTACTTGCTCGGATTAAGCAGTTAGAAGAAGAACACGTTCAGGTTTTTGACAGTAATACTGGTAAAATGCGAGATATGCAATATAGTGATATTGCTATTTTAACTAGAAGTCGTAGTGATAATCTGGAAATTATGCAAGAATTTGCTAAGCAAGATATTCCATTATTTGTTACTGATGCAGAAAACTATTTTCAAACTTTTGAATTAACTGTCATGATGAATTATTTAAAAATAATTGATAATCCTGATCAGGATATTCCATTAGTAACAGTATTACGTTCTCCACTGTTCAATTTTGATGAAAAAGAGCTAGCCAGAATTAGAATTAAGAGTAAAAATAGCAACTTTTATAGTGCACTTACTTCATATATAGGTACTAACGATGAGTTAAGTAAAAAGTGTAAAAACTTTTTAAATCAGTTAGCAGAATTGCGTAGTTTTGCCACGACCCATAGAATATCGGAATTAATTTGGAGCATATATGAGCGTACTAATTTATTAGAGATAATGACGGCATTGCCTAATGGTGAGCAGCGGCGAGTTAACTTAGAAGCACTATATGAAAGAGCTTCTTCATATGAAAGTGCAGGCTTTAAAGGACTATATCAATTTATTAACTTCATTGATAGAATGAGACGTAGTCAAAAAGATTTAGCACAGCCACTTTTAACTAAAGAAGCTGGTAATGCTGTTAGATTAATGACGATTCATGGTTCTAAGGGATTAGAGTTTCCAATTGTTTTCTATGTAGGGATGCAGCACCATTATCAGATGCGCGATTTAAATGGTAATTATATTATTAACTCTGATAGTATGGGGATTACCTTAAGAGAAAAGCATTATCGTGTAGACTCACTAGTTAAGGCAATGGGGAACATTACTAAAAAACAGCAATTGCTTGAAGAAGAAGCACGTATTCTTTATGTGGCTTTAACTAGAGCAAAGCAAAAATTGATTTTGGTAGGTGATGTCCCTAGCTTTAACAAAAAGGTAAAAGAATGGTCGACGGAATTGAATCACGCTGGTCAACTGCCATTAATTAATAAATTATCAGCTACTAGTCCTTTAAGTTTTATCGGACCTTCATTAAGATTTGATCGACATGTGGCTATTAAATTGAGTGATGTTACTAAGTCAATCGATCAAAGTCAAAAGATCTTGTTTATTGATTATCAGGATGAAGATATTAAATTTACTGAAAAAGAAGAAACTGATAATAAGCAGCAGGAAAATACAAGTAAGCTTAATTTGCTAACGCAGACAGTCAACCAGCTTTATCAATTTGATTATCCTTTCAAAGATGCAAGTGAAACTACGGCTTATCAAGCGGTTTCTGAAATCAAAAAAGCATTTAATGATCCGATAGATGCTGAATTAGAGAATTCACATTTATTAACTTCTACTAATCGTTATTTGCAACCAATTGATACCAAGCCTAATTTTTTGTATCAAACAAAATTTACAGGAGCAGAAATCGGTACGGCTACTCACTTAATCCTGCAGTATTATGATTACACGAATGATAGTGCAGATAATTTAGATCAAGAGATAGAAACGTTGATTGAACAAAAGAAATTGAATCCAGATATTGTTTCGAGCTTAAAGAAGGACCAAATTGACTGGTTTGTTCATAGTGATTTTGCCAAAGCTTTTTGGAAAGAGCCAGATAATTTAAAGCGAGAAGTTGATTTTTCTAGTTTGCTTTCAGCTAGAACTTTATTTAAGGATTTTAGTGATCCAGATGCTAAAATTTTGGTTCACGGTACAATTGATGGTTATTTTGTAGCAAAGAATGGTATCATTTTGTTTGATTACAAAACTGATCATGTGAATAAATCTAATATTGATAAATCAATTGAATTAATTAAAGAAAAATATACTGGTCAGCTTCGTTTGTATGAACAAGCGTTAAATGAATTTAGTGAAAAGAAAGTTATTGGCAAATATTTAATTCTGCTTGATGCAAAACAAGTAGTTGAGGTTAAGTAGTTAGAAAGAAGGAAAAAGATGGCAAAGATTTTTGCAAAAGATACCTTTGCTGTTGTTGACTTAGAAACTACAGGAACGCAGCGAGAAAAAGGCCATCATATCATTCAGTTCGGATGTGCAATTATCAAAAATATGAGGGTGGTTAAGACATATTCATTTATGATTAATCCTCATCGTGAAATTCCCCAGTCTGTAGTTAATCTGACTAGTATTCATAATGAAGATGTACAAGGGAAAGATGATTTCTCTGTTTATGCACCGAAGATAGTAGAGATTTTAAAAGATACGGTTTTCGTAGCGCATAATGTTGATTTCGATTTACCTTTTCTAAATTATGAATTAGTACAACATGGCTATGAGGCTTTGACTAATAAGGCAATTGATACAGTGGAATTAGCTAAGATTGCTTTTCCTACATTGCCTTCATATAAGTTGAGTGATCTAACTGCTCAACTTAAGATTAAACATCTTAATCCTCATAAGGCTGATTCAGATGCATACGGGACCGCCATTTTATTAATTAAAATTATTCATAAATTAGAGAGTCTTCCTCAGGCAACCTTGAATACGTTGAGCTCTTTATCAGCAAGTTTAATTAGAGATACATCTTGGGTAATTGCGACAATTGCAGATAATCTGCGTAAGCAAAAACGACCACTGGGCTCAAGCTATATGCAGGTTCGCAATATTATTTTACAAAAACAGAATGATCAATTAGATCGTCATGGAGAGAATGCTCATTTTCCAAAAACTGATGATGAAAAGAAGAATTTGTTTAAAGGTAAATTGCATTTTCGTCGTGCTCAGGTAGATTTAATTAACCATTTACATCAATTTATTAATAATTCCGATAAACGAGCTATGATAATTGAAGCGCCTAATGGAACTGGAAAGACTTTCTCATATTTGTTTTCATATGCGTATCAACTTTATTCGGGTAGAAAACTAGTAGTAGCTACACCAACCAAGGTATTACAAGAGCAGATAATGGAGCATGAGATACCTCAGCTTTTAAAGGTTACTAAATTAGATTTAACAGCTGAGGTCGTTAAATCCAGCAGTCATTATTTAGATTTAGATGGGTTTGTACAAACGATTTTTCAAGGTACGCCGAATAAAAATACTCTTGTATTACAGATGCAGATCTTAGTTTGGCTTACGGAAACTAAAACTGGTGATCTAGATGAGCTAAATTTGACTAACTATAATGCTCCGTTGTTTGCACAGATTCAACACCCGGGGGATGCAAGAGTAGGTAGTCGTTTTGCTAGTGTAGATTTCTGGAATCTTGCACGAAAGCGCCAGGAAGAGGCTGATATATTAGTTACTAACCATGCTTATTTGGCTAATCATTATATGGACACTATTTGGGGGCAAAACCCATATTTAGTAGTTGATGAAGCACATCGCTTTACTGAAAACGTTATTAGTTCACGTAATGATTCATTACGCTTTGAAGCTTTATGGGGCGTATTAAGTCATTTACGCAACCTGCTTTATTTTTCTAATGATGGTGTAGAAAATCAATTTAATGATAATGTGCAACTCAACTTTTTATTAAAAAAGCTTGATCCACAGATTCTAGAATTGATTCAATGTATTAATGATTTACAAAAGGATTTATACGCTCAAAACGATAATGCAGTCAATAGGTCATTTTTGGCTAATGGAACTTTAGAATTAAGTTTTCAAGGAAAAGGCTTATTTAATAAAAATAGTCAATTTAAGCAATTATTATCTAAGTTCCAACAAAAATTAGAGGAAGTTAGAGAATTAACCAATCAGGTTTTGTTTGAACTTTATCATGAGCAAGAACAAATTCTGACCAATACTGAGACGCTGCTGAGTGAAATTACTGAACAAATTGATCGTTTAGATTATTATTCTGAAAAGAGTTATCAATTAGCAGATATATTATCTGATTCGCAAAATTTGGATCAAGATGGGTTTATATTGATGGTTACTAATCCGGATGATCCTTTAAGCACTAACTTAGATTGGCTGATGTTAGATGCTGAAGAAGTGCTTAATCAAATTTATAGTCGCTTTGACCATATTGCTTTTATCAGTGCTACATTAATCAGTAACCATAATTTTGATTATGCTGTTAACCAGCTGGCTTTAAAAAATATGGCTGTAGTTGAATACATAGGCAAAAGCACATTTAACATTAAGAAGCATTTGCAAGTAATCTCGGTTAATAACATGCCTAATCCAGATAGTGAAGCGTATGAAGATGATATTGAGCAAATTTTAATTAACGATCTTACAAATAAAAACCACATTCTAGTGTTAATGACTAATCTAGAAAAAATTCGAACGGTATTCATGGCTATTATGAATTCCCCAGAATTAAAAGATTTCGAAATATTGGCCCAAGGAATATCGGGTTCTAATAATAGAATTGCAAAAAGATTTGTAATTGCTAAAAAAGCGATTATTATTGGTGCTGATAGTTTTTGGGAAGGAATCGATTTTCATGATTGTGGTATTGATACTGTATTTGCAGCACGATTGCCATTTGAATCCCCAGATCAGCCAGAAGTTCGTTTAAGACAGAAAAAACTAGAAGATCAAGGGATTAACGTCTTTGAAAAGGATAGCCTCCCTCGAGCTGTTATTAGATTCAGACAGGGAATGGGGCGCTTAATTCGTGGTGAAAAAGATCATGGACAATATATTATTTTGGATCCTAGATTATGGTCTAAAGAATATGGCAAGGCGTTCTTACAGGCAATTCCTGTTAAGGTAGAAAGAGTTACAAAAGAGAAATTAAAAGAATTAGAAAATAAGAAAAAATGATGATACAAGATGATACGAGACAAACGTTAAAATTTATATCATGGGTAATCGGGATTGTTATAATTGCTTTTGTGGCTAGCATTTTAATCTTTTATTATGCGGGGTCTCGCAGTCGAGGTAATGATCAAAAAATTGCAGAAATAGCCCGGACTAAAACTCCAATTAAGAATATTCAAAGCTACTATCATTTAGATAGAGGAACTAGTAGTTATGCTATTACTGGAACCGGGAAAAAAGGCAAACGCTATTATTTTGTTTATTTGCCTAACTCTAAAAAAGCATATTTATATCCAGCAAATAAAGGAGTATCTGAAACCTATATTAAAAATAAGTTTAAATCCTCTCATTCTGATGCTACAATTAATCATATTAATCTTGGTTGGTACAAAGGTGAAGCTGTTTGGGAAGTTGCCTATAAAAAACAAAATGGCAATCTAGGTTATACTTTATATGAATTTAAAGATGGAAATGATATCTCAGAAGTCGATAATTTGTAGAAACTTTGGTATCATGTACATTGTATAAATGATAAAAAGGTGGATAGGAATTTTATGACAGAATTGATTTCAATTAAAGATTCTTCCAAGCATGTTGATGAAGAAGTGAAAATGCATGTTTGGCTTACAGATAAACGATCAAGCGGAAAGATTATCTTTTTGCAATTACGTGATGGTACTGCATTTTTCCAAGGGGTAGTTCGTAAGAATGACGTATCAGAAGAAGTTTTTGAAGCTGCTAAGACTCTTAGACAAGAAGCCAGCTTCTACATTACTGGTACTGTTCACGAAGATGCACGTTCTCACTTTGGCTATGAAATCCAAATTACTGATTTAAAGGTAGTTTCAAACAATGAAAGCTACCCAATTGGTAATAAGGAACACGGTGTTGACTTCTTACTTGACCACCGTCACTTATGGTTAAGATCAAAGAAGCCATTTGCAATTATGCAAATTAGAAACACTATGTTTAAGGCTACTGTAGACTTCTTTGAAAAGGAAGGCTTCATTAAGTTTGATGCACCAATTTTCATGCACTCAGCTCCAGAAGGTACTACTCAATTATTCCACGTTGAATACTTTGACCATGATGCTTACTTATCACAATCTGGTCAATTATACGGTGAAGCTGGTGCTATGGCTTATGGCAAGATCTTTACTTTTGGTCCAACATTTAGAGCGGAAGAATCAAAGGGTCGCCGTCACATGACTGAATTCTGGATGATGGAACCCGAAATGGCTTGGATGCACCAAGATGAATCATTAGACTTACAAGAAAGATACTTAGCTTACATGGTTAAGCAAGTATTAGACAAGAATGAATACGAATTGAAGATTTTAGGTAGAGATCCTGAAAAGCTTCGTCCAACTACCGAAGGTAACTTTGTTCGTCTTCCATATGATGATGCTGTTAAGATGCTTCAAGAGGCAGGTCGTGACTTTAAGTGGGGCGATGACTTTGGTGCACCTGATGAAGGTTACATTTCTGAACAATATGACCGTCCAGTATTTATCGTAAACTACCCAACCTCAATTAAGCCATTCTACATGAAGAAGAATCCTGATAATCCAAAGGAATACTTATGTGCTGATGTTATTGCACCAGAAGGTTACGGTGAAATCTTTGGTGGATCAGAACGTGAAGGTAACTACGAAGTGTTGAAGCAACAAATTATTGATGCTGGTCTTAACCTTGAAGATTATCAATGGTACCTTGACTTACGTCAATTTGGTGGTGTTCCTCACTCAGGCTTCGGTATGGGCTTTGAACGTACTATTGCTTGGGTATGTCACCTTGACCATATTCGTGAAGCAATTCCATTCCCAAGATTGATTAACAGAATGCAACCTTAATAATTGCATCGACAATTATGAATATGTAAACCGAAAGTTGGACTATTTATTAGTTCAACTTTTATTTTTGGAAAGGAAATCTGCCTTGCAATTTAATGATTATCGCGCTTTAGGTTTTACCACCTTACAAAATGGCTTAATTGCGTACTATTCTAAACTTAATATTAGTGATGCGGAGTTATTGTTAATTATTCAACTGGAAGCTTTTAGTCAGCGTGGAGAGTCGTTCCCCTCGAACGAAAAAATAGCGGCTAATACTAATTTGACGGTAGCAGATGTTGGCAATATTATTCAAAGACTAATTGATCGAGATTATTTAACTATTGAGCAAGTAAAAGATAATCAAGATAAAATTGGTAATAGATATAGCTTAAATAAATTGTATGATGCTATAGATCAATATATAGATCAGAATGTATTAATCAAAGATAAGAAGAGAGAAAAGACTGTATCCGTTGTAGATGATTTAGATAATAATCCGTTAAATTATCTTTCTCGTAAAGTTGAGGTAGAGTTTGGACGTTATCTGAGCCCAATTGAGAGGGAAGAGATCGCTCAATGGCTAAGTGTGGATCATTATACTCCTGAAGTGATAGAATTGGCTCTGAGAGAAGCTGTGTTGTCTCAGGCTTATTCTTTGAAATATATTGATCGAGTTTTACTTAATTGGCAGCGGCATAACTTAAAAACCGTTGATGAAATTGAGAGATTTTTAAAGAGGAACAGATAGGATGGCAGAAGATTTATTAAGCGATGATAAAGCACGTAGTGTTTTAAAAAGAATTTTAGCAATGTACCCTGATGCTAAAGGCGAATTACAATGGGATAATACTTTTCATTTGTTGTGTGCGGTAATGATGAGTGCACAGACGACCGATAAAATGGTTAATCGGGTTATGCCTGATTTTATTAAAAAATTTCCTACTCCTGAAATTTTAGCCAATGCTCCAATTGAAGAGATTGAAAATACAATTAAGACTATTGGATTGTATCGCTCAAAGGCCAAACACTTAAAAGCTACTGCACAAATTTTAGTTGAAAAGTATAATAGTGAAATTCCTGAAGATAAGAAGACTTTGATGACGTTACCTGGAGTAGGAGAGAAAACTGCTAATGTAGTTTTAGCTGAAGGTTACGGAGTTCCAGCAATTGCGGTAGATACGCATGTATCAAGAATATCGAAGGTGTTTCATATTGTTGATCAAAAGGCAACACCACATGAAGTTGAACAACGGTTGGAATCAATTTTACCTAAGAATGAATGGATTAAAACGCATCATGCTATGATTCTATTTGGAAGATATACAATGCCAGCCAGAGCCAAAGGTGATCCATATTCATATTTGAATTAATTAAGATGAAAAAGGTTTATTTCTATTTGCAAAAATGCTTAGAGAAATAAACCTTTTTTTGTTAATGATATAATTATAGTGAGTTGTTACTAAATTTGAAATGCATAAAAAAAGTCTGCCTTCACTACGTTTCGGCAGACAAATAAAAAGAGGCTCTATGATAAATCCTGTTGATAGATTTCTATGATATTCTATCAATGGGATTT